>PWSR01000210.1 GCA_003563985.1 Clostridia bacterium | reverse complement strand
GGTTGATTCGAGAGGAAGACGTTCGACAGATCACCGGAGCAGTTTCCCGAACCATTCTGTTTGACTACGCGCGCAAGATGGCGAACGACGACGTCGGAGGATTACTCGAGTTGGTTGAGGATGTCGTGCTAGGTGGGGCAGACGTCGCGCAATTCATACGGGAATTGCTGGGGATGTTCCGGGACATGATGTTGCTGCGAGCAAGCCAAGGAACCCGCAAACCCGTGATTCCCGAAGACGATCTCACCCGTATGATCGAGGTTCTCGAGGGGTATGATTTGCCGCGATTGCTCGCGGCGGTGGATGCGCTGGCGGAAACGGAGAGTCGCGCGCGTCATGTATCGAGGCCGTCATTTCTCCTGGAGATGACCACCATTCGACTCGCTCACGCCTCCGGTTCCTCCGCCCGAGAGATCGATTTGCGGGCGGATTCCGACCCCGGGGACAAGATGACTGCCGCCCCCGATGGGGCTGGGGAAGGTGCCCGGATGCCGGAGGAGCGCCGGGTCGATTCGAAAGATACAGTGGCCACGAAGCCTTCGCCCCGGGATGAAGTCCGCGAGGTTCCCGGCGACGATTCCGGGCGGGGGTTGAGCGAGGATGGATGGGAACGAGTCAAGGAGATCGTACGGCGCAGTAATATGCCGGCGTACGCCTTGCTTCAACCTGCGGAACCCGGACCCATCCGCGAGGGAGAAGTCTTCTTGATATTCCAGGATGGCTTCTCCTATCATCGCGAGAGAACAGAAAAAGAGAACCGCCAGTTGGTGGAGCAGGCCATCGGCGAGGTTCTCGAGAGACCGGTCAAGATCAAGTGTTTATTCGCATCGGAGGTGCCCGGGGGAACCTCGAATTCTACCTCCCCATCCTCGGGGGAATCGGACTCGCGGGACGCGGGCAACTCCGCCGTGAAAGAGGAGAGTAGAGGCGAAGAGGAAACCACTACTGGCGATGAGGATCCGGCCCTCGAACGCGTTCTCGATGCTTTTAATGGTAAGGTGATCGGTGGACTAGAGGATGCCGATTTCCCGACGTAATGGAGGCCGCTACCGGCTTGACGTTGGTGCTGCAACAGCCTTGAGGAGGGTGAATTCGTGGGACACGGAAATATGGGTAACATGGGCAAGATGATGAAACAGATCCAGCAGATGCAACAGCAGATGGAAGAGACGCAAAAGGAAATAGAACGCCGAACGGTCGAAGCCACTGCCGGAGGCGGGGTCGTTCGGGCCACGGTCAGCGGAGGACTTGATTTGGTGGAACTGGAAATCGATCCCGATGTTGTGGACCCCGAAGACGTGGATATGTTGCGGGATCTGATCATCGCTGCGGTCAACGAGGCAATGCGGTCGGCGCAGGACATGGCGCGCGAGGAATTGGGTAAGGTCACGGGCGGCCTGGATTTACCCAATATCCCCGGGCTCATGAATTAGGCGGCCTACCATTGTCCTCCTTTTTCGCACCTTCCGTCGCGCATCTCATCGAGGAATTGGCCAAGCTGCCAGGCATCGGTCCGAAGACGGCCCAGCGCTTAGCCATGCACCTCGTTAAGAGGCCGGAAGAACAGGTGGTTGCCCTGGCGCGAGCTATGGTCGAGGCGCGACGGAAGGTGACGCATTGCTCCATATGTCAGAACCTCACCGATGATGATCCCTGCGAGATCTGTTCCGATGAAAGAAGGGATGATACGAGCATTTGCGTGGTCTCCGACCCCAGTGACGTGGTTGCCATGGAACGGATCAGGGACTATCGGGGGAGATATCATGTTCTTCACGGTTTGATCTCCCCGATGGATGGAATCGGTCCCGAGGAACTACACGTCAGAGAACTGCTGACCCGTCTTCGCGCGGGTCTCGTGCAGGAAGTCATCCTGGCGACGGATCCCACCATAGAGGGCGAGGCGACGGCGATGTATCTGGCCCGCCTTCTCCTTCCCCTGGGAGTGGATGTTACCCGGATAGCGCGGGGCTTGCCGGAAGGCGGGGATCTCGATTACGCCGACGAAGCGACCCTGGCCCGGGCACTTGAAGGGCGGCGCTCGGTCAATCTCGAGGCGCGGGAACGCCGCAAACCTTCGGAATCTTGAATCATGGATACACGGTGCTGCGATAGGTATGATCTTGCCCGCAATGGTTCCCAGTGTATTCCTTTATCCCACTCCATGTCGTCCTCCGCAGGATGCTAGGTATCCTTATCCCAGGGGTGTTCCTTTGCGTCCTTGACGCTATCCAGGGCGCGCCGAGAAGGTCGCAAGCGCTGTGTTGTGAAATCGCGAGAAATCCCATCATGGCGGGCAATTTCGGTTTCTTGACGCACCTAGGGACGCGTGTTAGACTACATTTGACTTTGCCGAGAACTCGGATTAACCCCGGCCGGCGGCGAGAAATACGCGTGCCGACCGGGTTTGGCGTGAGAATAGCGGAGCAGATGCCAGAAGAGATTGTTCCAGTGAGGAGGACATTATGGCGCATATTTTAGAGATCAGGTGGCACGGCCGAGGTGGGCAGGGCGCCAAGACGGCGGCCAATTTATTGGCCGAAGCCGCATCTTCAGCCGGCCGCTTCATCCAGGCGTTCCCGGAGTACGGGCCAGAGCGCATGGGAGCACCGGTCGCTTCGTTCAACCGCATATCCACTGAACCCATCCGAATCCGATCGGGCGTTACCGAGCCCGAGGTTGTGGTGGTCTTGGATCCTACCCTAATGAGATCGGGCGATGTCACCAGTGGGCTCAAGCCCGATGGAACCATCGTAATCAACACCGAAAAAGATCCGGGAACCATACGTGAACAGATGGGCATTTCAGGTTTCCGTATATTTGCGGTTGATGCGAATCGCATTTCGGTTGAGACTCTTGGTCGTCGCATCCCGAATACTCCTATGTTGGGTGCGGTAATCCGCGCGACGGGTATCTTGGATTACGACGCCTTCATGGAAAACATGGAGTTGGAGCTGAAGAAGAAGTTCGGTGGCCGCCCCGAGATTGTCCAGGGGAACCTAGAGGCAATTCGAAGGGCGTACGAGGAGGTGCAGTCCGAATGAGCGATTGTCGAGATGAAGGGTGTCAGCGCTGGCAGACACCTGCCCCGGATGCCACATGGCGCGATGTTCCTCGCGGAGGAGTAATCCCCAGAGGGGGCAACGCCGCAGAGTACCAGACCGGTGACTGGCGCAGTGCTCGGCCAATCCACGACGCCGACCTGTGCATCCAGTGCCGGTTGTGCTGGGTCTACTGCCCCGACTCATCAATTTTGACGAACGAAGAGGGCGAGGTCATCGGTATCGATTACGATCATTGCAAGGGCTGCGGCATTTGCGCCGCCGAATGTCCGAAAGAGGGCGCCATGACGATGATCGCCGAGGAGTTTTGAGGACCGTGGGAGGAGATGAAACCATGAGTCTTGCGGCAAAATCGAATGAGATCCGCATGGCGTTGACCGGCAACGAGTCCGTCGCTTACGCGATGAAGCAGATCAACCCCGACGTGGTTGCCGCGTATCCGATTACACCGCAAACGGAGATAGTACAGATCTTTTCCAGCTACGTCGCCGACGGCGATGTGGACACTGTCTTCGAGAGAGTAGAGAGCGAACACAGCGCAATGAGCGCTGTAGTGGGGGCTGCGGCGGCGGGAGCTAGGTCCATGACCGCGACGTCCGCCAATGGTTTGGCACTTATGTGGGAAGTCGTCTACATAGCTGCCTCCAACCGCCTTCCCATCGTGATGCCCGTGGTGAACCGGGCCTTAAGTGGTCCCATCAACATTCATTGTGATCACTCGGACACCATGGGAGCGCGGGATTCGGGTTGGATCCAGCTATATTCCGAGAATGCGCAAGAAGCCTACGATAATACGCTGCAGGCCGTCCGCATAGCGGAACATCCCGACGTGGAGTTGCCCGTGATGGTCTGCCAGGACGGGTTTATCATAAGTCACGCCTTGGACAATCTATACACCTTAGATGATGCGGCCGTTCAGGCCTTCGTCGGACAGAACAATCCGCGCTATTCCCTCCTGGACGTGGATCATCCCACTACCTTCGGGCCCTTGGATTTGCAGGATTGGTACTTCGAACACAAGCGCCAGCAGGCCGAGGGGATGAAGAATGCCCTCGATGTGATTCCGGAAATAGCGAAGGAATATGAGGGTATCAGCGGTCGAGACTACGGGTTCTTCGAAGAGTACAGGACAGACGATGCCGAGGCTGTGATGATGGTTCTGGGCAGCACAGCGGGCACGGCCAAGGATGTCGTTGACGCCATGCGCAGCGAGGGCAAGCGGGTTGGCCTCGTAAAGCTTCGTGTGTTCCGGCCCCTTCCCGTGGCCCATCTCGTTCGAGCTTTGCGGGGTAAGCCCGCGCTGGCGATCATGGATCGAGCCGAGAGCTTCGCCGCCTCCGGGGGGCCTTTGTACAAAGAGATCCGCAGCGCGCTTTACGACTGCGAGCAGGCGCCCATGGTCAGCAACTACATTTACGGACTCGGTGGCAGAGATATCCGCCCCGAGGATCTTCGCCAGGTATTCGAAGACAACCTGAGAGCTGCGGCGGCCGGTCACATTGAGAAACCGGTTACGTATCTCGGCGTTAGAGAGTAGGGGGTAGAGATGGCCGTTAATCTACGCGAACTCTCCAAGAAGAAGGTCCCCTTCACCGGCGGACATCGGCTTTGCGCCGGGTGTGGTGCCTCCATCGTTGTGCGGCAGATGCTCGCCGCCGCCGATCACCCTGTAGTGGCTGGAGTGGCCACGGGGTGCTTGGAAGTTGCTACCACCATATATCCGTACAGTGCTTGGGAGACGCCACTGATACACAATGCCTTCGAGAATGTGGCGGCAACGATCAGTGGAGCGGAAGCAGCATACCGGTCTCTGAAAGCCCAGGGGAAGGTGGACAAGGAAATCAAGTTCATGGCCTTCGGAGGCGATGGCGGGACCTACGATATCGGGTTGCAGTCCCTGTCCGGTGCCATGGAGCGCGGACACAATATGGTCTATGTGTGCTATGACAATGGCGCCTACATGAATACGGGAATCCAAAGGTCCAGCGCCACTCCCATGGGTGCCGACACCAGTACGAGCCCTGCGGGTTCGAAGATTCCGGGTAAACCGGGTCACCGGAAGAACCTGACCGCTATCATGGCGGCTCACAATATACCTTATGTAGCGCAAACCACGCCCGCACACTGGCGGGATCTGGTGACCAAGACGAAGAAAGCCCTCGAGGTCGAAGGGCCGGCGTTCATCAATGTCTTGGCCACCTGTCCCCGGGGCTGGCGCATTCCGGACGATGCGACCATTTCCACCTTACGGCTGGCCACGGACACTTGTTTCTGGCCGCTCTTCGAGGTGGAGTACGGTGAATGGAAACTCAATTACCGGCCGCGGGAGAAGAAACCCATCGAGGAATGGATGAAGCCCCAGGGCCGATTCCGCCATCTCTTCCGCGAGGAGAACAAGCACCTACTCGAGGAGATACAGGCGGAAGTCGATCGCAACTGGGAGCAAATCCTTCGTTTCGTCGACGGGAAGTAACGTTCTGATGCGTTAGCTACTGGATCCGAATTTGAGTACAACGAGAGAGGGGGCGCCGTGGCGCCCCCTCTCTCGTTGTATTGCGATGG
>PWSR01000165.1 GCA_003563985.1 Clostridia bacterium | reverse complement strand
GGACCTGGGGCGTTGCCTGGATTCGGCCGCCTTCATGTCATTCCTCGTCCGAACCCGGGTCGGGTCCTTTCATTTGCGCGATGCCGTCGTCCCCGACGACTCCGGAGTGATACCCATCGTGTCTCCGGCCGATGTCCTGTGTTTCTTGCCCTCCAAAGTCCTCAATCTCGAGCAGGCACTGAGCGTTGCCCACGGCGGGATTCCCGCGGACCTCGGCGAGATTCCGCAGGGGCTCTTGCGGTTGCTCGACGGCAACGGCCGCCTGGTCGCCGTGGGGCGAGGCGAAGGGGATGCGCTCCGACTGCAGTGCGTCCTGGTTCGGCCCGAGGAGATCGGGGGCGACGGGTGATGAGGTTATTCGGCTTGCGGCAGTTCGCCCGTCGCGACCCGGTCGTGCAACGGGTGGTCGCCATCGGCTCCTTCGACGGGGTGCACATGGGACATCGTCGCCTGGTGGAGATGGCGCGGGAGCGGGCTCGGCGCATCCAGGGCGAGTTGGTCATCCTGACGTTTTGGCCCCTGCCGGGATTTGCCCTGGGGCGGCGGGGATGCCCCAGGGTTCTCACCAATCCGCCCGTGCGGGCCCAGCTGCTCGCGGAGTTGGAAGTCGACTCCCTGGTCACGTTGCACTTCGACGATCGATTATCCGGGATGGGACCCCGCGATTTCGTCCGGCGGATCCTGGTGGAAGACCTCAAGGTCTCCGAGGCCTGCGTCGGATTCAATTTTACCTTCGGGCGGGGCGGCAGCGCCGGAGCGGATACGCTGCGGCACCTGGGACGGGAGATGGGTTTTGGAGTCGAGGTGCTCGAGCCCGTTCAAGTCGACGGCCACCGGGTGTCGAGCACCGCCGTTCGGGAACTCATTCGTTCGGGGCGCGTCACCTGCGCCCACTCGCTACTCGGTAGGCCCCACCGCATGGACGGTACCGTGGTCCGGGGGCGAGGCCTCGGTGCGGGACTGGGGTTTCCCACGGCCAACGTGAAGGCCCCCGGGGACGTGTTACTCCCGGCCCCCGGCGTCTACGCCGTGGAGGTCGAGTGGGCGATCAACGAAGGGAGCATCCCGGGGGTCGCGAACATCGGTGGCAGTCCGACCCTGGGCGACGGGTCGAGTGCGGCCCGCATCGTAGAAGTCCACATCCCCGGGTTTCACGGGAACCTCTACGGCCGTAGCCTCGCGGTGTCTTTTCTCCACCGATTGCGAGGGCTGCGCTCCTTCCGGGATGCCGACGCTTTGAAGGCGCAGATCGCGGAAGACTGTGAAATCGCGCTTGCGGCCATGGATGCCGACGGCTCGGAGAGTTTGCGGACCTCCTCGAGGTTATGCTAGACTGCGATGAAAGACTGCCCTTTAGGGGGCGAACCGAGGCCGGGATATTGGCTTTTCCTCCAGCGGTATTCTCGGTCTTCGGGGATCACTCAATACTTCGGAGGTAGATAGAACATGGGGCTGGACAAGGGCATCAAACAAGAGATCATCGAGGAATATCGGCAACACGAGGGCGATACGGGTTCCCCCGAGGTTCAAGTCGCAATCCTGACCAATCGCATCATCCAACTCACGGAACACCTACGCGAACACTCCAAGGATCACCACTCGAGGCGGGGCCTTTTGAAGATGGTCGGCCAGCGCCGCAGTCTTCTCGATTACCTGCGCAAGAAGGATGCCTCCAGGTACTACGCCCTCATTGAACGTTTAGGCCTCCGCCGATAGTCGCGGAGCACCTACCAAACGATTGAATTCGAAAGAGAGGTTACATCTTGCATAAGCGAAAAACCTATACCTTCGAAACCGAAGGGAAATCGATGACGTTTGAATTTGGACGACTGGCGCAGCTGGCGGCGGGGTCCGTCGTCGCCCAGTGGGGCGACACCGTAATCCTGGCCACCGCCGCGGCGAGTTCGCGACCCAAGGAGGATCTCGATTTCCTACCCTTCCGGGTGGACTTCGAGGAAAGACAATACGCCGTCGGTCGGATTCCCGGGAGTTTCTTCCGCCGGGAAGGTAAACCGTCGGACCAGGCGACCCTGACCTGTAGATTGATCGATCGTCCCTTCCGCCCGCTGTTTCCCGAGGGATACCGTAACGACGTTCAAGTCGTCATAACGGTGCTTTCCTTCGACCCGGATTGTCCCCCGGATGTGTTGGGCATTACCGCCGCTTCCATGGCGTTGAACACGTCCTGGATCCCCCTCAACGATCCCGTGGCCGCCGCGCGAGTCGGAATGGTCGACGGAGAATTGGTGCTTAACCCCACCGGAGAACAGTTCGACGCCGGTGACCTCGATTTGGTGGTCGCGGGTACCGAGGACGCCGTGGTCATGGTGGAAGCCGGAGCCAACGAGGTTTCGGAGGATGCCGTCATCGAAGGAATCGAGATGGCCCACCGCGAGATCAAGCGCCTGACGAAACTGCAGCGACAGATCGTCGAGGAGATGGCCGAGGAGGGCGAAGATCCCTTCCTGAAGAAGATATCGGCCGAGGTCGAAGCGTCCGTCCGCCGTTCGGTGGGCTCCCGCGTTCGCGACTTCCTGTTCGCCGAGGACAAGGACGACCGCGAGACCATGCGGGCCGACATATTCCAGGAAGTCCACGAGGAATTGGAGGACGTGTTCCCCGACGATGCGTGGGCAATCGGCCAGGTGCTGCGACAAATCGAGAAGGAAGAGATGCGCCGGGCCATCGTCGATCGCGGCCAGCGTCCCGATGGACGCAAACCCGAGGAGATTCGACCCATCAGCTGCGAGGTCGGATTCCTGCCGCGGGTTCACGGTAGCGGCCTGTTCAACCGGGGCGAGACCCAGGTGTTGACGGTCCTGGCCCTCGGATCCGTGGGAGACCGCCAGATGATCGATAGTCTCGGACACCGCGAAGAGTTCAAGCGCTATCTACACCACTACAACTTCCCGCCCTACAGTACGGGCGAATCGCGCTTCATGCGGATGCCCAGTCGCCGGGAAATCGGCCACGGAGCCCTGGCGGAGCGCGCCCTACTCCCGGTACTGCCTTCCAGCGATGATTTCCCGTATACCCTGCGGCTCGTATCCGAAGCCCTGGCCTCGAACGGATCCACGTCGATGGCCAGCGTGTGCGCCAGCACCCTGGCCCTCATGGATGCCGGTGTCCATATCGCGGCTCCGGTGGCGGGAATCGCCATGGGATTGATCAAGGAAGGCGAAAAGTACGCGGTCCTCTCGGATATCCAGGGCCTCGAGGATCACCTCGGGGACATGGACTTCAAAGTGGCCGGCACCGCCGAGGGCATCACGGCCCTGCAGATGGACATCAAGATCCGCGGCGTCAACCGGGCCATCCTCCAGGAGGCCCTCGATCAGGCCAAGTCCGGTCGACTCTTCATCCTGGACAAGATGCTCGAGGTAATCCCCGCCCCCCGCGAAGAGATGTCGAAGCATGCGCCCCGCATCGTGACGTTGAAGATCAACCCCGAAAAGATCCGGTACGTCATCGGACCCGGTGGTAAGATGATCAACAGTCTCGTCGAGGAATACGGCGTACAGATCGATATCGAGGACGACGGTACGGTATATGTCGCCTCCGAAAGCGCCGAGGGCATCGATGGAGCCGTCGAGCGCATCCGCGGACTCACGGCGGAGGTCGAGGTGGGCAAGATCTACAAGGGCACCGTCAAGCGGATCGTAGATAATCTCGGCGCCTTCGTGGAGATCCTCCCGAACCAGGACGGCCTGGTTCACGTATCCAAGTTGGACACCGAGTACGTCGATTCTCCCGAGGACGTCGTCTCCGTGGGCGACGAGGTCATGGTGAAGCTGGTAGAGGTCGACAAGATGGATCGCATCAATCTCTCCCGGCAGGCCTGCATCGAGGAGATGGGCCGGGAGGCCGTCGAAGCCCAGGAGACGCGCAAGGAACGACCCGTTCGCTCTAAAGAGGAGAAGGAACGGGACTCGAATCGCCGCCCGGGTTCCCGCGATCGCGGAAGAAATGATCGCAAGCGGCGATAGGCTCGGAGCACTATGAGCCGGGGGTAGATGCGCAGGGCCCCGTCTCGAGAATCGAAGACACCATACGAGCACCCGCCGTCGGAATTGCGGCGGGTGCTCGTATGGTCCCGGCGTCGGCAAATCGACGAACTTAGGGCGCGAGGTGGGTCGAATTACATGCCAGAGTATCGTCCCGATGAGATCCTCGATCGAATTGCATCCCTGCGGGCGCAGATGTACCGGATCGCCGGTGGCCAGGAAGAAGGGGTGGATCCGGATAGGCTCATGCTCTTGAGTCGGGAACTGGACGCGTTGATCTATCGCTTCATGTGCCGAACGGAATCCGACGTTCCCCCGAACTGCGATGAGGGTTCACGGGAGTGAATGACCCGGTGCGATCCATCGCCGCCCCGCTTCCCGGGGATTCCCCATCCAGCAGCTCTCCCTAGATTACCTCGACGTCCTCCACCGCCCCCTGGATTATCGCGTTCTTCCCGTCGACCTTCTTGGCGCGATACAGGGCTTCATCGGCCGCCGCGAACAGGTCCCCGGGGGAGAGAGAGGCGTCCGGGATCACGGTGGCCAACCCGACGCTGACCGTCAGGTATTCGCCCAGGGGGGACGCCGGGTGCGCTATACCCAGGGACTCCACCGCCTCCCGGGCTCGCTCCGCCATCTCCGGGGCGTTTCCTTCCATCCATCCGGACATCAGTACGACAAACTCCTCGCCACCGTAACGGGCTACCAGGTCCGTCGACCGGCGGAACCGCCCGGCCAGGGCGTCCGCCACGGCGACGAGGCAGTCGTCCCCGGCCTTGTGCCCGTAATGGTCGTTGAATTCCTTGAAGCAGTCGATATCGATGATCACCAGGGAGAGCGGACTGCCTTCGCGGCGGCAGCGTCGCCATTGTTCATTGAGGGCTTCGTCGAATTTGCGCCGGTTCCACAGTCCGGTTAGAGCGTCGTGAAGGGATATGCGCCGAAGGATTCGGTTGGATCGCTGCAATTCCCTTCGTTGCCGCTCCACCTTGCTCCGGGCATCCTCCAGGTCTGCGGTGCGCCGACGGACCATGGAATCCAGGTTGGCATTGATCCTCCGCAGTTCCTCGCTCAACTGCTCCCGCCCCCGGAGGGCGCCCGAAAAGCGAGATGCCAACAGCAGTGCGTGGGCGAACACGAAGAATAATTGTCCCACGGAGGATAGGTTGCCTCCCAACAGGAATGAACGCAGTATCCCGGGATTGCTGTCATTCATCCAGACGCTCAGGAATACGATGTCGTGAATCGTCGTGAACACCAGGACCAGGGCCCCGGCAACCACGAATCCGGTGCCGGGCTTGGGTCGACGCACGGCGCGGCCCAGCAGGTACAGCAGATAGAGGATGGCCAGTACGGTGAAGGCCTGGAACCCCGGGTTGATCCGGGTGAATACCCGGGCCGGAGATAGTACGACCACCGCGGCGAAGGCGATCGCGATGCCCTGGATGGCGAACAATACGCGGCGGCACATCAGGCCGGGAAACAGGGCCCCGAAGAAGGCGAATGCCAGGGGAACGCCGAGATAGAAGGATAGCGTTTGTACGTTGTGTGCCATCTCCCACGAGAACCCCGCAGCCCCGGCCACGAGGTATCGCTCGCCGACCAGCAGCGTCCGGACGGC
>PWSR01000127.1 GCA_003563985.1 Clostridia bacterium | reverse complement strand
CTGTGGTAGCGAAAGGCGTGGGAGGCCCCGTCGGTGGCTCCGGCGTACGCCTCGGTCTCGACGATGATGCCCCCCGTCAACTCTCCCTCCACCCGGCTGATCAACAGGCATCCCAGGAGATTCCGGGCCACCGTCAACGCCCTCCGGGCATAAAAGGAGGGGGGAAGGATTCGCGCGTCGACGCCTCCCTCCCCCCGGCCCATCAATCCAAGCACACCCGCACGCCGTCGGGGATGGCTTCTCCGAGGTCGACACCGAAGGGCGCGGACCGTTCCCGCATATCCGAGACGATGGCGTCGAACTCCTCGCCCTCTGCGAGGAGCGGACGACCGCGCAATGTGCGCCGCTTCCCGTACCCCAGGGAGACGGGCAGCAGGTCGATCCCGGCGAGACGACGGTCCTCGAAGCGCACCTCGGCCACCATCGCCTGCCAGTACATCGGATGGGCGGGGAAGCCGTGGGAATCCTCGTCCGTGCGACGATCGTAGGCCCGATCCGGGGTATCTTCGACGGTCAGGCCGTAGTTGTCGTAGAAATCCTGGGGCAGCCACTGCACCGTCTCGTTTTGGAATATGAAGTTCCCGAGGCTGTAAAAGATCGGCCGGTCCCGGTGGATCTCGATACCGCGCATGTGGTGCGGACCGTGCCCCACGACGGCGTCGGCTCCGGCCTCCACCGCCCGGCGGGCCGCGGTCTTGAAAAACTCCGCCGGAGAACGCGGGTCATCGGGTCCGGGTTCGTGGCTGTGCACGCTGAAGATCACCCAGTCCGCCTGGCGCCTGGCTTCCTCCAGGGCGCGGAGGTTTCCATCCAGGTCCGCGGCATCCGGTTCCGTGACCACGCGGTGCGTTCCATCCGAGGAAGGCACGAACTCCAGGGGACCCAGGGTGAAGTTGCTTTCGACGGGGCGTCCCCGCATGGCGGCCATACGTCGCTTGGTCGCCTCCAGTCCCAGGGATTCGCTCATCTCGCGCAGATTCTCCAGTTCCGTCGCGGGGACTTCATACCGCACCTTGAAGCGCAGCGGGTTCAAACCGGGGCGACCCGGCAGATCGACCCGCTGCTTTCCGGCTTGCCCGCCGGCGGGGAAGGTGGCGGAGGTGGACACCAGGGCGACGCGCCCCGCCGGCGTATCCAGGTAGGCGGGGGAACGGGCCAGCGCCAGGTTCAACCCCACCCCGGAGTGCACCATACCCCGGGCATCGAGTTCCCGGTCCGTCGCCAAGAGCCCCCCGAAACTCCAGTCCAGGGAGTGGTTGTTGGCGCGGGCGAAGAGGTTGAAACCGGCCCAGAGCAAGTCGTCGGCCAGTTCCGGCGGCCCGACCACGTAGGTGCCGCCGCTCTGGGCGGCGGGATATCCTTCGAAATGGGTCAGCAACCCCTCGAGGTTGGTAAAAGAAGCGTCGGCGGATCGAATGCGATCCAACATCCGGGTGTAGTTCGGCTCAGCGTAGGGTATGAGTCTGCGGGTGATCAGGGAATCTCCTGTCAATGCCAGAGTAATGTCCTTGCCTTCTCGTGACGGCAAGCATTCTCCCCCTCTCGGATACTGCGTACGTTGACCGACCGCGATGGGCCTTGGTAGCATTAGTCGAATTGTGGCCGGAAGGGGGCAAGGAACCTGAACGCTCGAAGATTATCTCGCCTCGCCCTCTTCATCGCTATGGGCGCCATTCTCCATTGGATCGAGGGAACCCTCCCCGCCCCCATCCCGATTCCCGGGGCCCGGCTCGGGGTGGCAAACTTGATCACCCTCCTGGCGGTCGTCATGTGGGGAACCCGTGATGCCTTGATCATTGCGGCGGGACGAGCCGTTCTCGGTTCTCTCCTCGGGGGTACCTTCGGCACCCTCACCTTCGCCATGAGTTCGGGCGGAGCCATCGGAGCCGCGCTGGTCATGTCCCTGGCAGCGCTGGGTCCCATCGGACCCGTCGGCCTGAGCGTGCTCGGGGCCGCGACCCACAACGTGAGCCAGCTATCCATCTTCTACCTGGTGACCCGATACGCGGGCGTGTGGATCTACCTGCCGCCGCTATTGGCCCTGGCGGTGCCCGCCGGGACCGCCACGGGCGTCGCCGGGGCGTACCTGCTTTCGCGGATAGCGCCCCTGCAGCCCTTCAATGCGCGCGACTGGCAAAATCCCTGATCCGTCCCATCACGTCGGGCACCTTATCCGCGGGCTTGACCACGACGAAGACCGTCCGCTCCCCGGCGAGGGTTCCGATCACTTCCACCCAGTTGAGCGCATCCAGGGCTTCCGCCACGGTCTGGGCCGTGGCGGGCAGGGTGTGCACTACCAATATGCTCTCGCTGAAATCCATTCCGACGACGGAGGTCTCCAGCGTGCGCACCAGCTGGCGGTTGATCTCGGATCGGTTGAAACGCGATGACTCCCGGTAACGATAGCCCCCATCCTCGGCGGGCACTTTGACGAGCCCGAGCTCCTTGATGTCGCGCGAGACGGTAGCCTGGGTAACCTTCAACCCGTCCTCGCGAAGGGCATTGACCAGCTCGTGCTGGGTCTTGATGGGTTTTTCGTTGATGATCCCCAATATTCGCATCTGTCTTCTGCTCTTCACCGAACTCGCTCCACTTCCGCTTGGATGGGGGTGTCAGGCACCCGTATGGCATAGATATTCGTCCAATGCATGTTCCTATCCTCCCCGGGGCATCGGATCGTCTACATCCGGGCCGCGGAGGGAGTAAACCAGGCCTCGCCGCGCGTCCACGGTGATCTCCGCCCCGGCTTCCACCACGGCCGTGGCGCTTTCCACGCCGACCACCACGGGTATGCCCCAGCCCAGTCCCGCCAGGGCGGCGGGAGAACTGAGGCCCGGTTCCTCTGCCACGATGGCCGCAGCATCGGCGGCAAACGCCCCCATGCCGGGTTCCCAGGCGCGGATGATCAGTATGTCACCGGGCGAGAATTCCGGGGAGATCTCACCCTCGGCGTCTTCGACTACCGCCCTCCCCCGCGCCACCGTCCGGCCGACGCCGGAACCGCGGGCGAGGATCCTACCCAGGGTCTTCACCTGCAGGGCATTTGTGGTACCGGGGACCCCCTGGGGCTGGCCGCTGGTGACGACCACGCGGGCCCCCGGGGAAACGTACTTGGCCCGCATGGCCACCTCCCCGGCATCCTCCACCACGTCTCCCTCGGCGTCCTTGAGGAGGGGATGCACTCCCCAGGCCAGGGCCAGGCGGCGCCAGACTTGCCTTGAGGACGTCACGGCCACCACCGGTACTTCCGGGCGATACCGGGATACCATCATGGCAGTATGCCCGGACTGGGTGGGGGTCAACACGGCCTCGGCGTCCACTTCCGCAGCGATCCAGACCGCGCTTCGCGCCACGGCGTCGGTTACGCTCGTGGACCAGATGGGGCTGTCCGTGGCGGGCCGGCCCCCGATCCAACCCGACTCCGTCCGCTCGATAATGCGGGCCATGGTGGCCACGGTCTCCAGCGGATAGGACCCTGCGGCCGTCTCCCCCGACAACATGACGGCATCCGTGCCGTCCAGGATGGCGTTGGCCACGTCGCTGGCCTCGGCGCGGGTGGCGATGGGGTTTTCGATCATGGACTCGAGCATCTGCGTCGCGGTGATGACCGGGATCCCGGCCCGGTTGCAGCGGTGGATAATATCCTTTTGCATCAGGGGGATTTCCTCGGGCGGGCAGTCGACGCCGAGATCGCCCCGCCCGATCATGATTCCGTCGACCACCTGCAGGATGGCATCGAGGTTCTGATATCCGGCCAGGGTCTCGATCTTGGCCATCAGGCCGGGGGCCCGCTCCCCCAGGTGATCGCGGACGGCGAGGATGTCTGCCGCCTCCTGGACGAAGGACAAGGCCAGCCAGTCCGCCCCGATCTCCGCCGCCAGGTCGATATCCCGGAGGTCTTCGCTGGAGAGGAACGGGAGACTGAGGGATACGCCGGGAAAGGCCACGCCCTTGCCGGGGCGGATCCGGGCGCGATGGGCCGCGGAAACGACCAACCACCCGTCCTCCACGGTGATGGCCTCCAGCTCGATTCGCCCGTCGTCGATCAACACCCGGGAGCCGATGGGAACCCGGGACACAAGGTGCGGGATGCTGACGCGGAAGCTGGGGAAATCCGCGGGCGCCGCGTGCACCTCGTCCTCCTGGCCGGCCAGGCCGATGCGCTCCCCCGCTTCGATTTCGATGGCCTCCTCGAGTCCCGTGAGGCGAAGCTCCGGGCCGCGCGTATCGAGCATCAGGGCCAGCGGGCGCCCGGGTGCCTCTCCCCGCCTGATCTCTTCGACCAGGTTGACCGCCCGGCGGTGCTCGTCGTCGGAGCCGTGCGACATGTTGATGCGGGCGACATCGACACCGGACCGATACATCTCGCCGAGCACATCGTGATCCCAGCAGGCGGGTCCCAGGGTGGCTACGATCTTGGTGTTTCGCAAGGACATGGACATCCCTTCCTCCCCCATGGTTCTACAACCCACCCAACAGCATGAGCGCCCGCGCAGCGCGATACGCGTCGGCGTAGTCCTCCGCGGTGTACTCCACCGTGAGCGGATCCAACCGTTTCGCCCCGGGCATGAGGTTGTGGGCATCGGCGCCGGCGCTGTCGGTGAAGGATAGCCGGAGGGTGACGGGTATCTCGACGCGGAGTGGATCCGGCAACGGGCCGAGCAGCGCTCCTCCTACGCCGGACCGAATCAGCTCGCGCGATCGCCGGGGATTGAGGGATCGCGCGGCATACCGCCCGACGTACCGCTTGACCTGGGCCGTCGCGATACCCGGGATCAACGCCCGGGCCTCCTGGATCGTCGTGTCGTCTCCGCTTACGAAGGCGACGGGGACGCCGTATTGGCCGGCCAGGGCGGCGCACATCCCGATCTCCCCCATCCGGTGCCCGTTCACTCGATATTCCAGCACCGAGCCGGTATACGTGTGATTGAGTACGCCGAAGCTCGCGGCCATGGAATGAAACCCGATCATGACGACGGCGTCGATGTCCGCATCCAACCCTTCCATCATGCTGGCGGCCTTGGGACTACCCCCGATCAGCTCCGCCCTCGGTTCCAACTCCTCGATGACCAGGTTCCGCATGCTCCCGTGGGCATCGTTCACCAGGACATCGCGGGCGCCGGCATCGAAGGCGCCGCGGACGGCGGCATCGGCCTCCGCGGTCATCAACCGACGAAAGCGCTCGTAGTCCGCCTTCCCACCCGTGGTCTCCTCCCAGCTGACCACCCCGGCAATGCCCTCCATGTCCACCGCTATGTATACGTTCATCCTATCTCTCCATCCAGGCGAAGGTACTAGGTAGTGCGAAATCGATGGCAAAGGCCCCCGGCACTCCGGGACTCTGGGGCAGGGATCTTTCCACATGACCCCGGTCGGCTTCGTATAGAACTGGTGGGGACTCCAACGAGAGGAAAGCCCGCAAAGCCCTGCCCGGGATGCCCATATGCCCCGTCACCCGAATTCCCTGCGCACGCGCACGCGTGAAGCCGCGTGAAGCGCCGGGTACCGAAACGGATCACCTTGAAGCGCAATGCGCTCCATAGCTACCGATCGTTTGTACTTCGATTGGGATCGTGCATTCCCCTTCTCCACCGCGCGCAGGAACCCGGCCCGGGGCAGCGGAAGACATCAGGTGATAGAATGAAATCGAACG
>PWSR01000125.1 GCA_003563985.1 Clostridia bacterium | reverse complement strand
TCATGAGATGTTTGTAAGAGAGAAACCGATTCCGGCGCTAGGTCGGATCCCATCTGGGAGGAATGAACAGTGGAAGTGGCTATGATCTTCCTAACCGCATACATTCTCGGCGGCATTCCGTTTGGCTACTTGGCCGGGAGAGTGGTTGGTGGTATTGACATTAGAGAGCATGGCAGCAGGAACACGGGCACAACCAATGCACTGAGAACGCTAGGTGTGGGACCTGCCATTGCTGTACTTGTGTTGGATCTCGGTAAGGGTCTAGCTCCAGTGCTCATCGCTCGTTGGCTGGGAATGGACAGCCTCTATGTGATGTTAGCGGGAGTTACAGTGGTAGCAGGGCACAACTGGTCAATCTTTCTCCGGTTTCGGGGTGGTCGCGGCGTGGCAACTACGGTCGGGGTGGTGCTGGGACTTGCTCCCCAGGTCATGCTTATCATCATGTTGATTGGTATCAGCATCACGATTATAACCCGCTACGTTTCCTTGGGTGCAGTCATTGGAGCCATCCTTCTTCCCATTCTGATGATCGGTTTCGAAATGCCTATGCCTTATACCGCATTCGCCATACTCCTCAGCGCCATCCTGCTATGGCGTCACCGACCGAATATCGGACGATTGCTATCGGGAACAGAAAACAAGGTCACCATCGCCGGTAGGGACTCGAGACCCGACTGATACCACCGTAAGGCTTTCTAAGACGGGAACTTCCTTCTCTCCACTTCCCGCCGAATCCGGAATACTCTCTACAAGAAACGCACTATAAGGTAGTAGCTAATCAGTGAGGTGGTCCCACACAGGACGCTACCCCAAACGATGTCTATTACTGTAATGAGTACTGGCCAGTCTTTGATCGTTGCGAGGTTTGTCATATCATACGTGGCATAGCAAATGAACCCAAAGAAGGCGCCGGCAAAGAGAGCAAACTGCCAACTGTTTCTCAGTACGGCTGGATTTATCACGAAGAACATTAATCCTACGATGAATACAGCATAGAAGAGCAACGCGGCCAGCAGATTAAATCTCTCTCTTAGAAGAAAGCCGATCTGCTCTTGGTAGAGGCTTCTGGCAACTGCGCCAATCCACGGAATATCAAGGAGGAGGAAAACTGCCAGGGTTATCAGGTATGCCTTTGTAAGATAAGCCAAGTTCATCATAGTACGCCTCCTTCAGGACTCTTCGGCTGGCGGGATCCCGGGATCGCTCCGCGTGGGCGTTATTCGCCTTGTTACAGCTGCATCCCTCCACCAAAGCAGGGGCTGCCACATAGATGAGCAAGGCGACCGGGTGCACTCAACTCCAATCATCTCTGCCGCTGGCCATCTAAAATCGCCGGCTTATGGCTCGGCTGAGGATATGGTGGTTTCAAATAGATCTCAGGGTGAGATCATAACTGCGTTCCTCTCCTATATGGTATACGTTGCACCGCCCACGCCCTTCTTACGAGTCTCCGGCGTCAACTCATCGTGTCGGACTATCGGCGTAGCCTTGGATGGATAGGTGAGGACTCGCATTGCCCGTATCATGTTGCGGCCATGCGCGAGACAGCATTAAACCGCCGTGGCCTGTGAATCCGATGAGCACCTGTCTCATCATCGTGAGTATCCTTCCGTCGGGACGTCCATCTACCTATTTGTTTTAGGGAACCATGGGAAGAATTTGCTCGTTACCCGAGCATATTCTTGAAACTCTTCGCTATCTTCAAACTTTTTCTCCAGCATGGGAACACCAGAGACAAACAGCAGCAAATACGTAATCGTTAGCGGACTGATGATGGCGTACCAAGGGATTCCACCGGCCAAGCCAATGACAAAAATACCCCACCACATCGTTGCTTCCCCGAAATAATTGGGATGCCGCGTATATTTCCATAATCCACTCTTGATAATTCGGCCTCGATTATTCCTGTCTTTCTTGAAGTCGGCTAGCTGCTTGTCCCCAACGGATTCAAAGATGAAACCTATGACCCAAATTAATAGGCCGATTCCATCAAGTATGTAGAGATTAGAATCTGCTGCCGTATTAATAAGAATGACAGGGTGGGCAATCAACAACAGGATTACCCCTTGGAGGACGAATATCTGTAAGAACGCTCTTGGGATAACCCATTTTCCCCACTCTTGTCTCCAATTAGCGTAGCGGAAGTCTTCTGGTTTACCCCAATTCCGTTTCAAGATATGAAAAGTAAGGCGACCGCCCCAGATAAGTACTAACCCTGTGACCAAAAGTGCTCGAAACGTAATCTGCTCAGCATATGCGAGTGAAAACAGGGCGACCATTATGAATCCAAGACCCCAGGCAATGTCAACAACAGAATTGTTCTTTAGCACCAGGGCAATGACAAACCATAACACGTAATATAAGAATACTAGCAGGATTGAACTTACAATTACATCCATATCATTCACTCCCTCCATTCGCTTGGGAACTAGCTACTAGACCGTCTCCACCTGGAATTACGGTAGCCATAGGAACTATTCCCACAATGCGTTCCGGTACAAACTCAAATCGAGTGAATGCCAGGTATGTTAGGTGAAAAGGGGTAGTCCGCGGTGGCGGCAGGAACAAGGGCCCGGACCCTTTCGTAAAGGAGAGATCATACCGGTATCGCAAACTCGCGACTGTTTCCGGAGACCACCAGCGAATTGAATCGCGAGCGAGGAAAGTACAAATACAAATGGATCTTGCCAGAAAGTATTGCTCTCCATGACCAGGATATGGCTAACACGCCGAAGGCGTTAGTGCCGAGATGGGTTTATGTCTGAGGGCACAGAGCCCTGCTTGCGGAATGGATGTCCGGAGAGACTCGTCGAATTCCGGAGGAGCCAAGTATTTCGTGTGCGGTAGGCGATCGTCCAGACTCACGCATTACGCCCGGGTGCAGAGTAACCTCGCGAAATTTGGATGTCTGTAAGCATCCGGCCATCAATTCCCGGGAGCCCATCTCAATCACATCCCGTATTCGAACTCCACCGTGTACCGAGCAGTGCCGAAGGATTCCGTAGATTCTGACGTGATCACCCCGGATACTACCCTCCCATCGATCGTGCAACTTTCCGTAATCTTCTCACCGGAGGGGCTGGTGTACGTCCTTGTGCCGTCGCGGAATTCAATCGATCCACGTGGCATGCCCGACGGGCGATCCCGCTGTTTTACGTCTTCTCTTAAGTCGCCGGTTTCCGTGTATGTTATCCATACACGCGCTTCGGGAGTAGGGAAGAGATGGATAGCCACAATTCCATCTTCCATGAACTCCAACTTGATGTACTCGTCTTCGACTGCGTACACTTCGTACAGTCTGCCTTCGCCGGTGATGACTTGTTTAACCACGTCGGGCCCGACTTTCGGTACCCCTTCCATGTGGAAGGGATTCGGCATCGCCGACTGGGCGTAACTCTCGAAGGTTACCTCCCGCTCCGTCAGGACGAGCGATTCGGTTATCGGGCAATACTCTACGCGGTCCCGAGAATACAATTCGTGGTGTTCTTTGAGGGAGATGCCCTCCGCTTCGGCAGTAAACTCCCAGGTATATTTGGTGAAACCTTTCATGGGGCAGTCGCCATCTGTGGTCAAGGTGAAGTCGTAGGATGTTGGCCACTGCAGGTGAGCATTGGAACTGATCAACACGACCCCCTGAACTTGCTCTTCATCCTTCCGGCGACAGAATTCACGGTACTCCAGTTGCGACCAATCTTCACGACTCCAGTCGTCGCCTATCTTGATCAGGGCCTGCCTTCCGACGACGGGCAGATCGTCGACGGTTGGAGGAGCCTCTTCGAAGTCAAAGCGGACGAAGGCGATCTCATCGGGAGGGGAGTCGAATACGAATATCTGGTATGTGATACCGCCCTCCTCCATCTCCGCGGAGAACTCCCATTCCCCGGTCCTGCCAATGGAGTGAATCTTTCGGCTTTCGCCCCAGGGCATTCCGGGCTTGGGGGGTGGAGGAAAGCTGGGGTTGTCCGAATATCTCCGAAATGGATCCGTGTTCCAGTTGTATAGGGCGAACTCCCCATAGAGTTCTCTGAGGTCCCCCATACCCATCTCGCGCATCAGCATACCCCGGATATCCATACTCGATTTCTCGGCGGCCGCGGCGCGCAGTATATCTGCCATATCGTATCCGTGCTCTTCGGTGAGGAAGCGGAACAGGACATAGCTGGCATATTCGCGCGTACCCCGACACGATAGGCGATCGGAGCTGAGGTGGCCAAAGAACTCCTTGAGGTACTGGTGTTCTCCGTTGTAGGAGGGGTAGAGATCGCTTTGCATGTAGTCTTCCGACCACACCGCCGTCGCCTCGGTGAGCCAGTCGAGCTGGGGGCTGACGTCGAACCAGGTGAGTCCGATTTCGTATTGAAACAGGTGAAACAGCTCGTGTACCGTCACACTGCGTAGGGCGTCACCATTGAGTCGTTCGGTGAGGTGGATTTCATAGGAGTGTATTCCGCCGTTGCTCGGGTAATATACGGCTTCACCGTTCGTGTCGGAGGCCAGCCGGTGGGTCAGGAAGATCTCTATCTGCCTGGTCGGTTGCACTCCGAGAAGCACTTTGAATTTGGGCCACGCCTTAGTGAGCGCGACTTTGATGTGTTCGATTTGCTCCGCGATCTCCGCGCGTTTGGCCTCAGAGAGCCCCTTTGCGCGATGGCGAAGCCATATGTCCTCCGGGGCTCCAGGGATGGAGACTCTCTGTTCCTTCCAGTCTACCTCGGCCGCGTAGGCGGTGGCGCTCACCCGGAAATCCCGAAGTCCCTTTCCCTCTTCGCTGAAGGCGGGATGGAAGTAGCTTCCTGAGTCCTTCGCCGATATCACGAATGGATGGGCTATCGCCCGTTCATCTTCGTTCAGATCTTGATAATTGTTGATCAACCACTGGATCTCACTTTTCAGAGTGACCTTGCCGTCGACGTACTTGGTTCCCTGGTAGTTTTCGGGGAGGGCATCCGAGGTGTAGGCCGCCTGGAGGGTCAATAGGGCGTGGGTCTTGCGGTCGATCTCGCCGTCCTCCAGGGCTGTGTCGATTCGGTTGTAAGGACTCTCGGGTAGATCCAGGGACGGAGATCCCTCTATGATGGCGCGGATATCGTCATCTAGGGAATCGCTATCGAGCAGGGTCTCGCCTTCAGCATCGAGAGTCCACTCGGCCTTGGCGAGATCGACCAATCTCCCGCTTTCGCCGAGTGTGTCGGCTTCGCCGCAGGCGGCCACCAATGCAAATAGTGCGATGAAGGCATAGAGTATCACGCGTCGATTCCGCATGGATCCCACCTCACGTCGAACTGGGGGTAAAGTGCCGTCGGGGTGACGGTCGGCGGTGTCGGCGACTCGACCGTATCGCCGTCCGTTGCGGACGAAGTGCCATCACATGGGCGCGCGGCGTCAGGATGGTGTCCTGGATTCGGCGTCATTGGTCCGGGGTTGTCGTCTGCGCTTAAGAGGCGAGGTTTCATCGATGATGCCACTTGCCATCACCGGTCCGAAGAGTTTCTTCGCGGCTCCACGAGTCGTGCCCTGCGGGACGCCCACCCCCAGGGAGGTAAAGCAGCCATGTGACGGTCGAAGGTTCCGTTAGAGCTTAGTACTATCGGCCGTCCTGCTTCTTCTTTCTAGGCGCTTTGCGTCTTTCCTCTTTGCAGCCTGGTCTCCGGCACGATGGGGGCGCGGAATTTTCATGCCGATGTGCCCAACCGGAAATGGCTCACTGATATCAGGAAACCCAGTATTCCGGCCGACAAACTCTAGTTCTCGCCTATCGTTGATTGCTTTGATGGTCATCTGCCGAGTTGGGAAATAGGGATAACCGCGGCGCCGAGTTGGTCAACAGTATACTCGATAGCGCAACAGCAATCCTAAATCTGAACGAGCGTCCCCTGATCCATACAGCTCGAGGGACTCGGTACCGTTGGGAAGGATGGATCGCCCGAATACAAGAATCCGTCCTCACCAGGTCGATGTCCAAGAAGGGATGTGCGGCGGACAACGCGGCTGTGAAGGTGTGTTCGGCACCACCAAGAATGAAGATGTTCTATGGCAGGCCCCGGGGTGGGGTCAGGCTGGGGGAATTCATGGATACCCTCAGTGAATACCCCCGCTGGTACAATCAAACGAGAATCAAGATGTCGCTTGGAGGAATGAGTCCACTGGAGTATAGGAATCGTCTGGGCTGGGCTGTGTAAACAGTCCAAGAAAACGTCCGCACGCCAAATCGCCGGTGTAATAGTTCCGGTCACTGCCGGTGAGATCCCATCGCGTGCGGCAGTTACACACCCTTTGGTGGTGAGCGATCCGGTCCCGCCTCCCGCAAAGGACGGGCATTTACCGAAGCCCTGGGACTCGGCTCCGAATTGGCTGTTATGAGTCTTAGAGACCGGAGGGGATTGAGCCCAGTGAGCGGTAGCGCAGGGTTACTTTCAATGAACACAAACGGTGCAGCTAGAGTGTCATAGGGAAAGCGGACTACTGAAATCGCAGCAGAAAAGTGCGGAATCTTCATTTTGGTATGGCGATATCTTCGGCAGGATCTATCGAGAGACGAACTGATTGCGGATGAGTCCGGCTTGGCCGTCCAAGCCGCTTGGAAAGCGGGGCTCATATCCCATGTAAGACAGGATTCGATTGGGATCTTGCCTTGGGCCTTCGCACGAGTGATTAACCCACAAGCAAGATCAAGGCGTTGGCCGTGAGCATAGCCAAAACGACCCAGCGGAATATTCTTTGGGAAATGTAGCGGAAAATAAGAATGCCCAGCCAGGCTCCGAGAAATAGAGCAGGTAGACCCAGCGCAGCTTCCGTCACCAATGGCGCCGTGACTGAACCTGCAATCAGTAGGGTAGCCAATCGGTAGAGTTGTACTGTTCCGAAAAAGGCGGTGAATACTGCTTTCATCCGCCGTCCTTTCCATAGACCGGCTCCGACCATGAATGTGCCATACATAATCATCGGCGGACCGGGAATGGCTATGGCGCCACCTAAAATTCCGGCGAGAAATCCGGCCGCAACTCCCGAGGTCCACCCCGGTTTGAAACCAGTTTCTTCTATCCAATTTCGGACAAAGGGAAGCTGTCTCATGGCAACAATCAATGTCACTGCCAGCAGAAGGGTTGCTCCGATGAAAAACCTCAATTGGTCTTCGCTAAACTGTTGGAAGAAATGGATGCCGACGGGCACTCCGACTGCCAGACCCGCTACAGGTATCGCCCAATCCTTCCACTCAAAATCTTCTCTAACACTCCACAACACCCGTGCGTTCGCCACAATGGCTACCATGCTGAAAACCACCGAGGCCGTACCGGCGCTCCGAAAGAGTGGTAGTAAGCCCATAGATACCTGAGCAAAGCCAAAACCCGCTATACCATGTATTACTGCTGCGATAAAGAATACAAAAGCAGTAGCGCCCATCTGCAACAGGTCAATTCCCAATTCTCAGCCTCCTTCGGGCGATGCTGTGGAACGGCATTCGCACACAAGCCTATCGCCAATCATGGTCTAAGATAGGTGGGAGGCTTCCGCAGATGAGTGCACCGGCGGTACGGACATCCTACCGTTTTTCTCAAGAGTCCAATCCTGCGCCCACACTACCGCGTGGTCATTATAAAGTAGTCCTGGGCACCTGTGAAAGACCACCTCGAGAATCAGCGCGTTCGTCTCTTGGATGAACCGGGTGCGGACGGTCCGCCGGTGCAGGGCGCTCCCGCCATCCTGGGTGCAGGCTGTTCGAAGCGTTGGCCTCCGATGCGGGTTCTTGCAGGGTGGCCAGGTCTTGCGGGGGAAGGCCAATCGTGGTTCAATGCAAAAGATAGGATACGTTCTCAGAAAGGAATGTGCAATGGGAAAAACTGCGCTGATGCGGTTGCGAAGATTCAACTTGATAATGGGAGGGCTACACCTGCTTCAGGGCGTCATCATGCTCGTCCTGGCCACGCGAGTGATCCAGACCATATCGGAATTCACCCCAAAGATTACCCAATTCTATCTGGCCTTCAATATGCAGACGCAATCCCTGGAAGTCCAATCCCGGGAGCTCTTCGAGCTGCCATTTGGAGTCATGGTGGCTCTGTTCCTCCTCATATCGGCCGCAGCCCACGCCCTTATATCGATCCCGAGGAGGACCAACGACCTGTACAATGCGGACCTCGAGCGCGGGATCAACCGCTTCCGATGGTTTGAGTACGCGCTGAGTTCGTCCATCATGATCGTTTTGATCGCCACCCTGTTCGGCATCTACGATATTGCCTCCCTGATCCTCATCTTCATCGTCAATGCCTCCATGAACCTCTTCGGCCTGGTCATGGAGCAGTTGAACTCCAATCGCGAACGGGTCGACTGGGGACCGTTCATCTGGGGTTGTATCGCTGGAGTCGCACCCTGGATCGCCATCCTGATCTATATGTTCGGTACGGGCAACCTCGAGATGGTTCCCTGGTTCGTTTGGGCCATTGTGGGAACCTACTTTGTGGCCTTCAATACCTTCCCCGTGAACATGGTCCTCCAGTACAAGAAGGTCGGGAAGTGGAAGGACTACCTATACGGCGAGCGGGGATATATCGTCCTCAGCCTGGTGGCCAAGTCCGCCCTTGCCTGGTTGGTGCTGTTTGGGGCCATGCAACCCTAGCAACCAGGTCTGCCAGCATAGAACTGGTCAGATAATGAGTTGACCCCGGCGGGAAGACAGCAGCCGGGGTCATGTCATTTGCGGGGGTCCTTACCAGGGTCCCGACATCATTGGTCCGCACTGGGCAGGGCGACGTCACATGGCCGCGGATTGTGGCCTGACCCGACGGATTGAAGGTTGCAGGGAGCGGCGGCGACACCACAACAGGTAGGGGTGCCCGTTGCTTCCGAGGGATTGCCCGAGGATCGCTCATGGAAACGGGCGTGCGCGTATGAGACCCGGTGCAACGCTCGCTGATCTACCTATGCTGTGTATCCGGTATCGGGTTGCGCTTCACGATGGGGACCATCTACACCGAGGCGTGCTAGCGATAGTGAAGAGGGGCGGGATGGCGTTTGGATACCACATCATAAACACAGGTGCGCGCCTTCCATCGATGCTTTATGTACGATGGGAAGAATGGGAAATGCCGGAACGGCATAGGTTCGTGGTTCCTCCCCTTTCCGCGAAATCGAATTTTCCACTGGTTTGTTACCGTATCTCGAAGGGACGGCAGCGTGCCTCGGCGGTGCCGGTATTCTACCCTGCAGGGGATTCCGTGGGCCTGCCGAATAAGAAACACATGAGTGCCCATTGTCGGCGGAAAACCTGCAAGTGGTGGTCAAGATGTTTGTCTATCAGGATCCACAGATCGCGATGTTGCAGGCGGCCAATCGATTGACCTCGTGCTCATTTGAGGCCCTTATCCCTTCCTACTCCGTGCCGATGTCGTGGATCCGTTAGATGCCGTTACTCGCTATTCTGCCAGTCGACTCCCCAATCGCATCCGCAGAATGATTGCCGGCACAGACCCAGGTCCCGTATCGCTGTGGTAATCCTTTGGAAGTACGCCGGTGATTGTGGCCCCGCCGTTGTGGAGTATTTCAGGGAATATCAACTTTGCGCTCTAGGAGAGACACGACACCGTATCAGTACAGGGTCTGTGAGGTGATACTCGTGAGGAAGCACCACCTGTTGCCGCTTCTCTTGATGATCTGCATCGTCTCTTTGCAATGGGCGATGCCCCTTCGGGCGCAGACGCGCGATCTGAATCTCACCTTTCCCACCGGCGGCGAAGTCCTACCGGCAGGAAGCACCCGAACCGTCACCTGGGAGGGCTATGAAGAACACGAGATGGAGATATACCTGTCGACTGACTCCGGTAGAAGCTACGATGCGTACTTGGGTTCCTCTGCCGGGGGAACCTTTTCGTGGACGGTGCCGAATATCCGGACGGAGCGAGCGCGTATCCAGGTCATCGGTACCATACAAGGCATAACGCGCACCCCTCTTGTTGTGGAAGACTCATCGGATGCCGACTTTTCTATAATGCCACCTCCCACAGCTCCGATCGGGCTATCGGCGGTGGCTCTCTCCAGCTCCGAGGTCCAACTGCAATGGACTGACAACGCGGAGGACGCAGAGGGCTTGATCATCGACCGGGATGGCAAGGAGGTGGGCGAAGTCCCTCCGGACGAGGCGATGTTCATCGACAGGGGCCTCGCCGCGAATACAACGTACGCATACCGCGTGAGAGCGTACAACGCAGTCGGTACATCGCCTCCTTCCAACGAAGCTACAACCACCACCCTCGCTGCGGATGCCCATGACCCGCTGCCCCCTCTCTCGGAGGGCGCCGTCACAATTCGCCTCAACGTAGACAAGACAGAATACTACGTGGATGAAGAGCTGCGGAACATGGATGCGGCTCCCATGCTAGAGGAATCCCGGGCCCTGTTGCCGATCAGGCATGTGGCGGAACCCCTGGGCGCCCTGGTCAGCTGGAATCCTCTCACCCGCAGGGTTACGGTGGTACTGGATGAAGTCAGGGTCGAGTTGTGGATTGGTGAGAATCAAGCCAGGGTCAACGGTGTAGCACGCTTCATCGACGATCAAAACCCCAACGTGATGCCCACGGTCGCACCCCCGGGAAGAGCCATGTTGCCTCTTCGGTTCATCGCGGAGAGCCTGGGATGCGCTGTAGAGTGGGATGCCCCGACCCGCGAGGTAACTGTTACCTACGATCCGGACATTGAGCTTCCCTCCATCGCTGATTTGCCGAAAATGCGGGAGGACTGCTCCGAGAATGTGATCACTTTCGAAGATTTCGGCGCCGGCACCGAAATATTCCATCAATACGGTTCCAGCGGCGTCACCTTCCCGAGGGTTCCGCACATCGTCGAGCCCGATGGCACTCACCTTCCATCCGGGGCCCGGGCGCTCGGCATCCACCGCCCGGGAATGGAATTCGGCGGAAAATTGGTGATAGAGTTCACCGCCGGACAGACTTGTGTGAGCATGTTCGCGGGGCTTGTCGGTGACCCGACAGAGAACAAGGTCTTGGTCACACTGGAGGCGTTCGATGCCGGCGAAACGGTAATCGTGCCCGGATACGGAATGGAAATCTACCCACCCAAACAGGTGGCGATCCAACAGGGTCTTATCGGTCCCGGACCGACGGATACCTTCCGGAAGATGACGGTAGAAACCGAGGATGAGCCCCTGATCCATCGAGTCGAACTCTCCTACCAGGGCGGATATTCACCGGTCATCGACGACCTTCGCTTTTCTTTTGTAGGGGAGGCCTTCCCGGAGATAGATAGCCGCCCGCGCGCCACCATTGAGACGCCAATGGATGGCGAGGTCATCTCCGGTTTTGCGCCGCATTCCGTGACCATAAATCTGACGGGAACCGTCCAGGAAGCCTTCAAGCTTCGCAGCCTCACGTATACGGTGACACGCGAAGATGGGATGATTTCTGGAGCGCTCCCGTTCTCAGGAGACGTGCCCACGTACACCTTTGCCGGGATGAACATGCACGGTCTCGTTTTGCCCGGTGAGAATCGAATCCGGGTCACTCCGCGGAGCTGGAGCCGCTTGTCCAACGTGTCCAGCCCGGGCGTTGCGAACGTTTACTACGGGCCGCTCCTGGAGGATGGGGACGAGGCCGAGCTCCTGATCCTGAGCCCTGACGATTTTTACCACGCTCTGGTTCCGTTGCGGGATTGGAAGACTGCCACGGGAATCCCCGCGCACATCATGACCCTGCGCTCCATTGAACAGGATCCCCGCTTCGCTGGCTCGAGGGACGTGACCGAGCAGGTCAAGCGGGCGATCGCCCACGCCTATCTCCATCATGGTACGCGCTACGTGATGCTAGTTGGGGATGGAGACCGCTTCCCGGTGCGCTACTTCAAAACCGGTCGCGAAGATGTATCTTGGGGCGTGATCTATCCTATAACGGATCTGTATTATGCCTGTCTATTCAAGCCAGATGGCACATTCGATGATTGGGATGGCAATGGAAACGGGATCATCGGAGAATGGTGGGCGCCCCCCGTCGATGGCGGGATGGCCGACAGCTTCGACCAATTGAACATCGACGATTGCAGCCTCAAGCCGGATGTGGCATTGGGGCGGATACCGGCATCTACCATACAAGAGGTCGAGGCATATGTGGCGAAGGTCATCGAATACGAAGGGAACGCTTCCCCCGCCTACGAGAATATCGTGCTGTGGAATGGACCGTCGGACTTCCGGAGTGATCACCTGGAGTTGGATCGAGTGATCGCGGAGATCTTCCCCGATTTCACGCCCAGGAAGCATTATCGGCCCGCGGGTTTCGAGTCCTGGGAATCGGACGCACAGGATCATTACAAGGCATCGTGGCGACAACAACTCATTTCGGATCTCAATCAGGGCGCCAGCTTTGCCATCTACTTTGGGCACGGAAGCCGAAGGTCAATGGGAGTGCTTCGGGCCCGGGATGTGGAGGGATTGACCAATACCGGGCGGTACCCCGTTTTCGTTGCCAGCGCCTGCGATACGGCTAAGTTTGTCCACGAGCATGACATCTATGTCGACGTGGATGGGAACTATCCACCGTGCTGGCCATCGTGTCCCCCCGCGATCGGGGATACATGGCCCGGACCCAACCCGGAACCGGCTCCCATTCAGCCCGCTCCTCTCGATGTGGATTCCATGGCGGAGGCACTGCTATTGTTGCCCGAGGCCGGAGCCATCGGCTTCCTCGGCGCGCGTTCCGGTACCAATACCGCGAGTCATCCCTTCGTGCGGTTATTCCTCGATGCTCACAACTCCGAACAGGGTGACCGCCTCGGAAACATGTGGATGGCGGCGGTAACACAGTTTGTGGAGCAGTATCTGGAAACGGACCACTGGTTTGGACGTTGTAATCTGATGTCGCGGCACATACACATCTTCGTCCTCTTCGGAGATCCGAGTCTGCGCATTCAATCGCCATGAGCGGGAAGGCTTGGAAGCCACATGGACACGCATGCGGGGGACGGGAGGGATCCCGTCCCCCGCATGCCGGGATTCCTACAGTCGTCATGGTTCGCCACGGGGTTTCTCCTTCAAGAATGGACGGGTGACAGTGGGTGGGATATCTCGCACAGGGTTTCGAGTAAAGGAGTCGTGTCGACCGTCGCTTACAAAGGGCATGGCCGTGCCGGACTATGAGAATCCACCTCCTCGGCAAACAGTTCTTCACCCTGTCTTCCCATCCCCGCCATCACATTCACGCACGGATTCGGGGTCACCCATGGGCCGGCAGGCCCGCCTGGACGCAGATGATGTGCACGGGTACTCCGCCCTTGATGAGCACCGATACGTGGATGTCCACAATCCGCGAGGGATTATTTCCAGGCCGAGCCTCGTGGCCTGGGGTGTGAACTGGGCGAGCAGGGTACATGAGAACAGGGTCTTCTCGTCATCGTTGGTACGTAAGAGACTTGGATCCATCATGGCATAAGAACCCTTGCGCGATCCTGCGATCCCCCCAAAGCACTATTCCCAAACCCCCCTTTGATTCCATTTCTGCACCAACTCGAGGAAGTTCTCCAGCATTCGGGGGCCCTGGGGAGTGAGAATGGATTCGGGGTGGAATTGAACCCCCTCGACCGGGTACTCTCCGTGCCGAACGCCCATGATGATTCCCGCGTCGTCCCGGGCACTGACGCGGAGACCCTCGGGCAGTGTGTCCTCTTCGATTATGAGCGAGTGATAGCGTGTGGCCAGCAGGGGGTTGGGTAGGTCTTGGAATAGAGTCCTACCGTCATGTCCGATGGACGAAGTCTTCCCGTGCATCAAAACGGGGGCCGGAACGATCTTCCCTCCGTAGGCTGCACCGATGACCTGGTGTCCCAGGCAAACACCCAGGATGGGGATTTTCGGACCCAGTTGGCGAACGACATCGGTACTGATGCCAGCCGTCCCGGGAGTGCCGGGCCCGGGAGAAATCAGGATCGCATCGGGGGCCATGTCGCGGATATCTGCGACGTCGATGGTGTCGTTTCGAGCCACCTCAAGGGATATCCCGACAGACCCCAGGATTTGCACCAGATTGTAAGTGAAAGAGTCGTAGTTATCCAGAACGAGAATCACGGGAGCACGCTCCTTTCCGCTTGCTCCAGGGCTCGCAAGAGACCGGCGGCCTTATTGAGCGTTTCTTCGAACTCTTTTTCCGGCTCGGAATCGGCCACGATTCCCGCTCCTGCCTGGATGTAAGCGCGACCATCCTTGATTACGATCGTGCGAATCGTAATGCAGCTGTCGAGATTCCCGGAAAACCCGAAGTAGCCTACGGTGCCCCCGTAGGGACCTCGCCGGTGGGGTTCCAGCTCGGCGATGATCTCCATCGCACGCACCTTGGGTGCGCCGGAGAGGGTCCCCGCAGGGAAACATGCTTTCAGCGCGTCGATGGCATCCAGATCCTCCTGCAACTGGCCCTCTACGTGGGACACGAGATGCATCACATGGGAGTACCGCTCGACCTCTAGCATTTCGGGGACGTTGACACTTCCGTAACGCGCGACGCGGCCGACGTCGTTCCGTCCGAGATCCACCAGCATTACATGCTCTGCGCGCTCTTTCTCGTCTGTCTTGAGCTCAACCTCGAGAGCGAGATCCTCCGCTTCGGTCTCCCCACGGCGGCGGGTGCCTGCCAGGGGACGAACCTCCACGTGTCCGTCGACCACGCGAACCAGAACCTCTGGAGAGGCGCCGACCATGGTGAGATCGGGGAGATCGAGGTGGAACATGTATGGGGATGGGTTCATCGAACGTAGGTGACGGTATACTTGCAGGCTGGTGGAACGAAGGCGGGTCTCGAGTCGCTGGGATATAACGGCCTGGAATATATCACCGGATCGAATGTACTCACGGGTTCGCGCAACGGCCCGTGTGAACTCCTCCCTGGTGCTGCTGCTGATGACGTCAGCAGGGGGCTGGGAGGGGAGAGGCTCATCGGCATCGAGGGGCTCGGAGATCTTAGTAAGCAGTTGGCGAATATCATCCTCTGCCCGCCGATACGCACCATCGGGATCGTCGCCGGGAAGGGTGTTTACGATCAATTTGAGGCGGTTGGTGGCGTGATCGAAGGCGGCCACAACCCGGGTCATGATGAACTGGGCGTCGGGCAACCTGACGTCACCTGCCGGCGGGACGGGAATGTCTTCGATATGGCTGACCATCTCGTATCCCAAGAAACCCACGGCACCCCCAAAGAACGGTGGTAGGTGCTGGGCTGCGAAATCTCGGGTATTCGGTCCGGGGGCGAATTGGGTCGTCCAATTCCTTAGAACGTCGAAAGGATTGCCTTCGAGGTCGATGTGCACGGGTCCCGTGGTATCGATCTGGTCACCGTTGACCGTCAGAGTGGCAAAGGGGTGGATGCCCACGAAGGAGTATCGCGCGATTTGGCTCCCTCCGGAGATGCTTTCCAGGAGGTACGAGGGAGAATCCTCGCGCAGTCGACGGTAGAGAGCGATCGGAGTCTGGTCGTCAGCTATGACATCGGCATACACGGGGATGATGCCGCCCTCCTGCGATGCCAGTTGTCGGTAGGTGCTCAATTCGGGTTGCAGCACGGTGCTCGACTCCTTTCAGTGCAGAATAGTCCTTGACGAGAAAAGCGCGTCTGTCCCTAGCCTGGGGACGGACGCGCCGCGGTACCACCCTGGTTGGGCCTCGCGCCCCTTTGCGCAGCGCGGGACCCCGCTCAACGGATCGAAGGCCCCCGCGCCCGAGATCGTTGCAGCACCGCCATAAAGAAAAAACCTCCCATCCCTGTGGGACGGAAGGTTCCGTGGTGCCACCCATTTGAAACGCATTGCGCGTTCCTCTCGGCCGGGCGGGGATTACCCTCGCCCTTCCCGGGTAACGGTGGGAGTTCCGGCGCAGCCTACGTGGCAATGCCCTTCGGCCTGCAGCTTGCGGGCCCATTCACCGCCTTCCGGATATCGGGTTCTCACTATCTCCGACTCACTGCACCCCGGTTGTGACGGTTACTCTCCCCGCGCATCGCTTTTCTTCATTCATCATGGTAATGGATCAAAACCTATCACCTTCCCGCGTGCTTGTCAATCACTTCCCGTCCACAGTGCGCGGGAACACTGGAGGGTGGCTATATCCTCCCCCCGAGGGGTGAGGATCCAAACGGGTAGCAGTAGAAAGGGATTCCGGGTGAGTGCGGTGTGCAGAGTTGCCGTGGTTACGGAGGTACGGTGTTCCGACAAGTCCCTGGCCGAGCTGGGCCGGCCCTATGCCTGGCATGCAGGATCGATATCGCAGCGAAAGTATCCTTCGAACCCGCGTAGATGGAATGCTTCGGATTCGTGGGAGCGGTGGGAGGCACCGGTCGTCGCGGGCCCGGTTTATGGCAATGGGGAACGCGCCTGTGTCATCCCGTGGAATTGAGTTATCCGCACCATGGGGTATTGCGATCCCTATCGGACGGGATTCGTAGGGAAGGACGGTTCGGTGTCCCTTGCCGGTATCGTTTGCATGAAGCAACTGGGATGTCGGCTTGTTGGACTCAGCACTCGTCGGCCGATGATTGGCGCATGCGACATGGATTCGGCACGGCGCCCGAGAGCTGGGGACGTAGAGCCATGACTGCAAAGGCACGGTCCGTTATCTCCCCTTGAGACAGCTGGCCGTCCATAGGGCAGCTGCCCCATCGGCAATGCCAAACACGATTAACACCGGCGGAGCCAGACCCGCCAGTACGAAAACGAGGAAGGATGCAAAGACGAATAGTCGCGCATGCGTCGTCCATCGCAAGAACTCGATCATGTTGCTGCCGGAGGCCATGAGGTAGTAGTAGGCCAGGACTGCGCTCAGCACGCCCACCACACGAATCCAAACCTCGTCGGTTTCGGGTACGCGCAATAGCGAAAATAGGATATTCGGGATGAGTATCAATACACCGGCGACAACAAAAAGGTAGATGGAGAAAATACGGATGCCCGTCCTCGCCCGGCTCATCGCTGGCACCCCCAACCATGAATTCGCCATCCCGGCTAATACTCCCACCTCTGTGCTGATCAATGGGAAGCAAATCCGATCTTCCCATCACATGTTCTCACAAGGGATGGGATCGGCCTCGGCTGCCCAAGAGATGTCATCCGTTTCATTCCGGTGATCCTTCGAATGCCGGCGATGAAGAACGTCGATGCGTGCCACTCAATAGAACAGCACGCGCAGTCATCGGTAGTGCGGGTCGCAGAAGGCCGTCGGTGCGAAGGATTGGGCACGCTGGACTGTGAGGTACGGCGAACGCCCTCCGATCGCCCGCAGCCGGGAAGCGACTCGCCGATGCCCCCCGATACGCTGCTAGAGTGCGGCACCAATCTGTGCCCGCGTGGACTCATGGGCTAGATGGGGAGGTATCCGTCCCGTTGCAGAGTAGAGTAACAATGGAAGCGCTTGGATATTCGCACTCACATCCGTCACGGACCGAGGGGGTCTCATGAAAAGAACACGCTGGATGGTTACGATTATGATCGCGGTCTCGTTAACGACCATCGCGGGTACAGCGCACGGTGCAACCTTCATCGACATTCACGACAATCCGCATAGGGAAGCCATCGAAGACATGGCACGGCTGGGCATCCTCGAGGGCGTCGGTGATAATCGATTCGCACCGGAACTGGAGCTGAACAGGGCGGCCGCGGCGAAGGTTGCCGCCTACCTGCTGGGCTATACCGCGAGCGATGCCCAAGGAGCCGCGTCCTGGACACCCATCTTCGACGACGTGCACATCGGAATGGGGCAGCACGAATGGGCGGTTGGCTGGATCAATCTGGTCGCCTCCGAAGGGGTAATCATCGGTTTGGGGGACGGCAACTATGGGCCGGGTAATGCACTGCAGTCAGTCCAGTGGGTCACCATACTCACGCGAATCCTCGGCCACGAAGAGGAGAATATGGAGTGGCCCCACGGCTATAATCGCATGGCGGCCGACCTCGGACTCGACGCCGGCTTCGATTACCAGGGTGCGGCGATCGTGAACCGGGGCGAAATGGCCCGGATGACCGCGACGGCCATATTTGACGTGGAGCGTCCCGATGGAACGAAGATTATCGATGTCGTCGACTTCGACATCGTCGAGGACCATGAGGACGCGGACGAGGAAGATTTCGTCATCTACAGCGACGTCCGACTCTCTGTTTCGGCGAGTGAACCCTTGCTCGCGGCGGGGGGCGGCCAGACTATGGTGATTACTGCTCGAGCGACCCATGGTGCCGGTTTGCCGGCCGCCAATACGAGGATGGGATTCTTTGCGGCCGTTGATACCCCCCTCGATTACCGTGATCGTAGGGGCCAGTTGTCGGCGACCGAGCTGACCACCGATTCCAACGGAATGGCCCGGGTGACGTATACGACCCTGGCCGCCGACGACGATCAACACGTCTTCATCCAGGTGGGTGCTCCCCAGGGCAACGACTGGACGGAACAGGGCATGTACATCCTGGCCTCGGATACGGCATCCCTGGTACAGGGAAGGGTAATTAACCCCTTCACCGGAGATCCCTACTCCGGTGCGAGCATCAGTTTTGACGCTATGGACCACAGCTCGCACACGTTGCACGAGGATGCCACCGACGAGGACGGTCGTTACGCCCTTGCGGTGTCCCCCGGGGACTATTACATGGCTTTGAACCTGGATCTCGGTGACGCGCCACACTACACGGGCGAGTACGGGGGTTCCGCGAGCCATCTGCGGGTGGACAACACCGTCATTCTTCGCCTCAACGTGGAAATCGGCGAAGCACAGACGTACACCCTCGATACGGAGCGAGGAGTGGTGCGCGGTACGGCCTCCAACGTGGGTTCCGATGGCAACCTGTATGCAGTAGGAAGTGATGGTACCTTCATAGCGGAGATCAATGCCGATGGAAGTTTCATGATCGCCGTGCCGGCGGGTCGCTACAGTATAGGGACCCACACGGGTACCGTCTTGATCGACGGAGTAAGCGTGACGGCGGGATCTGTTACGGATGTCGGGAGTTTGTCCCGGTAATACGAAAGCAGCTCGGGGCTTCGGTCTCCTATGAGGCGGGCACCGTGGCACCCGGGCTCATCCTTCGTGGTTAGCAGGGATAGGGAAGGTGCAGCGCCGGGGGCGCCCCGTATTCCCGTGGGGAGTCAAGACGATGACTTCCACGGGAGTTCTTCGGGTGCCCCCTGGATTTGCACCCACCGTATCCCCTTCCCCGTAGAATATGGCCCGGGCACGTGCCGAGGGAATTTCCCGTTGCCCGGACGGCACCCCCGTGGCGGGCAGCCCAGGGAACGCACTCGGGTCAAGCCCGCCTAAGGGGGAGGGACATTCGTTGCCGCGAATTGGACATCCCAACTCGGACCGCAAGTAAACGGTGACTACCGGGGCTGGCCGGCACCGGCATGCCGGTGGCACGCGGGCCGTTACGCTACCTCGGGCGCCGCTCCGGATTTAGAGGAGCCTCGCCATTTCCTCCGGCTTGAAACCCATTACCAGGTTCGATCCGTCGGTGAGCAAGGGGCGGTGCATGACCCTGGGGTTCTCCAGGATGAGCTCCCCGGCTCGGGCCGAGGTCATTGTCTCCGGATCCACGCCCATCTTCTTAAATACGGTAC
>PWSR01000116.1 GCA_003563985.1 Clostridia bacterium | reverse complement strand
GGGCGATGGGAGGCACCCTTGAGCAAGGAAGATCGCAGGAGTCGGCTTACCGACTACCTCCAAGAGCACCCTTTCCTCACGGACGAGGAACTTTCCGAGGAATTCGATGTGAGCATTCAGACCATACGGCTGGATCGATCGGTGCTGGGCATCCCCGACGTCCGAGAACGTACCCGCATCCTCGCCGAGTCCAATTATGCCTCGGTCCGCGCCATCAGTTCCGGGGAGATCGTCGGTGAATTGCTCGAATTAGACCTGGGACGATCTGCGACGTCGTTGTTGAACACCGACGAGACCATGGCGTTTTCGAAGACGAAGCTGGTACGAAGCCACTTCATCTTCGCCCAGGCCGATTCCCTGGCCCTGGCGGTCATCGATTCGGACCGGGCGGTCACGGGACTTTCCAACGCCAAATTCAAGCGACCCGTGGTGGCCGGGGAACGTCTCCTGGCGCGGGCGGAGGTGCTTCGACCGCGGGCCGAAGGGGAGTCGGTGGTACTGGTGGAAACCGCCTCCGGGGGGCGCAAGGTATTCCGCGGCAAGTTCGTGGTGGCGACGAAGATCGATGAGGCACCGGCAGGTGAAGCCGTATGAGGGCGTTGTTGGATGCCATGGGAGGGGATGGCGGACCGGATTCGGCCGTCGTCGCTGCCCTGGACTTCTTGCGACGACATCCGACGGACGAGATCCTCTTGGCCGGACGAGAACAGGAGCTGCGGGCGACCCTGGCGGAGAAGGATTCGAAGGCCGGGGATCGGCTGACGATCTTGGATTGTAGTGAAGTGGTGACCCCCGATGATGAACCCGTCCGGGCCATTCGCCAGAAGAAGGATTCGTCCATGGTTCGCGGGCTGAACGCCCTGGCGGACGGCGAAGCAGACTTCATGGTTAGCGCGGGGAACACCGGGGCACTGATGTCGGGGGCAGTGATCCTGGTCGGGCGCCTTTGCGGATTCGAACGACCGGGATTGTCTTCGGTAATTCCCACCCTGGATCACCGGGACCTGGTGATGCTGGATCTCGGCGCCGGGGTAGACATTAAGGCCAAGAACCTCGTGCAATACGCCATCATGGGCGCCGCCTACGCCCGGGCGGTGATGCAAAAATCGGAGCCCCGTGTGGCCCTGCTCAACATCGGAACCGAGCCGGGCAAGGGCGATCGCCTACGACGGGACGCCTATCCTCTCCTCGCCGAGTGGGATGGGGGAGCGGGAGCGCAATTCGTCGGTAACGTGGAGGCCCGCGACCTGATAAAGGGTGGATTCGACGTCATCGTGACCGACGGTTTCACCGGCAACATGGTGTTGAAATCCTTCGAGGGAACCGGGGATGCCTTTCGGGAACTGACGCGCCGCGGGCTCAAGGCGGGATTCCGATCTCGGGTGGGGGGTCTCTTGGCCGGTCCATCCCTCCGCGTACAGTTTCGAAGATACGCCTACCAGGCCCACGGTGGTGCGACCTTGCTCGGTATCGAAAAACCCGTGATCAAGTGTCACGGAAACGCCGGTGCCGTGGCCATCGCCAGCGCCCTGGAGGTAGGGCATCGCGCCGTCGCGGGCGACGTAGCCGGATTAATTTCCAAATCCCTGGAGGAGGTACCGAATGGATAATAATCCCGGAGTATTGCGGGCGTCGGGAATCTGGGGCGTCGGCAGTTCCGTCCCCGAACGCGTCCTAACCAACGCCGACCTGGAACAGATGGTCGATACCAGCGACGAATGGATTCAGAGCCGCACGGGGATCCAGCGGCGCCGGATCGCCGCGGAGGATCAGGCCGCTTCGGATCTGGCCCTCGAAGCATCCCGGATCGCCTTGGATCGTGCCGGCGTCTCCGCCGAAGAGTTGGACCTGGTCATCGTCGCCACGGTGACCCCGGACATGGCGTTCCCCGCCACGGCTTGCATCGTGGCGGATCGGCTGGGCAACAACAGTGCGGCGGCCTTTGACCTCGAGGCCGGCTGCACCGGCTTCGTATACGCATTGACCGTGGGCAGCCAGATGATCGCCACGGGCGCCTTCAACCGCGTCCTGGTGGTCGGCAGCGAAATCCTATCGTGCATCACCGATTGGGAAGATCGCGCCAGCTGCGTGCTCTTCGGAGATGCCGCCGGAGCCGCCGTCCTGGGTCCGGCCCTCCCGGGAACGGGGATCCTGTCCCACGTCCTGGGCTCGGACGGTTCCGGTGGAGACGTCCTGTACATGCCCGCCGGTGGAAGCCGTCTGCCCGCCACTGAGGAGACCGTGGCCTCCCGTCAGCACTTCCTCAAGATGAAGGGTGGCGAGGTATTCAAGTTCGCGGTGCGCGCCATGGCGCGTTCCGCCTCCGAGGCCGCTGCGCGGGCGGGACTGGAGCCGTCAGATATCGACTGCTACATACCGCACCAGGCGAATAATCGGATCATTACCGCCTCGGCATCCCGCCTCGGGATCCCGTTGGAAAAGGTGGTTATGAACATCCACGAATACGGGAATACCTCGTCGGCATCCATCCCCCTGGCCCTTGCCGAGGCATGGGAGAACGGTAGAATCGAGCCCGGTGACCACGTCTTACTCGTCGGTTTTGGCGCCGGGTTGACGTGGGGCGCCACGGTCATGAAGTGGATGAGTGATGAGGAACGAGTGCTTTGAGGAAAGAGGGATGGGCATGAAGACGCGGTACGCGGCGGTATTCCCGGGGCAGGGTGCCCAGTTCGTGGGCATGGGGGCCGAACTGATCGGCGAGTCCCCCGAGGCCGCGAAGATCTTCGAGCGCGCCTCGGATGCACTGGGGTGGGACCTCGGACAATTGGTCCTGGAGGGTCCCGAAGAGCGGCTGAACCTGACCGAGTTCACCCAGCCCGCACTCTTAACGCTGAGCGTAGCCCTATGGCGGGAATTCCGCGGCAGGTACCACGAACCCCCTACCTTCGCCGCGGGCCTCAGCCTCGGCGAATACTCGGCCCTGGTGGCCGCCGAGGGGATCGCACTGGAGGATGCGGTGCGGTTGGTCCACTTGCGCGGTAGGTACATGCAGGAGGCCGTACCCGCGGGGGTGGGTGGCATGGCTGCGATATTGGGCCTCGACGCCGCAACGCTGGCAGAGATCTGTGCCGACGTCTCCGAGTCGGATCACCTGGCGACGCCCGCCAACCTGAATTGCCCCGGCCAGGTGGTCGTATCGGGTCACCTGGGGGCCGTCGAGGCGGTCTGCGAGCGAGCCCGGGAGTCCGGGGCCCGGCGAGCCGTGCTCCTTCCCGTGAGCGCACCCTTTCACTCGGATCTCATGGAGCCCGCCCGCCTTCGGCTGGCCGAAGCCATGGAATCCGTCGCCTTCTCCGAGGCGAAATTCCCGGTGATATCCAACGCCCGGGTCCGCGCCTCGACGGACCCCGTGGAGATCAAGAGCGCATTGCTGGAACAGATGATCTCTCCCGTTCGATGGGAAGAATCCGTCCGATGGATCCTGGAGGCGGGAGTCCGAGACTTCCTGGAAGTCGGCCCCGGGAAGACATTGACGGGCTTCCTGCGGCGCATCGACCGCGATGCCAGGGGGATACACATCGGGGGCCCCGCGGAAGTCCGGGGGGCATGGGAGGAATTATGATGAACCTGGATGGATGCATCGCACTGGTCACCGGTGGGTCGCGGGGGATCGGGGCGGCGTCGTGCCGAGAATTGGCCGGGCAGGGCGCCCGGGTGGTAGTTGGATATCGCTCGGGCCACCGGGAAGCCGCCGACGTGGTCGAGGAAATCGCCGCACGGGGCGGTCAAGCCCGGGCCATCCACATCGACATCGCGGATGCTGCCTCCGTGGATGCCGCCTTCGGGGAGATCGAGGAGGCCCTCGGTACGGTGCAGGTGCTGGTGAACAACGCGGGGATGACCGACGATGCGCTGTTCCTTCGCATGAAGCCCGAGGCCTGGCACCGGGTCGTGGAAGTCAACCTGCTGGGGACCTTCGCGGTAACCCACCGGGCCATCCGGGGGATGATGAAGGCCAGATCGGGTGCTATCGTCAATGTGACCTCGGTGGTCGCATTGCTCGGAAACGCGGGCCAGACCAACTATGCCGCTTCCAAGGCTGGGCTCATCGGTTTCACAAAGAGCCTCGCCGCCGAGGTGGGGGTCCGGGGGATACGGGTCAACGCGGTGGCGCCGGGGATCATCGAGACGGAAATGACCGCCGACATGCCCGAGGATTGGATGAACAAGGTTGTATCGTCTACGGCACTGGGTCGTCCCGGGCATCCCCGGGAAGTGGCCCAGGCCGTGGCGTTCCTGGCGTCCCCCGCGAGCGCTTACATTACGGGTGAAGTCCTCGTGGTGGACGGCGGCCTGGGGATCGGTTTATGATCCTTTGGACGACAAATGCGGCAAAACTACTTCTGGAGGTGTAGAGAATGGCCAACGGTGAAATCCTGGAGAAGATTACTGCAATGCTGGTGGACCAACTGGGCGTTGACGAAGAGGAAATCGAAGAGACATCCGAGTTTGCAGCGGACCTCGGCGCCGACTCCCTGGACCTCGTCGAACTGATCATGTCCATGGAGGAAGAATTTGACCTGAACATTCCGGACGAAGACGTGGAGAATATCGTCAGCGTGGGGGATGCCGTAAAATACGTAGCGGAGAATCGCTAAAGTCATTGGCTGGAGTTGAGAGGTATGACCAGTAGAGTAGTCGTTACGGGTGTGGGCGTCATTAGTCCCCTGGGGCTGGATTTGCCATCCCTTTGGGACAACCTGATCGCGGGTCGATCCGGAGTCGGGCAGATCACCAAGTTCGACTGTTCGGATCTGCCGGTACAGATCGCCGCCGAAGTGGGAGATTTCGATCCCACCGACTATCTGGATCGCAAGGAAGCCCGGCGCATGGACCCCTGTAATCACTACGCCCTGGCGGCAGCATTCCAGGCGGTCGAGCACTCGGGGATCGACCTCGAGCGGGTCGACCGGTGGCGCATGGGTATATCCCTGGGTACCGGGCAGGGCGGGGTCACCTCCCTCATCGAACAGCTCGCCGTCTTCGATGAAAAAGGGCCCGGTCGGGTGAGCCCCTTTTCCATCCCCATGATGATCTCCAACATGGCTGCGGGCCACATGGGGATCCACCTGGGGGCGCGGGGCCCCAATATCACCCTCACCACGGCCTGCGCCGCCTCCGCCCACGCCGTGGGCGAGGCATACCGCTATCTTCAGCGTGGAGACGCCGATGTCATGGTGACCGGGGGTACCGAGTCCAGCATACTTCCCTTCTGCGTGGCGGGCTTTTCCGCCATGAAGGCCCTATCGAACCGGAATCACGATCCCATCGGCGCGTGCCGCCCCTTCGATCGCGATCGCGACGGTTTCGTCATCGGCGAGGGTGCCACGGTGCTGGTACTCGAAACCCTGGAACACGCCCTGGCGCGCGACGCCGAAATCCTGGGAGAAATCCTCGGATACGGTGCGTCGGCGGATGCCCACCATATAACGGCCCCGCCGCCGGACGGCCAGGGAGGCGCCCATTCCATGGCCAATGCGCTGCGGGATGCCGGACTGGCTCCCGCGGATATCGACTACATCAATGCCCACGGAACGGGTACGCCCGTGGGGGATGTCGCCGAGGCACGGGCGATCAATTCCGTCTTCGGAGAGGCGGCGGCCACCATTCCGGTCAGTGCCACCAAGGCGGTGACCGGACACCTCCTCGGTGCCGCAGGGGCCCTGGAGAGTGCCGTGTGCTTGATGAGCATCCGG
>PWSR01000067.1 GCA_003563985.1 Clostridia bacterium | reverse complement strand
GGATTCCTCTACGTGGACGATGCCTACCCGGTACGGCCCGAAGAGGAAGAGAACCTTCCCAAGAATGCGAAACGGGCGACCATCAACAAGTTGGTCAGGCCCGGTCAAGAAGTCATGGTACAGATCGTCAAGGACCCGGTGGGAACCAAGGGTGCCCGAATCACCCGCAACGTGACCCTGCCCGGTCGCTACCTGGTGTTGATGCCGGCGGTGGATTACGTCGGCGTATCGCGTCGAATCGATGACGAAGGGGAGCGGCGCCGATTGAAGAAGATCGCGCGGGCCTCCAAGCCGGAGGATTGCGGTCTCATCGTGAGGACCGTGGCCGCCGGCGTGGACGAAGAGGACCTCAAGCGCGACCTTGCGTTCCTAATGAAGCAATGGCGCGAAGTGCAGTCCAAGGGCGAACAGGCCAAGGCGCCGGCCCTGTTGCACCGGGACATGGGAGTGATCTACCAGGTTCTTCGGGACAACCTCGATAAGACCGTCGAGCGGATCACCGTCGACGATCAGACGGAGTACCAGCGGATCCTGCAGCTGGTCGACGTCATGGCCCCGGGGACGCGCAAGCGCGTCAAGTGGCACCGCGACGACAACAGCATCCTGGAGGAGCGGGACCTGGAGGGGGAACTGGAGAAGGTCGTCGGCCGGCGTGTCTGGCTCGATTGCGGAGGCCACATCGTGATCGACCGCACCGAAGCCCTCACGGTCATCGACGTCAACACCGGGCGATATGTCGGGAAGAAAGACCTGGAGCGCACGGTGTACCGGGCCAACCTGGAGGCCGCCGACGAGATCGCCCGGCAGCTTCGCCTCCGGGACATCGGAGGCATCATCGTCATCGACTTCATCGATATGGAATCCAAGAAGCATCGCGAGAACCTGGTGGAGGCGCTGGAAAAGGCCCTGTCCAAGGATAGGACCCGGGCCACGGTCCTGGGGATTACGCACCTCGGGTTGGTGGAGATGACCCGCAAGAAGGCCCGGCAGAGCCTCGATGAATTCATGCTCAAGCCCTGTCCCTACTGCGAGGGCACCGGCCGCGTCATGTCGGAGCTTACCATGAGCCGCAAGGTCCGGAACGACATCCGGGAGGCCCTGCGTGAGTCCGACGCGGAGGCCCTCCTGGTGGAAGTGCATCCCAGCGTGGCCGCGGTGCTCATCGGCGCGGGCGGAAGCAGCCTGCGTAAGTTGGAATCGGAGTTGGGTAAGTCCGTATACGTCCGGGGATCGGAGTCGGCCCATCTCGAGGAGATGAAGGTCGTGGCCATGGGCGAGAAGTCCGAGGTCGAGGACCGGGCGAGGCCCGTAAAACCCGGTGACGTCCTGCGGGTCACCATAGAGGAGCCGCACGCTTCCAACCCCAAGGACGGCATCGCCCGCGTGGAGGGTTACGTGCTGGACATCGCATCGGCGGGCAGCTCCGTCGGCCAAGAGGTCGAGGTGGAGATCGTCAAGGCCTACCGTACCTACGCCAAGGCCCGGGTGATATGAGTCGGATCGGGGGGCGTTTTGCGGTGCACCCTTTGACCGCATCCGCCCCGTCGTGCTAGAATAAAATCCGTTCTGCGCCCGGATTCGGACGCGGGGCCCAACGCCATCGCCCTAGGGGGTGTGGCGGCGGGCAGCAACGGCTGAGAGGTGAGGGTTTTGAGCGATTATGCCGTCATTGAGACGGGAGGCAAACAGTATCGCGTTCGTCCCGGAGACGTCATTCGGGTGGAGTTGATTCCCGGGGACGAGGGAGATACTGTCGAATTCGATAAAGTGTTGGCAGCCCAGATCGAGGGTCGTACCCTGGTCGGCCAGCCCACCATCGATGGCGCGAAGGTCGTGGGCCGGGTCTTGAACCGCGGCAAGGGTAAGAAAGTAATCGTATTCAAGTATAAGCCCAGGGTTCGTTACCGGAAGCTTCGCGGGCATCGTCAGGGTTATACCGAAGTGGAGATTCAAGAGATCGACGCCCGGACGGCCAGCTGAGTTCCGTGATATCGGCGGTGTTTCGCGCCGCGTTTTTCGGTGATCGGCGGAGGTGGCTCGGGTTTCGAATCGCGGGCCACGCTGACTTTGATGATCCCGGTCGCGATATCGTCTGTGCTGCAGTGTCGGCCCTGTCTCAAGCCGCGGTGATCGGCATCACCGAAGTGGTGGGCGTCCCCGCTACCTGGAATCGGGATGCGGGGGAACTGTCCCTGGACTTGCCCTTTGATGATGGCTATCTCGAGGCCACCGACGTCTTGTTGGAGACCGTCTATCTGGCCCTCGCGGACCTGTCGGAACAGTACCCCGGTGAACTCGGGGTAAGAATCGTATACAGCAACGAAAGGGGGAGGTGAGTCCCATGCGTATAGATCTGCAGTTATTCGCGCACAAGAAGGCGGGCGGTAGCTCGCGCAACGGTCGCGATAGCAATGCCAAGTATTTAGGAGTCAAAGCTTATGGTGGGCAAACCGTCACGGCCGGCAGCATATTGGTCCGGCAACGGGGTACGCGCATCCATCCCGGGAACAATGTCGGGATCGGGAGCGATGACACCCTTTTTGCCAAGGTGGACGGCGCGGTGCGTTATCGCCAGCGCGGTAGAAAACGTAAGCTGGTGGACGTGCTTCCCGTCGAGGCGGCCGTGGCTACGGCTTCGGATCAGAACGACTGACCCGGACCGGAGGGATCGGCTTGTTCATCGACCACGGGAAAGTACACGTTCGGGGCGGTGACGGTGGCAACGGCATCGTATCGTTCCGGCGGGAGAAACACATCCCCAAAGGAGGTCCCGACGGAGGCGACGGGGGTCCCGGAGGGGATGTCGTTTTGGTCGTGGATCCCCAGTTGTCCACGTTGGCGGAGTTGCGGCATCGTCGCCATTTCCGCGCGGAAGACGGTGCCTCGGGAGGTCCCGGGAATCGGACGGGACGAAGTGGCGGGGACCGCGAAATCCGCGTGCCCCCGGGTACGGCGATACGCGGTGAAGACGGACGGCTGATCGCCGACCTGGTGGAGTCCGGTCAAAGACAAGTCGTCGCCCGCGGTGGGCGAGCCGGCCGGGGGAACGCCCGCTTCTCCAGTTCGCGACATCGCGCGCCGGCCTTTCGGGAAATCGGGGAGCCGGGGCAGGAGTTTTGGATCGAGTTGGAGCTGAAGCTGCTGGCGGACGTGGGTTTGGTGGGATTCCCCAACGCGGGCAAGTCCACCCTGCTATCCGTGGTATCCAGCGCCCGCCCCCAGGTCGCCGACTATCCCTTCACGACCCTGGAACCGCACCTGGGCGTGGTGTCGCTCGATTACGAGCGTTCCTTCGTCATGGCGGACCTGCCGGGCCTCATCGAGGGGGCCCATCGTGGTGTGGGGCTGGGAACGGAGTTTCTGCGACACGCCGAACGGACCACTGTCATATTACACCTGGTGGACCTGGCGGACCCCTCCGAGAAGGATCCCATAACCGCCTTCGAGGAGATCGATGAAGAACTGGCGGCCTACGGGCACGGTTTGCAGTCCCGGCCGCGGATCGTGGTGGGCACCAAGACCGATTTGCCTCGGGCGCGGAAAGCCTGGGGCGAATTCGAGCGGTGGTTGTCCGAACGGGGATATCGGGCCATGGCGATCTCGGCGGCTACGCAAGAGGGAGTTCGCGATCTCCTGGAGGCCACGTGGCACCTGCTGGCGACCACTCGGCAGACCCGGGTGGAAAGTGGCGAGAAACCGTCCGGATATCGCGTCTACCGGGCCGAGGATGTGGACGACTTCGTTGTAGAGCGCGAAGGGAATGCCTGGGTGGTGCGGTCGTCACGATACGAACGCTGGGTTGCCATGACGGATTTTGATAGCCACGAAGCGGTGTTGCACCTCAATGCCCGCCTTCGCCGTTCGGGCTTGTACGAGCGACTCAAGGAGGCCGGCGTCCAGGAGGGCGAATCCGTGAAGATCGGGGAAGTGGAGTTCGAATATGAAGAAAACCCCTCGCGGGGCGGGTGAAGGGGCGCTTTCCATCGGGGTGATGGGGGGAACCTTCGATCCCATACATTACGGCCACCTGGTGGCGGCCGAGTCCGCCTACGAAAGTTTCTGTCTATCCCGGGTACTGTTCGTACCCGCCGGTGATCCGCCGCACAAGCAACCCCAGGAGGTGACCGCCGCCTCGCATCGATTGGAGATGACGCGGCTCGCCGTCGCGGACAATCCGCATTTTCACGCCTCTTCCATCGAGGTGGACCGGGATGGGGTATCCTACACCATCGATACCATGCGGTGTTTTCGCCGCAAATTCGGGCCCGACGCCCGCTTGTACTTCATCACCGGAGTAGATGCGGTGTTGCAGATTCCCGAGTGGCATAACGCCGAGGGACTGTTGGAGATCTGCTCTTTTATCGCCGCGACGCGTCCCGGTTACCCGCTCAGTGAAGTGATACGGTTCAAAGAACAGCTGCCGTCGCATCACAGGGAGAGAATCACCGTGCTGGAGGTACCCGCCCTGGCCATCTCCTCGACCGATCTCCGGCATCGAGTGTCGTCGGGCCGGAGCATCAAGTATCTGGTCCCCGAGCCGGTGGAGGAGTACATCAGGAGAGAAGAACTGTATCGATAGTGGACGGGTTTCGTCCTCCGCCGTCGCGAATGATGGCGGCGAGAAGGAACGTGGAACATCGTGATGCCAACTGCGTCCCTATGTTAGAATATTGTTAATGGGAGAGGATGGGCGGTCTATCGGTGGTGAGCAGGAGTCTATGAATCGAGAAATCGGTATGGCTCGATGGAAGCAAATTCTCATCGGGCTGGCCATTGCCCTCGGGTTCGTGGCTCTGTTCGTTACTACGGCTACCTACACCTTTCTTAGTGGACTCGGTCCGGGAGGCGAAGAGGGCGAAACCTTGGTGGCCATGGAGATACCCGAACCCGAGCCGGATTCGCGGATCCACATCCTGATTTTGGGATTGGACGATCCCCTGGGACAGGGAGGGGCGGCGCGTTCCACGCGTTCGGATACGATGATTCTTGCCACCTTCGATCCCCTGTTGAAAGAGGCCAACCTGGTATTCATACCGCGGGATACGCGGGTGCGTATTCCCGAGAGGCCCACCCCCGAGAAGATTAACCACGCCCACGCGTACGGTGGGATCGGTCGTGCCATCGAGACGGTAACGGACTTCCTCGATGTGCCCGTGCACTATTACGTTCGAGTAGATTTCCAGGCCTTCGTCGATGTGATCGACCTGATCGACGGGGTGACGATCGAGGTCGAAAGGCGGATGCATTACGAAGATCCGACGCAGGACCTCTATATAGATATTCCAGCCGGCACGCATGTCATGGACGGCGAGATGGCCTTGAAGTTCGTGCGTTATCGCAACGGCTCGGACATCGATCGGATCGGGCGGCAGCAGGAGTTCTTGGGTCGGCTAATCGCCGAGCTGCTACAAGTAGAGAACGTCGTTCGGTTGCCGGCCCTGGCGGAGCGCGTCTCGGCAAACGTGGATACCAACATGCAGCCCACCCGGATACTGGGATTGGCGCGGTCCTTTACCGCACTATCCAAGGAAGACATTGGCATGCACATGGTCCCGGGGGAGGCAAGGTTCATCGACGGCATTAGCTACTGGATCGCGGACGAGGCGGAGACCGGGCGCTTGGTGGACGAAGTAATCCTGGGAATCGCCCACGTCGCGGATAATCCTTTGCACGTTGCCGTTTATAATGGTGGAGGTATACCCGGAGCCGCCGGGGAGGTTGCCGGGAGGATT
>PWSR01000091.1 GCA_003563985.1 Clostridia bacterium | reverse complement strand
GAGGTCCTTCGCCTCTTCGAAGAGGATCCCGAAACTGATGTCATCGTACTGTTGGGTGAGATCGGTGGAAGCATGGAAGAAGAGGCAGCAGCGTTCATCGCTCAGAATATTACCAAACCCGTCGTCGCGATGATCGTGGGCCGGGCCGCCCCCGAGGGTAAGTCCCTCGGACATGCCGGGGCCATTATCGAAGGGAATCGCGGAACGGCCCAGGCCAAGATATCCGCTCTTTCAGAAGCCGGCGCCCACACGGCGAGAATCCCCGCCGATATGGTAGATATCATTCGCAAGGTGAGGAGTGAGTCCCGTGACAGTGCACATTGACGCTGAAATCTGCAAGGGCTGTGGCCTGTGTGTTTACTTCTGTCCCAAGAACGTCCTCGAGATGGGCGATGCAATGAACCGCAAAGGATTCAACGTTTCCAGCGTTAAATCCCCCGAGGATTGCATCGAGTGTAAGTTGTGCGAGATTAACTGTCCTGACCTGGCCATATTCGTCGAGGAAGACAAGGCGAAGGCAGGCAACTGACAATCGCTCTACCCGCGCCCTCTCCCTCGAGGGCGCGGATCCACCCCATCTTTCGCCTTTCTTCTTGCGTGACAGGACATCCCCATGCGGCGGGCCTCAGGCCTCCTGGTGAGCACTCAATATGGAGGAAGCCGTCTCCCGTACCATATCGCTCAGCTCCAGTGGGGCAATGACCCGGGCATCGCCCCCGAAACTCAACACCCACTCCGCCACTTCATTCAGCCCTCCGGTTTGGAAGGAGGCGATAACGCGATCGGGACCCTCTTTGCGAACCTCCTGGGAGGGATGCCAACGCAGTTCCGTTACCAATCTCGCCGCCAGGCCAGTGAAAGCGATCTCAACATCATGGACTTGCCCGCGCTCGACGAGCCACGCCTCGGACAGGAACGCATCCAGGTCGAAATTCTTCGGAGGCACAAATCGCTCACCGGTTCGATTCCAGTCCACCACCCGATCGATGCGAAACGTCCGGAGGTCATCCCGCACACGACAGTGGGCAACGAGATACCATGCTCTCCAGCGATGGAAGATCGCCAGGGGCTCTACCTCTCGCGTCTCCGGCGCGGAGTCGGAGCGACCCCAATAGCGGATATCCATCGCCTCGTTATCGCGGCACGCCGTCCAGAGTGCATCGAACGTATCACCGTGTTCGGACATGTCTACGACGGGCCGCGTTTCGACGTTTATGCCGCGCACGGCATCCTGGATCTCCCCTTTGACCGACGGCGGAATTCCGGATTCAATCTTCTCCATTGCCCCTCGAAGGGATTCGGAGAACGGAGTCCCACCGGAGTGCAGGGCCGCCCGCAGGGTAACCAGTAGCGCCAGCCCCTCATCCCAACGGAGGTGCACCGCCGGCAGGAAGATGGGCCCGACCAGCGTGTACCCCGAACCATCGAAAACGATGGGGATGCCCACGCGTTCGAGAACTTCGCGATCCCGGTGGAAGGTTCGCCGGGATACCCCGAGTTCCTCCGCAATTTCCCCGGCCTTAAGGTGCGTCCCCGAGGATACCAGCCGTAGTATCTTCAGAAGCCGCCAGAGCCTTCCCTCTTTCATCGGAGTTACCCCCCCGAAACCCTGCCCGTGTTCACGAAGTGAAGTTTCGCCACCCTATTCAGGGACTGGACACCCAGTTCCTTCACGATGCGTCTCGCCACGGTATCCACGGAGGATCCGGCTCCCTTGGGTAAAGGCATTTCAACCGTCCGGGACAGTTCGTCCATCTCTTTGAGAAATCGATGCCGCGCCAGGATGGAGGCCGCCGCCACCGCGGGGTACCGTTCTCCCCGCTCTACCTGCATAATCTCCATTGAAGAACCCTTCATTCGCCCCCGCAGCACGCCTTCCCTGGCGAACTTGTCGATAACCGCCAGAACCGGGCCTCTCGGGGGATCTACGGATCCCTCGAGATCGCGAAGAACCTTGGAATGGCACCAGGCCAACATGTCATTCAAATTCTTCCCCTCGCCCCGTAGACGGCTGTATAGATCATTGTACGTCGGGGGTTTGAGGCAAAGAACGGAAATCTTTCCGGATAAAGCATCCTCGAGGCCCTCACCCATGACCTCGATGCGGGAATCCGAAAGCCGCTTCGAATCGGTCACACCCAGCGAGATCAGTTCTCCGAGGACACTCTCGTCCACATACACCCCGGCCACCACCAGGGGGCCAAAATAGTCTCCCTTGCCCACCTCATCGCTACCACAGTGCGGCAGGGGGAGGTCCGCAGAATCCCCGAGAACCTCGGCCGCCAAGGCCCGGACGAGGGACTGGCCCCGATGCCCTCCCTTACCCTGCACTTGAAGCGTTCCGCTGCTGTACTGTCGCACGATCAAGCGCTCGCTCCCCGCCATCAACTCGTAGGAGTATTCACAGTAGCGGTCATCCCTGGGAATCACCTGACCGTCCCAGCCTTCGATTAACTCGCGTACGGTGGCCCGTTTCTCACCTGGTACCGCCAAGTTACTCTGCACCGATTTCAGATCGTCCTTGCCGGTCACATCATCCGACCCCTCTCCCGTGTATTCTCCAACATAGCGTTGCGGCCGACAACCATCGAAACTCCAAGAGAACGTGTAGGACGATGGCTTTACTCTAAACCCCCGGGCCTATTCTATGGTATAAATACCTAGAGTAAGCGATTGAGATCCTTAGAGGAAAAGGTGATCCCCTTGGATTCCAAGAAGCGGGTCTTCAGCGGCCTCCGCCCCACGGGTCGCATGCATCTCGGCAATTATCTGGGAGCCATCCGGAATTGGGTGGCCATGCAGGAAACCCGCGATTGCGTATACGGAGTGGTAGACTATCACGCCATCACGACTCCCTTCGATCCCGATGAATTGCGAACCGACGTACGGGAGATGGTCATCGATCTGTTGGCGGTCGGGGTCGATCCCGAGAAGAGTGCCCTCATCATACAATCCCAGCTTCCCGAACATACCGAGCTCGCCTGGATCCTTGGAGCCGTCACCCCCATCAGTTGGCTCGAGCGGGTGCCGACCTACAAGGAGAAGGCGGAGATGCACCCGGACTATCTGCACCTTGGCCTCCTATCCTACCCCGTACTCATGGCAGCAGACATCCTGTTATACCGGGCGAATGAGGTTCCCGTCGGGGAGGACCAATTGCCCCATATCGAGTTAACCCGAGAAATCGTACGCCGTTTTAACCACATGTTCGGCGACACATTCGAAGAACCCAAGGCTTTCTTGCACAGGGACTCGGCACGGATCATGAGCCTATCCGATCCCGAAAAGAAGATGAGCAAGAGCCTTGGACCGGATAGCTACATCGCCCTGGCGGATGAACCCGACGTCATACGCAAGAAGATCCGCAAGGCGGTGACGGATATCGGTCCGGCAAACGAGAAAATGAGCCCCGGGGTGGGCAACCTATTTCGCCTGCTCCAGCTGGTCGGGGGAGAAGACGATCATGCATCCCTGTGGTCCGACTACGAATCCGGTAGCCTCCGCTACGTCGATCTCAAGGATGCCACGGCCGAGGCCATCATCGCATTCCTGGCTCCCATCCGGGCCAATCGGCAGAGATTTGCGGCCGATGAGCAAGTCCTTCGCAACGCCGTAGAAAAGGGCCGAGAACTGGCGGCAAGCATGGCGGAAGATACCATGGCAGCGGTACGCACTCGCCTCGGCGTAGGCCAATAGATCGATTCGCCCCCGTCCGGTGGACGGTCTATTTTGTGGAAGCCAGTGTCTTTCGCACTTGCGATCACGGGTCGAAACATGGAAGGCAAGAAGAACCCCCATCCATCCGGGGGTTCTTCTTCTGGCGGCGGGGAGGCCATGGACAACGTATCTCGACGGTCCCATCCCGTGCCCCCCGCGTAACGCGTCCATACGGAACCATTGCACCTCGAGACCGAGCGGAGCCCGGGAATGGTTCGGGGGAGACAAAATCAGATCCCCACTTGAGTGAAACTGGGCCGTGCCTCGCGACAATCCCTCGCAATCTCATGTAAGGCCGCGTAAGGGATGCATTAATCGCCCTCGATCGGGAACACCCCGTCGCATCATTTCTCCGGGTGCTCATCTGGCGCGCCGATAGGAGGGGACCAACCCCATCTCGCTACACCCATCGGACAAGGTCCCTGGACAGGCCTTGGTTCGGAGAATCGGGCTCGACACCGATGGCCCAACAGGAGCATCGCGGGGCTCTGAACCGAGGACGCGAGCAATTGGACCCTCTGCTGAATATCCGCGGACAGCCGCTGCAAAAGTTCTTCGGCCGAGGAGGCAGAATCAAGGTAATCTACCAACCACCTGGCCTCGCAGCGGGGCCGCACCGCAGACACCCCCTTGAGCGTCCCCAGGTGCACGAGGTTGTCCATAATCCGCGGGTTCGCATCAACCCCCTCGTGCCTCGCCAAAATACCCCACACCCTCTTTGCCGGGGGTTGCGAAAGAGTTTCGCGGCTAACTCGAAGCGCCCCCCGCGGGCCTGGGTAATGCCCATGAAGAAATGGGGTGATCATGAGTCTTCTCGCACCGTCGGCCCGAGGAGATCGAGGATTTGTACCCGGCTGAGGAAAGAAGCCACCTCATCCAGCGCCGGCGTGTCGCCGTACTCTTTCGCAAGCGCTCCGAATGAAAGAATACGTGTCATCTTCTATCTGTCTCGAAAGGCGCACCGGGGTCCGACCACTGGAGCATCGATTGCCTTCTGCACGGTGGACAATCTCCGCCGTTCAGTAGGAGGAAAGACCTTCCGCGCCCAACGCGGGAGGCAAGACGAGACCCGCCGCGATCAGAATCGCGGCGGGTCTCGATCATACTCGGACACGGATTAGAGGTAAGCTGTCTCCTCGGATTCCGTCAGGTACTGTTCCAGCTTCCGCTTGACCCTCTGCAGAGCATTGTCCACCGATTTCACATGCCTACCGATCTCCTCGGCTATCTCCTGGTAGGATTGTCCATCGAGATAAGCCATCAAGACCTGCCACTCAAGATCACTCAGCATCTCGCCCATGCGTTTCTCGATCTGGTGGAACTCCTCGCGGGAGACGATCAGTTGTTCCGGATCCGAAATCCTGGTCCCGGCGAGGACATCCATTAATGTTCTGTCCGAATCCTCATCGTATATCGGCTTATTAAGGGATACATATGAATTCAGTGGGATGTGCTTTTGCCGGGTGGCAGTCTTGATAGCGGTGATGATTTGCCTCTGAATGCACAGCTCGGCGAAAACCTTAAAGGAGGAAAGTTTGTCCGGTTGGAAGTCCCGCACAGCCTTGTAAAGTCCGATCATGCCCTCTTGAATGATATCTTCTCGATCGGCACCAACGAGGAAATAACTGCGAGCCTTGGCGCGAACAAAGTTCTTGTACTTCATCATCAGGTATTCTAGCGCGTTATGGCTACCTCCGCGAGCCACTTCCACCAGATCTTCATCGATCATTGCCTCGTACTCCGCAGGATAGAACTCTACCTGGGGGTGAATGCTCACCTATACCATCCTCCACTTCTCGAGGACTCGACAGCTTAGGAAAGATTCGGTGGACTGACCATGTGTGATCGAACGGAAAAGGTCGTTCGAATCACAACTGCACATCCTTCAGACCATGATACCTCCTAGGACTTCGACCCTAGCGTTGGTACCCTCGTCACTATCAAGGTAGGGATAATGTCCCTTTCTATCTAGGACATTATACTTCTGCGAACGAATTCGGGTCAACCATCGGCGTTTTTCAGCCCACCGACGCCCTAG
>PWSR01000100.1 GCA_003563985.1 Clostridia bacterium | reverse complement strand
TCCCGGGCCACGTCCCCGGGGATATCCGCGAGGTTGGTGTGGGCCAGGTCGACATCGAGATCTAGGTCTGGGACCAGGGCATCCTTGAACTCGCCGCTGGCCGCGTCCAGTATTCCCTGGCCGGCGCCACCCATGGCTCCGTCGAGGACGCTTTCGCCCTCCCGGTGCGCGGTGTATCCTCCCTGGACCGCGTCGGACCCGACGTTGTAGATGTGCCCGGTATAGCGCCCGTAGCGATCCTTGTTCCCGAGGCGGTCCCGGACGATCTTGTCCCCGCCCCGCAGGAGGCCCCGTCCGACGTTGTCGACGACGTTGCCCCCCTCGGCCATGGATTCGCCGACGCCCTGGCCGACTTCGCTCAGGCCCATGTAGGCGGTGCGGACCTTCTGGCCGGCGGGACCGGTGACCGTGGCCAGGACGTCCACGCCGATGTCCGCCCCCGCCTTGACCAGCTCCGTGAAGCGCGTCAGGTAATCCCAGCGCCGGGCACTGTTGGAGTGGCGCTCGAATTCCTCTGCGGCCCGTTGTACCTCCCGGGCGATCTCCTCTCGGCGCGCCTGGATGGCAGCCTCCTCGGCCTCTCGCTGCTGGCGGAGGAGCTCCTCGCGTTCCCGCCGGGCCTCGATCATCTCGTCCGAAGGGCCGATGGGATCGCGCTGCCGGGGGGTGTGGTCGATATCGGCATCGTAGTCCCGCAGGAGATCCCGGAGCTCCCGCTCGCGTCGGTTGAGCTGCTCGATTCTCCGGTCGTGTTCGCCCACGTCGAAGCCCTCGCGGCCGTATCCGTCGCGCACGGCCTCGACCATGGATCGCTGTTCCATGACCTCGCGGAGGTCCTCCTGCCGCCCGTTCAGCCAGGTCTCCTGCGCCTGTTCGCGCATCGCCTGTTCCCGGCGCGCGACGTCTTCGAGGTGGCGCTCGTACTCCTGCCACTCCCGTTGGTTCTCCAGGTAGTCGATGTAGTCTTCGTATTCCCGGCGCGCCTCATCGTAGCTCGGGTCGTCGGGATCGAGGGTGCGCTGGAGATCCTCCCATTCTCGCTCGTAATGCTCGATCTCCCGGTGTAGTTCCCGGTCATCGGGGTGTACATCTTCCTCGGAGGAGCCGGACGGGATGACCGGCACGCTCTCCTCCCCGCTCACTTCCAGGAAATCATCCACGGCGTTGGCGGCGGCGATCCCCGCACCGGCCCCCAGGGCCGCGGTGATGGCCGATCCCAGGGCGCAACCGAAACTGGTACTCGAGGAATTGGTCACGAAATCCGTTCGTAACTTCAAGGGGTTCCACCTCCCTGTATCGATGGGCAAAGCACGATATTGCGGTCGATGGGGCAGCCGCCGAGGCAGGCCGGGCGGAGGGTGCACTCCGGACACGCACTGCGCAGGCGCTCCCGGAAATCGCCGAAGCGATGGCCGATCCAGGCCTCGTCCATGGTGTAGTGTTCCAGGTCCACGGCCCAGCGCCCATCCTGGTCGAAACTGCAGGGCATCATTGTCATGTCGGGGGCGATGTATGCACTGAAGCGACCCCCCTCGCAGGTCTCTATGCTGGCGGGGTCGATGTTCGGAGCCAGGCGCAACAGCCCGGGCACCGAGCAACTGTCGAATCCGGCGACGTCGATGTACTCTTCGTGGTTGAACAGGGAGAAGAAATCTGCGACGCGCGGGTCCGAGGGGTGGAGCACGTCCGCGGGATCGCCCTGGCCGATGGGCTTGTGCAGCAGGAATATGACGCGGTTGATCCCCGGGGGGAAGGCCCGCTGCCGCAGGCGCCAGCGCGCTTCGTGGATGCTGCGGGCGCTCAGGAGGTAATGGATGTTGGTGGTCACTCCCGCATCCACCAGGAGGCGGATGGCGCGCAGGGTGTGTTCCGCCCGTTGCCAGCTCACCGCGGCCGCCCCGCAGTACCGGGCGGTCAGCGCGGCGCGCTCGGGGGTCATACCCCAGCCCGAGGTGGTGTAGTTGGGGACGATATCCCGGGACCGGGCGATGGCAAGGATGTCCCCGAAGGCCTCGTGCTCGTCGGGGTCTCCGCGCCCCCCCAGGGCAAACTGGAATACCCGCCCGGTGCACTCGTCGGCGATCCGGGTGAAGTCCGCCACCGACAGGTTCGGCTGGCTGCGGTGGGCACCGCTCTGGTAACAGCCGATGCCCGATTGCGCACATCGGCCGCTGATCCCGTGGTTGCAGTGTCCCATGATGCCCACGTCCACCAGGTGGGGAAAGGACGCCATGAAGGCATCCCGGCCGGTATCCTGGCCGGCGATGTCGATGACGTTGCCGCGATAATAGGTTCCGTCCGCGGGATCGAAGCTGACCCCGAAACGGAAGTTGGGGTCGAAATGGGCCGTCATGAGGTCGCGGGGCCCGGGCGCACCAGCGGCATGATGAGGCCCGCTAGGATGGCCAACCCGGCGAGGATGTAACCGGCGGTCACGATCCCGATGAGCATGGGCAGGACCGCCACCACCAGGCCGGCGCAGCCCGCCGCCAGCGTGGTTCGCACCGCCTCCTCCGAGGGGCGGCCGTCTCGCCCCAGCAGGCGAACCACATCGGCGGCACCCAGCCGGAGCACGGTGACCAGGTTGCTCTCCTTTGCGCCCAGGAGGAAGACCAGGGCGACCCAGGTCAGGATGGCCGGCGTCGACCGTCCCAGCATACCCCCCGACAGGTAGATGCCGATGCCCAGGCCGAACCCGGCGCCACCCACCAGGGCCTGGGGGCGCGTGGCAGCCCCGTCCACCAGCAGTGCCCGGGCCGACTCGATGCCCTCCCGAAAGCGAGCTGCGGTGGCGTCGGTGCCGCGGCGGCGCCAGTGCCGCAGTACGGCCTTGACCCACAAGAACCCGACGGCCCAGAACACCGTCTTGGGGAGAATGCTGGAATAGGCGGCGCTCAGGAATATGAGTACGGTCGCGATGGATGCGATGGTCGGCGGGAGGCGCCACAAACTCAGGGGGTGCAATACGGCGTTGATGAGGACGATGGCCCCCAGGAAGATGGCGAGCCGCGGGGCGACGCGGGGCAAAGATCGTACGAACCGGCCCGCCGCGGGTTGCAGGTATTCCCGGAGCGTTTCCGGATCACCGGTCGTCGGGGCCGTGGGCGCCTGCGGGGTGGGAATGCTGGCGCCGGCGGATCGGGGGCGGGGTGGTGGCTCCGGTGGCGATGTGCGTTGGCCCGGCGCGGTGGGGGGTGGTATCGGCAGAGTTGCCTCGTTCAATGGTCTCCCTCCTCGGGGGAGGCACCCGCGAATGGAGTGCCCCGTCGCGGTCAGCCTTGGATGCAGCGCGCAATGCACAACCCCCGGATGGGGGTGGACGCCCGGTGGCTGCGACGCTTTGGTGCCAGCATACCGGTTCCGGGGGTGTCCCCGGATCACCCCCCGGGGTGATTCTCGGCATCGGGCCAGTATTTTGTTGCATGGGTTCCGTTCTTCTTCATGGGGTGTGCCGGGAAGGTGTCGAAGGGCACCCTAGGGCCGCGATGGATGGCCGCGACGGTTCGTGGGCGGGTACCCCTAGGGTGTTCGTCCGGCGGGATTGAAGCGCGGACCGGACGGAATGATTCCGGGGGGCCTTGCGGGATGACATTGTCGATCCCGGGTTCTGCGACGATCAATGCATCGACGCCGTGCAGGGGGCACGCGGGTTCCCGGGGTAGCGCCCCGGATCGCGGTTCCCCGATGGGTGTGCGCCGGAAGAAGGGGTTCAGCTACGTATCCGCCGGCATCTCATTCCCGGGATCCAAGGCCGTGGCCAAGCGGGAGGCGGGGTCGCGGCGCGTGCCCATCACGGTGGGTTCGGCGGCATGATGAAGGGCATCGCCATTCCGCCCAGCAACGCCAGGGCACCGATCACGAGCCCGGGACCCGGCACCGCCAACAGGAGGAGAAAGAGGCCCATCAGGAGTCCACAGAGCACCGCTGTCAACAGCAAGCGTGCCGCATCCTCGTCGGAGGCGATCTCGCGGCCCACCAGTCGGCCCAGGTCCTTTGCCCCGGCCCGGACGAGGGCCAGGGGGGTGGGGTCCCCGGCGGAACCGAGGAAGTAGAGTATGGCGGCGGCGGTGACGATGGCCGGCGCCGAACGTGCGAGGTTCTGCGCCGAGAGGTAGATGGCGGAGAGGATGCCAAATCCCACGCCCGTGACCAGGATGTGGAGTTCCTCCCCGATGCCGTCGCGGATGCTCGCGACGCCGTTGCGGGCCCCGGCGGCGAAACGGCTCGGTACCGTCGGGGGGCCCGCCCTCCGGGCGTCCCGAAGGAGTGCGCGTATCCATATGAATCCAATAGTCCAGAACAGGATCTTGCCCAGGACGGGGGAGTGGGCGGCGCTCAGGAAGATGAGGATGCGGGCGATGGAAGCGAGGCCCGGGGATAGGTGCTCGGCCTCCAACGGCATCAGGAGAACATTTGCGATCACGATGATCCCGAGGAAGATTGCCAGTTTCGGTAACGTCCCCGGCAGGGATGCCATGAATCCGCGCGCCGCGGGCACCAGGATCTCCGATAGGGAGTCCGGGTTGGTTGCCGTGGACGCGGGGTGGTGGGTTGGGGTCGGTATTTCGTCCTGCAAAGCGCTTTGCCTCCTTATCGCGATCGTCGCGTATGCGACGGGAGCGCCGGTGTGGCGGAAAACCCGTCGGGGGATACGATGCACCACTACCCATGATAGACCATACGATGGTGTCGGGTAAGGAAGAAATCACTCCCCATGTCTGGTTTGCGCGGCAATGTGGGAATCGGCGCGTGAATCCCCCGCGCACGCGACATGCTATGGCGGGGGCTCATCGCCGGTAGTAGGTTCCCGCGATCGCCTCCGGGTCGACTCCCAGTCGAAAGGCCCCCAGGGCGTAGAAGATGAGGTACAGGGAGCGGAGGGGGTTTTCCCCCTCGAACTTGCGCGCACTGCTGACGACGGGTCCGGGCAGTAATACGGTTCGCCCGGCCCGGCGCAGGCGGTGGGAGAGATCGACGTCGGACATGATGGGAATGTCGGTGAAGCCCCCGAGCTGAGCGAATACCGAGGCCCGCAGGAACATGCCGCGATCGCCGAAAAGGGTGCCCGTCAGGCGGCAGTAGGCGTTCCCGCCCGCGGCGAGGAACCGGTGGGCGAGACGCCGGCCGTCCAGGCGCATGGTGAAGGCGCCCCCCGCGACATCCGGCGGGAGATCCTCTATGCGGGCGAGGCATCCCGGGGCGAGATAACAGTCTGCGTGCAGGAACAGGAGGACGTCTCCCTTGGCAGCGGCCGCGCCGGCATTCAATTGAGCCGGAAGGTTGGGCCTCTCTCCGGGGATGACGGTATCCGCGTATTCCCCGGCGATGGCCAGGGTGTCGTCGCAGCTGGCACCGTCCGCGACGATTACTTCGCATTCGACACCCTGGTTCCGGACGCTGCGGAGGCACCGGGGGAGCAGCTGCTCCTCGTTGCGGGTGGGAACGATGACGGAGATCATCCCCGCCACCACCCGGTTGCAGTTCCGCCGCGGGTGGCTTCGGTTCCCCAACGGGGTGGAAGAGGTCGTTGACGCGACGGCGATCTCGGTGTGGAACGGTATGCGGAGGTTTCCCCGTTTGAACCGAAACGACCCATCTTCGCCATAAAAGCGACCCCTCTCCGTTTCCTAGTCTACCTGAGAGGGGTATGGGTCACACCAGGTAGTGATTGATTCCATGGTCGATGGGGAGTGACGAGATGAAGGAGTTCGAAGAGGAGAATGGGTTCCATCGCCTGGCGGGGCCGACCCGGGCCCGGGACGTCGCGACGATCCAGGTGAAC
>PWSR01000161.1 GCA_003563985.1 Clostridia bacterium | reverse complement strand
CTCCGCCCGCCGGCGCAAGAGGACACCGGCGTCGGGAACCCGTGCCGAGTGGCCGCGCCACGCGGCGCCGGGAATGCGACGGACCCGGTCGAAATCGAGATCCGACTCCAGGGTGCGGGCGACCTGCGGGAGGCCCGCGGCGACCCGGAGCTCGTCCCCGGCTCCATCCCGAAGGACCAGCACCACCGCCTCGGCGCCGGCGAGAACCCGGAGGGCGCGGGCGGCGGCATAGAACTCATCCCGCCCCAGTCGGCCCCCCACGGGAATCCGCGAGACGATCCGCAGGAAATGGTCCAGCGGGCCTTCCCCTTCGTCCAGGATCAGGGCCATGACGTGGGATTCGTTGGTCGCCAGGGCGAGGAATTCGCCGCCGGATCGAATGTCGGGGGGAAGGGGACGTCGATGAAAGCGCCCGGGGTGGCTTCGGGCATGGCACAACAGGCCGTGGAGGATCTCCGCGGCGGGACCATCGTCGGTTTCGTTACCGCTCCCGGGCTCCGCCCTGGCCGGCCATCTTCCCCGTCGTCCGATCAGCGCGGTAAAACCCCGATCGGAACCGACCAATGCGAAGTCCGGGTCCGGCCGCCCCGGTCTTTCGAGGGATTCGAAGAAGGCCGCGCCAAGAATGGATTCGTCGGACCCCAGGGGAGGCCATTCGGTGCGATCCATCGCTTGCCGCCTTCCAAATCCTTACTGTTCTCGTAACGATATCCTTCGACTTCGGCGGCCATTCCCCTGCTCCACGGGAGATATACGGGACCTGGATACGGTTGGCGTCGATGCCCGGGGCATTGAGCCGCTATTCCGTTTTCTCCCCGTTTTCGCCGCGCAGGTCCCGAAGCCAGCGCATGCGCTCGTCCTCGAATCCCCGGGGCCCCGGCCGGAAGTACGCACCCCGGGCGGCACCCTCGGGGAGGTACTGCTGCTCCACCCATCCCTCGGGATCGTCGTGGGGATAGCGATATCCCGCGCCGCGCCCCAGCTTACCCGCCGAGCGGTAACTGGCATCCCGCAGGTGCGCGGGTACCCCGCCGGCGCGACCCGCCTCCACCTCCCGCAGCGCCGCATCGATACCCAGGGCGGAATTACTCTTGGGTGCCAGGGCGATGTACAGGGCGGCCTCGGCCAGGATGATCCGTCCTTCGGGAAGGCCGACGCGATCCACGGCCCGGGCGGCGGCCTCGGCCACCACCAGGGCGTTGGGGTCCGCCAGCCCGACGTCCTCGGCGGCGTGGATGACGAGCCGACGGGATATGAAGGAGGGATCCTCGCCGGCGTAGATCATCCGCGCCAGCCAGTACAGCGTGGCGTCGGGATCGGAGCCCCGCATGCTCTTGATGAAGGCGGAGATGGTGTCGTAGTGGGCGTCGCCGTCCCGATCGTACTGCAGCGCCCGTCGCTGGATGGACTCCGCCGCGATCTCCAGGGTGACGTGGCGGATGCCCTCTTCATCCGGCTCGGTGGTCAGGACCGCCAGCTCCACGGCGTTGAGGGCCGAACGGGCGTCCCCGGAGGCCACCCGGACGATGTGATCCAGGGCGTCGTCGGCGATGCGGGGCCGGTACTCCCCGAGGCCCCGCTCGGCGTCGCACAGGGCCCGGCGGATCACCGCCTTCAGGTCCTCCTCGCCCAGGGCGCGCATCTCGAACACCCGGGAGCGGGAGACCAGCGGCGGGGTAACCTCGAAGTAGGGGTTCTCGGTGGTGGCCCCGACGAAGATCACCGTCCCCTTCTCCACCGCCGGCAGCAGGGCATCCTGCTGGGACTTGTTGAAGCGATGGACCTCGTCGACGAAGAGGATGGTCTTTCGCCCCGACATTCCCAGTTCGCGGTCCGCCTCGGCGATGACCCGCCGCAGGTCCGCCACCCCGCTCATCACCGCGTTGAGTTTCTCGAAACGCGCCTCGGTGGAGCGGGCGATGATCTCGGCGATGGTGGTCTTCCCCGCGCCCGGGGGTCCGTAGAGGATCATCGAGGAGAGCCGGTCGGCCTCCAGGGCGCGGCGCAGCAACCGCCCCTCCCCCACCACGTGATCCTGGCCCACCAGCGCATCCAGGGCGGTGGGCCGCATGCGGTCGGCCAGGGGCGCATCGCGCCGCTGTATTTCCTCGCGATTCCGATCGAAAATGCTCATAGGCCCTCCCAGGGGATAACCGATGGGACCCCGGGGCACGCATCGTGTCCCGGGGCCCACGCCGCCGGTCACCCTTCCAATGTCCCCGGCACGAAGCGTTCGAACCACTCGAGGATGCGTTCCAGGCGATGGATCCGGTGCCAGGGTCGCCCTCCCCGGGACAGGCCGTGGCTCTCGCCGGGATAGCGGATGAACTCGGTCTCCACGCCCTGGGACTTCAGGGTGTTGTACCCCTGCTCGCCCTGCTCCACCGGGCAGCGATGATCCTCTTCGCTGTGTATCACCAGGGTCGGGGTGGTCACGCCCTCCATGTGGCGCACCGGCGACTGCTGGTGATACTTCTCCGGGTTCTCCCAGGGGCGGCCATCGTACATGTCCGACCACAGGGGACCGAGGTCGCAGGTTCCCCAGAAGCTGTATATGTTGGAGACGCAGCGCATGGTGATGGCGGCCCGGAATCGATCGGTGTGCCCGATGATCCAGTTGGTCATGTAGCCGCCGTAGCTGCCGCCGGCCACCCCGGCGCGATCGCCGTCGAGGACCGGGTATTTCTCCAGCGCGGTATCCAGGGCCGCCATGACATCCAGGTAATCCACGTCGCCCCATCCGGACTGGATGGCCACGCGGAAATCCTCTCCGTAGCCGGCGCTGCCCCGGGGATTGCTGAAGACGACCCCGAACCCCGCCGCCACGAGGAGCTGGAACTCGAAGAAGAAGCCCCCGGTGTACATGGCGGCGGGTCCCCCGTGGATCTGGAGGACCACCGGGATGGTGCCGCACTCCCCGGCATCCTCGGGTAAGAGCACCCAGCAATCCACCGGCGGCGATTCCGCGTCGGCCCGGGCGGTGAAGCGCTCGGGGAGGGCCACGAAACGGGACCCCAGGATTTCCTCGGAGGAGCGATAGGCCACGATCTCGCCGAGTCGCTGCGCCCCGGCATCCAGGACGCGATCCCCGTAATCCCCGGCGGGCATGGCCCCCTCGGCCCCTCCCAGGGCCAGCAGGTGGATCTGCCCGGGGTTGGCGGCGGTGGCCACGCCCAGGGCACCCAGCCCCAGCGCGGGCCGCAGGTGAGCGTTGAAGATGGCGCGATCCCCGGAGGTGATCAGTTCCACCCTCCCGTCGGGTAGATCCGTCCGCAGGAGTTGCGTCGTCCCCCGCTCGCTGGTCCAGTGGAACAGGGCGGAGCCGTCGGGACTCCAGGTGAGATCCATGGGCGGGCCGGAGAATCCCATGTCCGTGATGGCGTTGTTGCCGAAGGCGACGTCGTGGTCCCCGGTGATCTCCCGGGGCGAGAAATCCTTCGTCGACCCCGGATCCTCCCCGACCTCGGCCACCCAGAGCCGGTGGTGATCGTACCAGCCGGGCCGTCGCCGCTCGAAGCCGAGATAGGCGACGCGGCGGCCGTCGGGGGACCAGCTGGGCGAGGAGACGTCCCCGATTCCCTCGGTCACCTTCACCGGTTCCCCCTCCCCGAGGGGAAAGAGCCACAGGTCCCGGAAGCGCTTGGGATCCGGATCGGGCTCGCGGCAGGCCGCCACCGCCACCCAGCTCCCGTCGGGGGAGGGCCGGGGATCGGCGTGGTCGAAGTCGCCTTCGGTCACCAGGCGCGGCTTCGGAAAGCCCGTCCCGTCGGGCTCGAAGGCCACCGCAGCCACGTGGCTGCGCTTGCCCTCCAGGAAGCCGGTACCGTCGAACTTGTAGAGGAGGTTCTTGATGTGCCGGACGTCGGCATTGTACTTCTCGTAGAGCTCTCCCAGGCGGTTCTCACCCTCGGCCGCCGCTTCGCCTTCGGCGACCTCCTCCACGCCCCGGTCGGGATGGCAGCGCAGCGTCAGGAGCAGGGTATCCCCGGTGGGCGACCAGCAGAAACCGGTGATGCCACCCTTGATTCGGGTCAAGGGGCGCGGTTCGCCGCCGTCGGAGGGGGCGAACCACAGCTGGGTCCCGATGTCCTCGCCGTCCACGGGCCGCTTGGACAGGAAGGCCAGGTGCCCGCCGTCGGGGGACCAGCGGGGATGGGTATCCCGGTGGTAGCCGGCGGTGAAGTTGCGCGGGCGGGCGAAGGCAACCGCGCCGTCGCCCGCCGGGCAGCCCCGGGGGTAGTCGGCGGGCCCGGGGCCCGAGGCGGCATCCAGCATCATCAGGGCGCTCTTGTAGCCGTCCCCCTCGGGGTCCACCCGGTGGTCGACGAAGACGATCCGGCGGCCGTCCGGGGCGATCCGGGGGTCCGCGGGAAAGGTGAAGTTCAACAGGTCAAAGGGCTCCATGGGTCGGGTCAAGCGAATCTTCCTTTCGTATGGCGGGGCTCACTGGGCCCCGGAGACGATTTCCGAAATGCAGTCGATGGCGGCATCCACGTCCTCGTCGCTGATCTCGTAGTGGGTCACGAAGCGGATGCGCTGCGGTCCGACGGGATTCGCCCGCACCCCGAGGTTCGCCAGGTCGCGGCAAAGGCCCGCGGCGGTATCGAAGGCGGGATCCACGTCGAAGATGATGATGTTGGTCTGCACGGTATCCAGGTCCACCGAGAAGGGCTCCATCTCCACCAGCGCCTCCGCCAGGCGGCGGGCCCGGGCATGATCCTCGGGGAGGCGCTCCACCATCTCGGTCAGGGAAATGATGCCGGCGGCGGCGATGATGCCGGCCTGCCGCATGCCGCCCCCCAGGGCCTTGCGCATGCGCCGGGCCTCCTTGATGAAGTCCGCGCTCCCCGCCAGCAACGACCCCACCGGGGCGGCGAGGCCCTTGGAGAGGCAGAACTGGACGCTGTCCAGGGGCGCGGTCAGCTCGGTGACGTCGACGCCGCAGGCGGCCGCGGCGTTGAAGACCCGGGCCCCGTCCAGGTGCACCGGCACCCCGCCCTCGTGCGCCACCTCCGCCAGGGCCCGGGTGCGCTCGGGGGTGATGACCGTGCCCCCGCCCCGGTTGTGACTGTTCTCCAGGCACAGGAGCCCCGTGCGGGGGAAATGGACGTTCTCGGGGCGTATGGCCGCCCGCACGTCGGCGGGATCCAGGACGCCCTTGTCCCCGGGTAGGGTGCGGGTCTGGCAACCCGCCAGGAGGGCCGCGCCCCCGCCCTCGAAGAAGAATATGTGCGCCTCCGATTCCAGGATGACCTCGTCGCCCCGGCCGGTGTGGGTGAGCACGGCGGTGGCATTCCCCATGGTCCCGCTGGCCACGAACAGGGCGGCCTCGTGGCCCACCATTTCCGCGCCCAGTTCCTCCAGACGATTGATCGTGGGATCCTCACCGTACACGTCGTCGCCGACTTCGGCCTCGGCCATGGCCTTTCGCATGGCGTCGGTGGGGCGGGTTACTGTATCGCTTCTCAAGTCGATGGGCTTCACGCTCTATACGCCTCCCCGCGTTGGGTTGTGTGGATAAAAGAAGGTACGAAGAAAGGATTTCTCGAAGGGCGCGGCTTTCCCTCCCGCTGGGAACGGGAGGGGGCGTGCGAATTCCCGGGGCGCGGGATCTCGAGTCGGGCAAAGGAAATCGCACTTCCCGCCGTGCCGTTTCTCCCGCCTGTTTCGAACCTGGCTCGACAGGTGGGTGCCCTATAGCCAGCTTTGGCCTTCCCCTCGAAGGGGCTTGCCCGCCACTGGCCAGCTCAGGCTCCCGGATTCATGGTGTTGGCTCAAACATCCGGAAAGTCACGAACACG
>PWSR01000001.1 GCA_003563985.1 Clostridia bacterium | reverse complement strand
GGTGGCGGCGAAGGCGGCGTAGTGCTCCGGGGGCGCGTGCAGCGGACGATTCGCGACGTACTGGTCGTGGCTGGGAGCGCACACTTTGATGACGGAACCGAAGTTGCTGTAGGCCGCCCGGACTTCGGAGGTTTCGTCGTCATCCAGGGTGGAGGCCGCGATGGAAAAGCAGCGCTCGTACATGCCCCAGGGACGGAGGAAGGTGAGATCCAGGTCTCGGTTGGCGTTGCCGGCGGAGAAGAACAGTGAGACGCCGAGACCATCCCGTCCTTCGTCCGTCAACGTATCGAAGGTGTCCCGCATCAAACCCGAAATGGGGGAACCCACGCTGAATCCGAAGCTGCTGCTGATGATGTCCGCACCTCGATCCAGGGGCTCCGGGAAACCCTCCAGGGTGCTCTCGGCATCGAAGCCCGCGGTCCAAAGGTACATGTCCGCGTAGCGGGCCTCGGTGTTGCCCCCGCGGCGGATACCCATCAGCCGGCAGTTGCCCGCCACCCCCGCGACCCCTTCGTCGAAGCCCGAAACGGCGGACGCATTATCCGCCCGGGCCGTGGCGGCGCTGGCGCAGCAGGTACCGTGGTTGCTCCCCAGGGTGTCGTTGTTCGGGACCATCAGGGAGAAATCGAAGAGGCGATGGATCTTCGGTGATCCGTCGCTGAGGGTTCCCGCGAACTCGGGATGCCCCGCGTCGACACCCGAGTCCACCACGGCGATGATGACGTCGGGGTTGCCGAAGGTGTTGTCCGCATCGATGCTACGAAGGATCTGCCAGGCCTGGGGAGTCCGGATCAGGCGGTGGTCCCATTGTTCGGGAAAGAGAAAATCCGTCGGCGTGACCACATCCTCTTCGACGGTGTGGATCAGGTTGGGTTCCGCGTACTCCACCGCTTCCTCCCCGGCCAGCCGGGCGCAGATCTCCAGCAACCGATAGGAAGGGGGTTCCTTCGAGCCGACGCGATAGACGGGCCCCAGGGGTCCGAAGCGCCCGAGGATCCTGAGGTGATATCCGGCGAGCAGTTTCTCGACCTCCGCCTCTCGCGTGCCCTCCCGGAATCGTACGATGAGTTCTCCGGTGAGTACGGTGGCGTTGTCGGCGAAGAGTTTCAGGACGGGACCTGCGTGCTCGATCCCCGGGGTGCCCCGGAGTGTCTCGACCAGTTCTTCGCGTCGCTTCCCCTCGACATCCTCGGGAATGCGAAGGATGTGGATACCGTTTCGGGCGACGTTTTCGCCGGTGGGTTCGAGCCGCAGACCGCGATCCGTCGCCAACTTGACGACGTCGCTGCGCTGCGACTTCATCTCCTCGGGATCTCCGGGGTCGGGCATGACGATGGCCAGGAGGTCGTCGAGGGGCTCGAAGGGCACCCGTATTTTCCCCCGGTAGTAAAAGGGCATACCGGGACGCCCGAGGATGAAGGGTTCGTGATGGTCGCCGGGGTCCAGGCGGACCTCCCGCTCGTCGTTTTCGAAACCCTTGGCCTGCACCCTGAGTTGGTACCGGCCCGGAGCGATGTCTTCGAGGCGGTATCCGCCCTTCTTGTCGACGCGGGGGAGGGTGCGTTCGCTATCCTCAGCTCGCAAGGTGACCCGTGCATCGGGCACGGGACGGTACTCGTGGTCGATGACCCGCACGTTCAGGCGGACCACACCAGATCGTTCGGGGGGTCTCGATACGTTGGATTCCAAGTTGAGTCACCCTTTCGCCGTGATCGACGCGTGATCGGGGCCGTCGCCGCTGGGTTCTTCTCCGGGGACTGCGGTGCAGTGTGCGGTCGGGCGAAGTGGGATCCTGGATCGAAGATGTGAGCCGTGGCGAGCGAGGAAAGCGCGCGAGTCGGCGGTCACCGGGCAAATGGGATGTCCATAGGTTTTCCCGGGCTCCTTCGTCATTACAGTCCCTATTCGCAGCGGAGCGGGGAATCCCTCCAGGGCTTGCGGGAATCCGTCGGTTCGCGTCTAAGGGACGCCCTCGATGCGCAGGATTCGGGGAGCGGCGCTTGGCGCGGGAAAAACGGGTTGCCACCATCGGGATACGGGTCGATGAAAGTGAAGCGGGGAAGTGTACACATCGCCACCCGATTCCCGGAGCAGAGTATTGCCGGGAACGCGCCCAGGCCAGGAACCTTCGCGTCCCCCACCGCTCCATGCTTATCCCCGTTCCCTTCCCGGGTGCCATCAGCGGGGCCGGGTTCATCGCGAGAAGAACAGCGCCAGGGCGTTCAGCAGGGGCTCGGGCCGCAATCCCCAGGTGTAGGAGGTATCTACCACGTTGGGGTTGATGCAGGAATGGCATCCCCGGGCCCCCCGTACCACCTCTTCCCGATCCCAGCGCTCCAGGATCTCGCTCAGGCCGGACTCGCGTAGATTCCCGTAGGGATTGCCCTTGCGCAGGCAGTTGGTTACATCCCCTTCGGCACCCACGGTCAGGAACACGAAGGGGGCGCTGCAGTTGTACGCCTCGCCCTCGAGTAGAAAGCGTCGCAGGTAGGTACGGGAGTTGTTGATGCGATGCGTTCTCTTCAGGGCCAGCAGTTCCCGCGCTGCCTCCCGCAGCCCCTCGGGTCGGGCCAGGGAATCCCGGTTGGAGGCACCCGTCTCCGGCATCGCCCCCTCGTGGGCCGGGCAGACGTACAGGGAGGCCCCGAGGGATCGGGCCAGCTCCGCCATCGCGCCCATGTCGCCCTCGTTGCCCCGGTGCAGCAGGCAGTTCACGATTACCTTGGGTGACGGGTTTGCGCCCCGGACTGCACGTATGCCGGCCAGCGCCCGATCGAAGATCCCCGCCTTGCCCCGGAAGGCATCGTGTCGCGCGGAGTCGGGATAGTCGATGGAGACGATGAGGGAGTCGATAGCGGGGGCCAGGTCCTCCGCGCGCTCGGGAAGGTGATACCCGTTGGTGATCACCGTGGTAATCATTCCGGCACCCCGTGATGCGTGGCAAAGGTCTTCTAGGTCCCCCCGCAGCAGGGGTTCGCCGCCCCACAGGGCATTGGCCACGAAACCCGCCTCGCCGGCCTCCCGGTAGAGGGCCTCGATCTCTTCGGTGTTCAGTTCTTCCGCCCGGTTATCCCGCCAGATGCAGGTGGGGCACCCGCAGTCGCAGCGCGTAGTCACCAGGTGCGAGAGGTGGATGGGCCCCCGGCGCCCGAGGCGACTGGCCGCCATGCTTGAGAAGAAACGGCCGATCTTCTTTGTGCGTGTCAACGCTCCATCTCCTCTCCGGCTCAAAGTGTATCCCCCGGCCGTGCGGTACCGGGTGCGACGGGCCCGCGATAAGGGCCCGGGATTATTGGATTCCCCGGACGAGGGGTGGGACAAACCTTAGCCGCGGTGGGTGGGATTCCTGTTTGAAGATGCGGCCGGACCCGGGGCCTCCACGGAGGAATTGATTTTTGCTGCACCCCCCGTATACCGGGTGAAGACGGGAGATGGGTGGGTACCCCCGCGTTACTGTCCTGGGACATCGGGGTGTCTCCTTATCATGTTTGCGAGCTTCTGCAGCCACACTCCCGCGCCGGGACGGGGTGTACGATTGGAGCGGCCCCCCGGGGCGATCACCCCGTGGGAGGTAATCTCACACGGGGAGGGGCCGATCCAGTTAGCCGCCTGCCTGAACAATCCCGGGGAATGGATTCCCTCCAATCGCCGTCGATCTCGTGAGAAGATCGCCAAATCCCAGGAGGCGATGCGCGGGGTACGGGAGGAGGTCACCCGCGATGAGCCATTCACCGCGGATGAGCCGGGTATCGCGCGCTTTGCCCGGCCTCGCGGCCCGACGGAGCGATGGCACCGTTTTTCCCCCTGGATGAAGCGCCGATTCCGCCGCGACGGCATCCGCGTCCACACGCGAAGGGAATGTCACCGGCCGCGGAGAATAGCCGGATTAGGAGAGAGGCCGCAGCATCTATGCCGTCCCGCTTCGCCACAACGATCCGTCCATCCATCTACCGAAACTCCCGAACCATTGCGTCGACCATCGAGTAGCAACGGCAGCAAGTACCATCGCGGCGGAGGTACGCGATCGGATGTCCATCCGATCGAGGGAGGGAGAGGATACCCGTGACATTCGTGGCCATCATGTCGGTGCGGGAAGGGACAGAGGAGGAGCGGTTGGGCCGTCGCATGCAGTGGGAGATCCCCGAGGGAATTGAAGTCGTCGGAGAATACTGGTTGTTCACGCCAGACCCCGAGTGCATCTTCGTCTTCGAGGCCGAGGATGCGGCGGTCCTGATGGCCTTCAGTGGAGCGTGGAACGACGTGTACGATGTCACCATCTATCCCGCGTTGACGGCGGCAGAGGGCATGGAACTGGCGGGCGAAATGCTCGGTTGAAGAACGGCTCTGCAATGTCGATCGCATCCTGTACGCCCGCAAGGGCACTTTGCCCGGTGCCATCATTGGTTCCGGGCGAAGTATTTGGGAGTGCGATCCTGGCCGGCTCGGGGCGCCAAGGTCCGACCCTCGTCGCCGGCTATCGCCAGCGGACGGGTTGTCGTGGCGCCCCGGGGTAATGCTTCCTCCAACTCGACGTCGCGGGACCGTCGCCCGGGCACCCCACCGTCCATGCGATCATCCACCGTATCGGGCGATCCAAGGGCGCATACGATCGATGGTCTTCGGAACGCAGTTGATGGTGGGGATTTTCGGAATCTCCCCGGACCCGCCGGAACGGGAGTCGCGACCAGGTCCCGATCCCTGCTCCGGATCGATTGCCCCTTGTGATAAGATGGGGGAAATTGCTAGCGACACCATTGGTGGCGGTCAGAGATTGAGCCGGATATTTTGAGCACCCCGTTGCGGTATTAGAGGTTGAGCTTCCGCCCCTGTGGACAGGGCACACTTCGGGGCGACGGGAGGATACCCACACTCCGACGGCCGTTTCGGTATCGGATCGCACATGCTCGCGATATCGTTCCATTCTCTCTTCTTTTTGCTTCGGCCGCCGACCCCGTGGCCTGCTTTTCACCGGTTTCGCGCACCCATGTACCGATTGGGTTCTCCGGGGGATATCACTTGGAATGATTCCCTTCATGCGGGAGACTGCTTCATTTCAGGATGCGCGACCGTCTTGCCCTCGGGAGGTATCTGCGGGGGGCCGTAAAGGCCTCGGAATCGATTTGGATTGATTATGGCTCGTCCGAGAAGACGTGTGGAAGAAGCCCGGGAGGGGTGAATCCCGGGTGTTGTAATCCCGGTCCGCAAAGGGCCACTCCGTCCGTCTCAGATAGAGATGGTTGATTCTAGGTAATTGCGTGCGAGGTACGAAAAAGGGGGAATCTCTGGATGACGAAAGCGAGATTGGCTGCTATCTTGCTTGTTCTCATATTCGCGTTGGCTTTCGGCGCCTATGCCGCGGCCGCACCGACTGCGGGGGACCTACGAACGGGCCTGGTCGTCTATTGGTCTTTTGGGAATGGCTTCGCCCCCGACGAAGGAGAAGTGGGATTCGACCTGGATCCGCATTCTTATACGGGGGGCGCGCTTCCCGCCCAGGGACAATTCCAGGGTAGAAACGCGGTGCGTTTCGAACGGGTCCTTGGCCAGTACCTGACGACATCGAAGGCGCTGATGGATCCCGTCGGTGACTTCAGTTACATGGCCTGGTATTACCTGACGGAGGAAATCACCGGTTCGAATCGATATTTCGTCGTGGAGTCGACGGGAGATAGTTTCGCCCTGTCATATGGGCTTAGGTTGGATGGTACGATACCGAAAGGTCAGATCCATACCGGTTCCGGTGGTGTGGATGCCTTCATCGATCTTGCGGACGCGGCCCACGGTGCCGGGACGGGTAGATGGTATAACGTGATCGT
>PWSR01000149.1 GCA_003563985.1 Clostridia bacterium | reverse complement strand
GACCCCGATAGGTATGTCGGACGATACATCCCGTACTTACATGCCGGCTCCCTCTTCAACCCGGAGCCCGACCGGGCGCTTTTCCTGGGACTGGGCGGTGGAGCGGGCGTTCGATCCTTTCACAATGCTTACCCCAAAGCCCGGATCAGCGCTGTGGACGTGGATCCAAATGTCATCGAAGTCGCCAGGGATTACTTCTTCGTCCCCGATGATCGGGTCTCCCTCGTGGTCGAGGATGGACGCCGATACCTGGCACTGAACCCCGCTGCCTTCGATCATATCGTCCTGGATGCCTACAACCAGGATGGGTATCCCTCCAGGATGTACACCCGGGAATGCTTCGAGCTGATCAAGCGGTCCCTCCGGAGTTCGGAAACCCGGGGGCGGGAGAGACCGGGCGTCGTGGTGGTGAACGCCGTGGGGTGGATCCGGGGCAACAAGAGTGAGACCGTGCGAATCATCATCAAGACCATGTCGGAAGTTTTTCCCTCCGTATATCTTTTCGAAGTGGCCCAGCCCGCCTGGCGCCGCCTGTTGGGTGATGGCAACAACTACGTACTGGTGGGGAGCACGCATGAAGCGGTGGGGAGTGCGCGCGCGATCAAGTACCGGTTGATGCGTCGACCGGCCAACGCCGACTACGGCTGGATTGCGCGGGGGTTTCGCAGGCTCCCCGATCTTTCGGAAGCGGAGGTGCTCACCGACGACAAGGTCGCCAGAGGTCAGTTGATTCTCACGGTGTAACGGTGAGACACCCCGAACGCGTCTATACCCGGTGGGCACTCAGTCCGCTCCGGGCCGGTCCTCTAACCCCTCTTTGAGCCCAAACTCCGATTGATTCCCGCGTCCATACTCGATATCCTTCGGTGGAGATCCATGCTACGAATTCTGGGTGCGCGGGATGGGCACCGTCATCAACGTGTGATTTGCGTGGCATTAGTGTTATCATACTCAAGGGTGTTTGCGCCGGATCCGTCCGAGCTCAAAGCAACGGGCTGGTCGACGGCGATCACTGAGCCGAAAACGGCTCGTGAGACCCCATACCGCCTGGAGGTGAGCAATATAGATGGCAGCGAAGACCTTTCGCGGCGGAGTACATCCCCCGGAGTTCAAAGAATTGACCTCTTCCTCCGCTATAGAAACCCTACCACCGCCGGACAGGGTGGTTATCCCGCTCATTCAACATATCGGGGCTCCCTGTGAGCCGGTTATCGCCGACGAGACCACGCTATCTAAGGGTGACAAGGTAGACCTGGGTCAGAAAATTGGTGACACGGAGGCTTTTGTGGCGGCCCCGGTACACGCGTCGGTCTCCGGCGAAGTCGTCGAGATCGGTGAGGCGCGCCTCTCCGACGGTCGCGTCGTGCCCGCGATCACCATCGAATCCGACGGAGAAGATAGGCTCTCCGAGGATATCGGACCGACGGGGGAGCTGGCGAATCTTTCCCCCGGAGAGATCAAGGACATCATCCGCGAGGCGGGTATCGTCGGCATGGGCGGCGCGGCCTTCCCCGCCCACGTGAAGTATTCCCCCCCGGAGGGTGCGACCCTGGATACGATCATCATCAATGGGTGCGAATGCGAGCCGTTTCTCACGTGTGACGACCGCGTCATGCTCGAATATCCCGGAGAAATCGTCTTCGGTTTGGAGGCCATACTGAAGGCGACCGGCGCCGAGCGCGGGATCATCGGGATCGAGGCCAATAAGCCCGAGGCCATCGAAGCGATGCGAACCGCGGTGGGCGATTCGGGCTACGAGGTCGTCCCGTTGCAGGTCAAGTACCCGGAGGGCGCCGAGAAGCAGTTGATCAAGGCGATTACGGGCAGGGAAGTCCCCTCGGGGGGGCTACCCCTGAACGTCGGTGTCGTCGTGAACAATGTCGCCACCGCCGTGGCCATCGCCCGGGCCATCAAGTCGGGAACCCCGGTATACGAGCGCGTCGTTACGGTCAGCGGCGATGTCGTGGCCCGGCCCGCAAATCTCCTGGTCCGCGTCGGTACGCCCATACGCGCACTCTTCGAGTATTGCGGTGGATTTACCGAATCGCCGGCCCGCATCCTATCGGGAGGCCCGATGATGGGTCAGGCCATCGCGGATCTCGATATCCCCGTGGTCAAGGGGACCTCGGGCATCTTGGCCCTCAGCGATCGGGTTGCGGCCATGGAGGAGGAAGAACCGTGCATCCGCTGTGGCCGGTGCGTTGACGTCTGCCCCACCTACATGATGCCATTGTTCGCCGCCCGTTATCCCGACGAGGAAGCCCTGGAGTACAATCCACTGGATTGCATCGAATGTGGCAGCTGTTCCTACATTTGTCCGGCCAACCAGCGCCTCTTGCCACGTATACGGCTTACGAAGATGCTGGCCCAGGCCCGTGCCCGGTCCGAGGAGTGACGGACGCGTTATCACGGCACACGCACCTAGGAGGAGGACTTGGCATTGAGCGTAGAAGAAAATCTTGATCGATCTCGACTTACGGTTACATCGTCGCCCCACCTGCAAACCCGGGTAACGGTCAGGGGAATCATGCTCGACGTCGCGATCGCATTGCTTCCCGCCGTGGTCGCCGCCACCTACTTCTTCGGCCCCTGGGCACTGGCGATCATCGCCAGCTGCATCGCGGGAGCATTCCTCGCCGAGGCCGGAGTCAGCTGGGCCCGGGGGCGTGAAATCCCGTTGTACGATGGTAGCGCGCTGGTCACCGGTCTGCTGCTGGGGCTGACGCTACCCTCGGATGTCCCGCTTTGGATCGGATTGATCGGCGGAGCTTTCGCCATTGGTATCGGTAAGGCAATCTTCGGCGGGCTCGGCCTGAACATGTTCAATCCGGCCCTGGTAGGGCGGGCCTTCCTGGTGGCTTCGTTCCCGGTGTTGATGACGACCTTCCGCTGGCCCCACGATTCGGGTGCCTGGATGGGTTCGGGTTTCGATGCGGTCAGTACTGCAACCCCCCTGGCGCTTCTCCGGTGGTCCGACGTCGCCACGCCCTACTTCGAATTGTTCATCGGACGAATCGGTGGTTCCCTCGGCGAAACCTCGGCCCTGGCGCTTCTGCTCGGGGGTCTCTATCTGTTGGGACGAGGCGTCATCAATTGGAGGATTCCGGTCTCATACATTGGTACGGTGATGCTGTTGACGTGGGCGACCGGGGGCGATCCGCTGTTCCATTTCCTGGCCGGCGGTTTGCTCATCGGCGCGTTCTTCATGGCGACGGATTATGTAACCAGTCCCATCACCCCGCGGGGTAAACTGATATTTGGGTTCGGCTGCGGATTTCTTACATATGCCATACGAGGTTTCGGTGGCTACCCCGAAGGCGTGTTGTACTCCATCTTGCTGATGAACGCCACCGTACCCCTGATCGAGCGATTCACGCTTCCCAGGGTCTTCGGCGTGGGGGTGAAGACCGATGCGAACTGAGGGAAGACGCGAGAACGCACTCCACCTGGCGATCGTCCTGATGATGATTTGCGTGGTCAGCGCCTCGGCCCTGGCCTTCACCTATCAATCCACTGTACCCCGGATCGAGGCCCATCGGGCCGAGATGGAGCGGGCGGCCATGAAGGAGGTCCTCCCCGACGCAAATTCCTTCGAGGAAGTGACCGGAGAGGTTCCGCGAGGTTTCATCGAAGAGGCCCCCGGTCTCCGCGGAGCCTTTCGAGGGTTGTCCGGCTCCACGACCGTGGGATACGTATTCACCGTCGCCACCACCGGATATTCGGGGGACGTGGTGTCGATGGTGGGGATTGCGCAAGGAAGGATCACGGGACTGGAGGTCCTGCGCCAGTCCGAGACCCCCGGCCTGGGCGCCCGGATCGGTGAGGCGGAATTCCGCGCTCAATTCGCCGGACTGTCCGTCGACGAGACCATTCGGACGAGTAGAGAGGGTGGGAATATCGATGTCATAGCCGGAGCCACCATCTCCACGGAAACGGTGCTCCGGGGCGTAGAGATTGCCCGACAGGCCCATTCTCGCATGGGAGAGGAGCGGTGAGCCTTGGATAGACTGTGGCGCGACTTCGCAAAGGGATTCAAGATCGAGAACCCCGTCCTGCGCCTGGTGCTTGGAATGTGCCCCGCGCTGGCCGTAACCACGGCTGCGATCAACGGAATCGGCATGGGGCTCGCCACCACGGCGGTGTTGCTCATGTCGAACATCATCATATCTTTGCTTCGGAACATGATTCCAAAGAAGATCAGGATTCCCTGTTTCATCGTCATAATCGCCAGTTTCGTAACCATCGTCGATTACACCATGGCGGCGTTCGTGCCTCCGTTGCACGAGGCGTTGGGGATCTTCATCCCGCTCATCGTGGTGAATTGCCTGATCCTCGGTCGGGCGGAAGCCTTTGCCTCCCGGAATCCCCTGGTAAACTCCGTGGCCGATGGGTTGGGCATGGGGCTCGGTTTTACCCTGTCCCTTACGGTATTGGCCGCGATCCGGGAAATCCTCGGTGCGGGCACAATATTTGGGGTCCTCATCATGGGTACATCCTATCAGCCGGCAATCATGATGATCTTGCCCCCCGGTGCCTTCCTGGGACTCGGATTCCTGATGGGTGCAATGAACTGGTGGGATGAACGCGTCCGTCGAGCCGAACTCGAGGCGCGAAAGGAGGCCCTGAGCCATGGCTGATCTCGTAGCGGTTTTCTTTGCCGCCGCTCTGGTGAATAACGTGGTGTTGATTCGGTTCCTGGGGATCTGTCCCTACCTTGGTGTATCCCAGGCCCTCAGCTCGGCCGTCGGCATGGGAGGGGCGGTCATATTCGTGATGACGCTGTCCTCCATGGCGACCTGGCTGATTCATAACTTTCTGCTGATACCCTACGGAATCGAATACCTGCAGACGGTCGCCTTCATCCTGGTGATCGCTACCCTGGTGCAGTTCGTGGAGATGGTGATGCTGAAGTTCAGTCCGCCCCTGTATCGCGCGCTGGGCGTCTTCTTGCCCCTGATCACCACTAACTGCGCGATCATGGGTGTCGCCCTGTTGAACATCACCGATGGTTACAACTTCATCGAGACACTGCTGCACGCCCTGGGTGCCGGGGTCGGATTCATCCTGGTCATCATTCTTTTCGCCGCGATGCGCGAGCGACTGGATCGAGCGGATGTCCCCGGTCCGATGAAGGGAACACCCATCGCCCTGGTAACCGCGGCGCTGATGTCCATGGGTTTCATGGCCTTCAACGGCTTCAATATCACCGCGCTGTTCGGTGGTTGATGTGTGCAGAGGGATCTTTTGGGGAAGACAGTTGTGGACTGAATCGGGAATAGAGGTGTCGGATCCTTGGTTCATGCGATTGCGGTACTAATGTCCCTGGGATTGTTGTTCGGGGCGGGCCTGGCCTTTGCCTCTCGGGTCTTGGCCGTGAAACGCGACGAGCGAATCGAAATGATCGAGGAGGTACTGCCGGGTGGCAACTGTGGAGGATGTGGGTTCGCCGGCTGTACCGCCTTCAGCGAGGCTTTGGTCCACGGGGAGGCAGGTCCCCAGGACTGCCCCGTGGGCGGGGCCGGGATGTGGCAACACATCGCACATATCCTGGGCCAGGATGTGGAGATGTCGGATGAACGGGATGTCGCTATCGTACGGTGTCGCGGGACCGAAGAGGCGGCGGCGGAACGTTTCCAGTACGTCGGGGAACCCGATTGCGATGCGGCCCACGCCGTGGCCGGGGGACACAAGGCATGCGAGTACGGTTGTCTCGGCCTCGGCAATTGCGTCCGCGTATGTCCCTTCGACGCGATATTCATGGGGGACGATGGACTGCCCCTGGTGGACGAGGAGAAGTGCACGGCCTGCGGCAACTGCGTCGAGGCCTGTCCGCGAGACATCATAGCG
>PWSR01000157.1 GCA_003563985.1 Clostridia bacterium | reverse complement strand
GTTCACTCCAAACACCTCCCTTATTAAATGATAGCGGATGTCGGCGGCTTCCGAAAGGTAAGGGATTCTAGCGCATCTAGAGATCATTGTGTTCAATCGTACCCAGGCGTTCTCTTCCCCATTTGTATTTCGGCCGGCAACTGGTCCTAGAAGCCGGCAGCAAGGTAATCCCGCCGCATCTCTTCTTCTCGGACGTCCCGTTCCTGCCCTAGTAGTTCTTCCTCCGCCGGAGGTAGTCCACACCGGCACGTTCCCGGGTGTTCCAGCGAACCGGGGCGATGGTGTCGAGCCTCAGGCGGGATTTCGATCTGCCCAATTCCGCCCCTGTATTTCATCCCGCTGGAATAATACCTATTGCGTCCCCCGATGTACCAAGTCTACAATCTCCGCATCGTTTGTCCCCCGAGTCTTCCAGGGTCATTTTCTGGCCAGGCTAAGCCGCTACCTATCCCGGTCCTGGTGCGCCCTCATCAATTGGCTAAACCGTCCCGTGCGCTTGTCCCGCCTAAGTCTCGCGCCACCGTTCCGAATACCTACCTGTAGGGTGTACTGCCTAGTGGTGCAACCCCAATAAGCGTTCAATGATGTCGGTCGGGCCTCCTCCACCCGCTCATTGAACATCTCCCGCAGAAGATCCTTCTCCTCCTTTGTTTCCGTCACATACAGGGTGAATTCGTTGTTTTAGTCGCCGTGTTGCGAACCTCGCGGCGAGTGAATCCAACACGTCTTCGTTCCGGTCTCTCGCCACCTGCATTCCTTGCTCCCGCTTCTGATGGTGTCGAAGCGTGTCAGTACGTTGTCACAGCGATCCCTCGATGAATTTCCGCAGGAATCGATAGCTCGCTACCCGTGCGGCCACATCCTGGAATTGGACAGAGACTTGGGAGCATTCTCCCATCCACACCGCTATCTTCGACCGAAAACCCGCATCGCTTGTTCGCACTCGTGGCCAACGATGGGCGCGGCGTGGCCAGGGACCTTCTGCACCGCGCGAATGTTCTGCGGGAAGGCGGATCATGGTGCCAATAGAGGGGTGCAGCGTATATGATTTAGGGGAACGACCTGTCGGTGCGGGCGGGAATGGAGAACGCCAAGAGGGAGTGGGTTCGGGATCATGTCGAGGAGTTCCCCGGTTTGGACGATAGGAAGATGATCCGGACGGCGGCGATGATAATTCTGGCGTTGTTCCTCGGTTTATACGGTTATACCCAGGTCGAGCTATCCCGAATTGAGCGCGAACTCCCACCGGTCGGCGCATTCGTCTCGACGGCAGACGGTGCGGTGGATCTGCATTATTTGCGCGAGGGTTGGGGAGTACCGGTTGTGATGCTGCACGGTAGAGATGCATCACTCCAGGAGTTCACGCTATCCATATTTGATGCCGTCGCCGAGGATTACGAAGCCATCGCCATCGACCGGCCGGGTTACGGCTACAGCGCCTGTGTGGATCCCGAGAGACTCACGACCGAGGGACAGGCCCAACTTCTCAATGAAGCCCTCACCGAGTTTAATATAGATAGACCCATCATGCTGGGCCACTCATATGGTGCCGCTGTGATGCTGCAGTATCTTCTAGACTACCCCGACGAGATACGCGCCGCCATTTCCCTCGGCGGAGTGGCTTACGTGGACGCACCTCCCGATGAGGGGATCCTCGCGCTTCCGCGCTATCCAATCGTCGGATCAATCATGGCGCAAACCGTCGCCGTGCCCTTTGGCAGGACCGTGGCCAGAGGCATGTACGAGCGAGCCTTCTCGCCCGCCGAACCTCCCGAGGAATACCTCGACGCGGTTTCTTCGCTCTACATCCGGCCTGATCAATTGACCGCTACGGCTTACGAACTGGCATCGATGTATGAGTCCGTGGGCAAAATCAGTGGGCGGTACGAAGAAATCAACGTTCCGCTAACCATCATTTTCGGGGAATCCGATGAGATCCTCAGTTACGAAGATGACGGCCAGCGGCTTTGTGAAGCGGTGCCCGATGCGGAGTTGATACTGGTTGAGAGCGCCGGCCACAAACTGCATCATACCCATCCTCAAGTCGTGCTGGATGCGATCGAGCGATTGACGCACCGAATTGACCGAGCCGGGAGCCAATGAGACCGGAAGAACCCGGTCAAGCGAGGTGGTGAATCGACATCGTCGGGCGCGTGCCATCGAGCGCACCGGATGGGACGTCCGGCCCCACTCTGTACCATTGAATATCCCTGCAGTGGGTTCTATTTATGAATCCTGCGATTCTCAGATCACCTGAATCTACATGGTTGCGTCGCTTCTATGCGCTATTTCCGACCATCCGTCACGAATCTTTGCACGATCATCCCGCCGTGCCGTCCCCGGCGCGCCACCGCGAGCCCGAGGCGGTCGAAACGACTGGGGATCATTGCACCAGGACCCGACTCTCCATCAACATGTGGTGAACGGCTCGGGCACTCCAAGCCCACCACCACGCCGGAGCCCCATGATTACTCATTATCGAATATGCAATAAAATGCATCGGAGGAGTTGGACCACCTTATTTTCGGGGAATAGTGCGTGTCACGAACGTGAACAAAACGTGAGAAGATGAAGTTTGCGAATGCAAGTTCATAACGAGGGAAGAACGAATCCCCCGTGTTCCCTATCGGGACGGGGGATTCTTGGTGTGGACGTGAAGGGATTTGAACCCTTGACCTCTAGAGTGCGATTCTAGCGCTCTCCCAACTGAGCTACACGCCCGGGCTCCGCGGCTGTGTTCCCCGCAGCAAGCCCAATTCTACCCGAGGTGAACGTCCCGGTCAACTCGTGTGACGCCGTTGCCGGACGGCGACGCCAGGTCCGTTGGTCTCGGTTCACAATGGTACTTCCGTTCCCATTCCGCGCTCCCGAGCTCGCCGGTACGTGGCCTCGGCCACCGCGATGTCCAGGGCGGCCAACCCAACGGCCTTGAAAACGGTAATTTCCTCATCGTTTGATCGCCCGGGCCGTTGTCCCAGGACGATCTCCCCGATTTCCGAATCGATCACCTCGGCGGTGATTTCACCCCTGGAGATGGGTTGGATGAAGTCCCCCGCTTCCTCCAGGCAGGCCTCGCGGGAATCCACCACGATCCGATCTGCCTTCGCCAGGGTATCGATTCCGATCTCCGCCATCCCCGGGTGGAATGATCCCACACCGGTCACATGCACCCCAGGCTCCAAACCGGTTGCGGAAAAGACCGGTGACGATGCGGTGGTTGCGCAGAGAATCACATCAACATCCCGAACGGCCGCTGCCGCGGTGTCGCATCGGATGGGTAGAACCGGAAGGTCGCCTTCTATGTCCTCTATGAACGCCTCGGCATTCTCGCGATTCACATCGTATACCCGGACTTCGGAGAGTGCGCGTACCGCCGCCAACGCTTGCAATTGCGCTCGTCCCTGCACCCCCGCCCCGATGACCGCCACGACACTGGAATCTTGACGGGCGAGATATTGGGCCGCCACGCCGCCCGATGCGCCGGTTCGAATCGCGGTCAGGGACGCGGCATCCATCGCCGCCAGGGGAATACCCGAGCTACCGTCGAGGAGGATCATCAACCCCGTAATTGTGGGCAGCCCCCGGGTGGCATTCTCCGGAAACACCGAGACGATCTTGACCCCGGGTGCGTCCGTTTCGGCGAGGTAGGCGGGCATGGTCAGGATCGTGCCCTTCGGCAGTTCCAGCGGTGTGCGCAACGGTGTCAGCGACTCACCTCGGCTCACCGAAGCGTACGCTGATGCCACGGTATCCATGGCGGTCTCCATCGGCAATGCACATCGAACTTCCCCCGCGTTGAGGATCAACATGTGGCCACCCCCGATCGTAACTGCGGAACACTCATTCGCCGATCGATTCCGGGAATCCTGCGGATTCGCGCATACCCCTATCCTCAATACATTAGCAGGATATTAATTCCCTCATCGGAAAAAGAAAGATAGGTCGAGAGGAGGGCTATCATGTTATGTCCCACGGTGAAACTGGGGCGATGGGGTCCCCTGGTCCCGCGGTTGATTTTTGGCACCGAGCACATCATTCACCTTTCCCCCGAGGAGGGCGGCGCCCTGCTGGATCGTGCACGACGCGACTACGGGCTGAATCACTGGGATACGGCTCCCGCGTATGCGAGCCACCCGCACGTGGCCGCCGGGCTCGCTCAGGCGGGGCGGGAGAAGGTGGTCGTCACCAGCAAGGTGCCCGAGAAATCCGCCGGGCAGGCCCGCGAAAGGGTTCGGAAGATCCTCGATGAACTCGATACGGACTACCTGGACATTTGTTTTCTTCACAACGTCGCGGAAGGAAGCTTCGAAGCGCACCGGGGCGCCCTGGAGTACCTGCGTTCCGCCAAGGAAGATGGATTGGTGCGGCACGTGGGGATCTCTTCCCACGTGCCCGCCATCCTGTTGGAGGCGGCTGGCGAAGAAGGAATCGAAATCGTCTGCGGTACCCTCAACCTCGATGGGTCCCGCATCGAGGGTGGAAGCCTGGAGGATATGCGCAGAGCGCTGGCAGCCTGCAACGATGCGGACAAGGGTGTGTATGCGATCAAGGTCTTGGGCGTCGGAGACTTGGTCCATCGACTCGAGGAAGCCATCGAATTCGCCCTTTGCCAGTCCTTCGTCGACGCGGTCAATATCGGCATGAGTAATCTCCAGGAAGTTCGACAGAACGCAGAGATCGTCGCAAGATTGATGGGAGAGAGCACCGAATGACAAACATGTTGATTGTCTTGAATAAAGACGAAAACTCCATATCATTCATCGACGCCGACAGCGGGGTGACCGAGGCGAAATTGCCCGTGGACGTCAACCCCCACGAAATCGACGTTACCCGGGATGGCAAGACATCCTTCGTGACCAACTCCGGGGGTAACACGGTATCCATTATCGACAATACCGGGCCCACCGAGATCGACCGGATCAGCCATCCCCTATTCCACTTCCCCCACGGGATCGGGCTGTCCGCCGACGAATCCGAACTGTTCATAGCGGCAACGCGCTCCAATCGCGTATTCGTCTTCGACGTGCCAAGCCGCGAGCCAAAGGAGGTCATCGAGACTTACCAGAAGAGCACGCACATGATCTATTTCGACGTGAACAAGGAGCGCATATTCATCCCGAATATCGGATCCGACAACATCACCATACTGGATGCCCGGGATCGAAGCCTGATCACCCATCTTCCCGTGGGCCGCGGTCCCGAGGGGGCCGGCGTGCACCCGGACGGAGAGGTGCTCTACGTCGCCAATCAGCACGACAATAACCTCTTCATCATCGAACTGGACACGATGGAGGTCATCTTTGACCGAAAGTTGGGTACCCTACCCATTCGCGTCGCCTTCAGTCCCGACGGAGACTACGTCTTCATTCCCAACCGCGAATCCAACGACCTCTCGATAGTGGACGCGCGGCGTCCCTGGGAGATCAAGCGCATCCCCACCGGGGTTTGGCCGGGTGGCACGGTGTTTAGCCCCGCCGGCGATCGCGCCTTCGTGGCCAACAACAAGACCAACGACGTATCCGTCATCGACGTCGAGGGCCTCAAGGAGGTTGGTCGTTACGAGGCCGGCATCCACCCGGATGGTATGGCCTTTGCCATGGTACCCGGAAAGGGTGAATGATTCTTGAAGATCGGCATCATACGCTGCGATGCCCACAGCGACAATTGCTCAGCCACCGGCTGCCTGACCGCGGTCCGGGAAACCAACGCTACCTTCTCCGATTACGATGATCTCGCCCTGGTCGGGCTGGATACATGTGGGGGCTGTTTTCGGGGGAAGACGGACCGCATCGTAGAGCGAACCAGGCGTCTGGCCCGGGCCGGCGCCGAAGCCATTCACCTGGGCAATTGCCTGGTGGGACCCTGCCCCTACGGGGATGCATTCTCCGAGGCCATCGCCAACGAAGGTCTCAAGGTCGTGAAAGGAACCCATTAGCCAGGTTCCCCGGGGCCCGATCCACCATCGGGCCCCGCCG
>PWSR01000147.1 GCA_003563985.1 Clostridia bacterium | reverse complement strand
GGTGTTCCCTCGGCCAGGAGGGCCGCGACGATACCGGTGAGCACATCGCCGGATCCCCCGGTGGCCAGGCCGACGTTCCCGGTGGAATTTACGGCCACTGTACCGCCGGGCGAGGCGATTACCGCCGGAGCGCCCTTCAGGAGAATGACGCCGCCGGTGAGGGTGGCCGCCCGGCGGGCCCACCCCGCCCGATCCGCGGTGATTGCATTCAAGTCCTCGTCCACCAGGCGCGCCAGTTCCCCGGGATGGGGCGTCAATACGATACGCCCCTCCAGTCCGAAGGTGCGGACGAGTCCCGGATCCGGCGCCAGGGCATTGATGGCGTCGGCGTCCAGGACGATGGGAGGTGCGCTTCGATCACCCAGTTCTTCCAGTAGATCCACCACGAGTTCCCGGGCATCCGCGTCGCGTCCCAAACCGGGGCCGATGGCCAGACCGTCGGCTTCGAGCAATATATTCGCGAGCATATCCACGGCCGCCGGGACGATCAGTTCCTCGTCCACCGTGGGAAGACCGATGGTCATGGCCTCCGTCAATTTCGAAGCGAGAATGGGTTGCAGCCAGTCCGCTATGGCGCACGTTACCGTTCCCGCACCCGTTCGCAATGCCGCCTCCGCAGTCATCGTGGGGGCCCCCGTCAGACCCGGCGATCCCCCGACGACGAGGATGTGGCCAAAGGTACCCTTGTGCCCGACGGCAGAACGCGCCGGGAGATAGGAGCGAACCTGGTCTTCGTGGGTCCAAATCAATCGCGAGGGACCCGTGCCCCAGGCTTCCCGCAGCACGTCGCGGGGAACGCCGATCTCTTTCAGTCTCACCCTGCCCGCCGCCAGATTGCCGGGTTCCAGTAGGATGCCCGGCTTCGGCGCGCCGAAGGTCACGGTCACGTCGGCCATCACGGAGACGGGAAGGCCGCTTCCGGAGTCCGCATCGCAGCCGCTGGGCACGTCCACGGACACCACGCGGGTGTGGGCTCGGTTAATGGAAGCGATCAACTTATCGTAGGGATGGCGCAGGGAACCCTCGAGCCCGGTGCCCAGGAGCGCGTCCACGGTCACGGCCGCCCAACCCAGAACCCGATCGACGGTCTCCACGTCCAGGGTACCGTCGGCATCCAGGACGCGATGGACCGGGACGGGATAGAGGGACAATCTCCTGACCATTTCCGCCGCATCGCCCGTCATGGCGTCCGGCGGGGCCGCGGCGATGACCTGGACGGGCACGCCCCGAACGTGGAGAAAACGAGCGACCGCGAATCCGTCGCCCCCGTTGTTGCCGGGGCCGACCAATACGGCAACCGATTCCCCCGGTACGCGGATCGCCATCACCTCGGCCACCACGCCCCGGGCGGCGGCCTCCATGAGATCCACTCCCGGAATGCCTCGTTCCTCCATGGCAGTGCGGTCGGCGATCTTCATCTGCTCCGATGTGAGAACGTAACGGAAATCATCTTCCACGACCTGGACTCCCCCCTCCGCATCGCGTCGCGCTCCGGGCCACCAGGAGTGCCACGGCGATGGCAACGTCGCCCGAATGGCTGAGGCTAAGGTGTACATCGGTCCCGCCCAGGACTTCCATCGCCCGGGCGGCTTCTCCCCGGAGGCGAACCGAGGGTTCTCCGGCCGGACCGGAGAACACCTCCACATCGCGCCAGGCGACGCGGCTGAGTTCGCCCCGCAGGGTCTTGCGAACCGCTTCCTTGGCGGCCCAACGGCCTGCCAACCTGCGGTCTCGATCCTTACCATCCCCAGCGTACTGCAACTCTCCCGGAGTGTAAACGCGATCGAGGAAGGCCTCGCCGCGCCCCTCGACGACCCGCGCGATTCGAGAGACCTGCACGATGTCCGTGCCGACACCTAAGATGACATCGCCACCGCCCATGGACATCACTCCACGGTAACGCTCTTGGCCAGGTTCCTGGGCTTATCGACGGGACACCCGCGCAACACGGCAGTGTGGTAGGCCAGCAGTTGAAGCGCGGTGCCCACCAGCACCGGGGAGAGCAGCGGGGCGGTCCTCGGCACGGCGATGACCTCGTCCGCCACGCCCGCGGCGGCGTCATCGTCACGGTCGGTCACGACGCACACCCAGCCGCCGCGGGCTCGCACGACTTCGACATTCGATGCGATCTTGTCCCGCAGGTGATCCTGGGTCGATATGGCGACCACGGGTATGTTCTGCTCGATCAGAGCCAGGGTACCGTGCTTGAGTTCTCCGGCGGCCATGGGTTCAGCGTGAATGTAAGAAATCTCCTTGAGCTTCAATTGCCCCTCTACTGCCGCCGCGAAATCCAGGCCGCGACCGATAAAGAAGGCGTCCTCCCAGCCGGCGATATAATCCGCCACGCGGTGGATGGCTTCCTGGTCCGCCAGGAGGGCCTCGCCCAGCCCGGGGAGATCCGGGGCGGCCTCCAGAATGGAGGAAACCTGCTCTCTGCCCCGCTCATCCAGCCCGAGGATCGATCCCAGGTGGCAGGCGATCAGGTCGAGGATCAGGAGTTGGGTCGTATAGGTTTTCGTCGATGCCACGGATATCTCCGGGCCGGCACGGGTAAAGACCACGTCCTCGGCCCCCCTGGCCAGGGATGAACCGACGACGTTCGTGATCCCCAGGGTGGGGGAACCGGCGTCCCGAGCAATGTCCAGGCAGGCCAACGTATCGGCGGTCTCCCCGGACTGGCTCACGAATATTACTAGCGTATTCTCGTCCAGGTTGGGCTGTCGATATCGGAACTCCGACGCGATTTCCGCCCGGGCCGGTATGCGCAGTAGGCTTTCGAATTGCGGGGCGGCCGCCAGGGCCGCGTGATAGGAGGTTCCACAGCCGATCAGGTACACTTCCGAGAGACGGTGGACGACTTCACTCGCCCGCTCCAATTCCGGCAGGATGATCCCATCTCCCCCCACGCGTCCCTGCAGTGCATGGACCCAGGCCTGAGGTTGTTCCAATATCTCCTTGATCATGAAATGGGGATGCCCACCGCGTTCGGCGGCCTCCGCATCCCACGCCACCCGCTCGACGGGCCGTTCCACCCGGCATCCCCCGGAATCGTACAACCGATAACCTTCGCGGGTGAGGACGGCGAAGTCACCATTTTCCAGGATCACGACGTCCCGGGTGTAGGGGAGCAGGGCGGCGATATCCGAGGCCAAGAAGTACTCGCCGTCGCCGATTCCGACGACGAGAGGGCTCTGCTGGCGCACCCCGATAATCGCCTCCTCGCGACCGTCTCCCCCGGTCTCGACGACGGCCAGGGCGTAGGCGCCGCGGAGGTACTTGCAGGCCTCCAGGGTCGCCCCGAGGAGATCCGCACCGGAATCCCGATAGCGCTCGATCAGGTGCGGTATGACTTCGGTGTCCGCCTCGGAACGAAACCCGTGCCCATCCTTTCGCAGGTCTTCGCGGAGTTCCAGGTAGTTTTCGATGATGCCGTTGTGGACGACGGCCAATCCCTCGTTGCAGTCCGTGTGGGGATGCGCGTTGACGTCGTTGGGTGCACCATGGGTCGCCCAGCGGGTGTGCCCGATCCCGCTGGCCGAAGCCGACGGAGGATCCTCCTGCAGTCCCACCTCGAGTCCCTGCGCGATCTCGCCCCGGCGCTTGATGACCTGGATCGGTCCTCCCTCTCGGGGGACCAGGGCCACGCCGGCGGAATCATACCCCCGGTACTCGAGCCTCTTGAGTCCCTCCAGGATGACCTCCGTGGCCGAACGATCTCCGATATATCCGACAATACCACACACGATATTTCCCCCTCCCGGAGAATAGGACGAAAGGGGGACGCATTCACCCGCCGGACCATCCGGGATCCGTTGTCCCCGGGGTTACCCCCGGGATTTGAGACCCCGGTAACGATCGATCCAATCGTGGAGCATCCGCCGAAAACTCGATGAACTCCATCCTCGTCAACCCGCCCCAGGGCGGGTCCAGGCGCTTGGGTACTTCGGGGTGCGGGCAAAGCGATCCCCTCGTTTAACCTAGGCGATCGGCCACGATATCGGCCAACCGATTTGCCATTCGCTCTATCATCTCCCTTCTTGGTCCTTCGATCAAGATGCGGACCACCGGCTCCGTTCCCGACGGACGCACGATGATGCGACCATCGTCACCCAGTTCTTCCTCGACCCGGGAAATGGCCTCCTGGATCGATGCATCCCCCGCCAATCCGTCGCGATCACGGACGGGCACGTTCTTCACCACCTGGGGATACTTTTCGAACCCGGCCACCAGTTCCTCTACATCGCGATCCCCCTTTACCTGGGCGCGGGCGACGATCAGGGCCGAGAGGATTCCATCGCCGGTCGTCGCACAGTGGCCCAGGACGATGTGTCCCGATATCTCGCCGCCCAGCGTCGCTCCCCGTTCGCGCATGGCCATCATGATCTCTCGATCGCCGACGGGGCAGGTTACCATCTGGACCCCCAGGGGCTCGAGGCAGGTGCCGAGGCCGAGGTTATTTATGATCGTGGCGACCACGGCCTCTCCACTCAGTTCTCCGGCATCCATCATGTCCCGCGCGATGATGTACAGTATGTCGTCGCCGTCCAGGACGCGGCCCTGTGGCGTGACGGCAGCGATCCGGTCGGCATCTCCATCCAGGGCAAAACCGACATCGTAATCCCCCGCGGTCATCATGCCGATCAGTGCTTCGGGCCGGGTAGAACCACAATCGACATTGATGTTGTAGCCGTCGGGCCGATCGTAGATGGCGGTCACTTCGGCCCCCGCAGACCGAAAAGCGGCGGGACCGAGGCGATAACCGGCTCCGTTGGAGCAATCCAGGGCGACGCGGAGCCCGGCCAGGGAATCGGACTCCAGGTCGAGGGACGTCGTGAGGTGCTGCAGATAGGCCCACACGTACCGGTCACCTCGCCGGGTCGATCCGAGATCCCCCGGATCGGCGCGGTTCCCCGGCGAACCCATGGCGCCCTCGATCTCCGCCTCATCGTCCGGGGTCAGCTTGAAGCCATCGCCATCGAAGAACTTGATGCCATTGTAATCGGCGGGATTGTGACTGGCGGATATGACGACCCCGCCGATGATTTCATCGTTTCCCGCCGCCGCGTGGGCCACCGCCGGCGTCGGGACGACCCCCATGTCCAACACGTCGAAACCCGAACTGGTAACCGCCGCCACCACCGATCCCAGCAACATATCCCCCGATCGCCGCGTGTCGCGCCCGACCGCCACGACTCCGCGTACCGGTAGATCGGCAGCCCGTCGGCCAAAGAAGCCCGCGGCCGATTCGACCAAGTCAAAGACCAGCCGGGGCGTGAGCTCTTTGTTGACGACTCCCCTGACACCATCGGTTCCGAACAACGACGGCGACATGCAATCCCTCCCATTTCCGACCCCGGGTTCCTACCCTCAGGGCTCCACTACCTGGAGAACAATGGTCAACGTAATCACCCGCGGCTCGAGGACGATCTCCCGCGCCCCGGCATCACCGGGTACCCGGACCTGGCCGGTCACTTCAAAATACAGGTAATCCCCGACGGCGAGTTCCTCGCCCTCCGCATCCTCCTCGTCTTCCCCTTCTACCTCCTCGTCCTCTGGGCTAATCACTCGAACGATGTCGGCATCCTCGAGATCCAGCGTCGCGAGATCGATGGGCGCTGTCACCAAGTAACTGATCTCCAGGACCTGCGACTCCGGCCCCGTCGCGGAAACCTCCGCCGGGTCGGGGACGATCTCCCGCAGAGCCAAGTTCCCGGGAAGTTCCCCGAACAGGACCGGACGTACCGGCAGGTCGAGGGTCATCTGACTGGCCTCGAGGGGTACCGAAATATCGATCTGCCGGGGCGTCACCAGGACACCGCGGACGGGCTCTCCCCGGATGTCCACCGGGGTGCAAAGTACCCGCTCCCGCAAATCCCGTTCGAGGCCATCCACGTCGACCTGGGCGATCACCCGACTCACCTCTCGCATCCGGCTGGCGGGACCATTAACCACGACCTGTGCGGGATCCGTTGACGGCGCGGCCAATTCCACGTTGGGTACGCCCGTCAGTTCCACCCGCACCGGATAAACCTCTTCGACCTCCCGCTCGAGGGCTACGCTTACGGTCTGCGGCGCCACCTGCACCAATTGAATGCCCCGGGGTACGGAAACGGTGACGAAGTAATTGAGGGTCCCGGACTCCGCCCCGGCCAGGCTCACGGTGGCGATGAAATCGTCCCGGGTCAAATCCTGCATGATCTCCCGATCCCCGCGCAATGTCACGTCGACCTGTGCCGGGGTAATTTCCAGTACCGCCAGCTCTTCGGGAATATCTCGCCAGCCCAGGGGGATCCCGGTGAAGGTTCTCTGTAACTCCCGCGCGCTACCTCCGGTGACCTGGACCCACAGCACCAGGGCCACGAAGATGGCCAGCGCCAGGACAAAGCGATCGTTGAATAGGAACCTACTCACCTCCACCACCTCCCGATTGGCTCAAGTAGGAGAAGACCGAGCTCCGTTCATTTCGGGCCAGCAATTCTTCGAGCATCTCGTGCACGGTGTCCTCGTCCACGTTCCGGATCAGTTTACCCGCCCGGGCGAGGGAGATCGCTCCCGTCTCCTCGGAGACGATGAGAACCACCGCGTCGGTTTGCTCGCTAATTCCCAGGGCAGCCCGATGCCGCCCGCCCATCTTGGCATCCACCGCCGATTCGGTCAGGGGCAGGAAGCAGGCGGCGGCCGTGACGCGGTTACCGCGAATAATGACTGCGCCGTCGTGCAACGGCGTATTCGGGATGAATATGTTCACCAGGAACTCCGCGGAAACCCTGCCATCGATACGAATGCCCGTCTCGGCGAATTCCTCCAGGCCGGTCTCCCGTTCCAAGACGATGAGGGCGCCCACCTTGTTCCGGGACATGGTGCGCATGGCCCGACCCAGATCGCTGAGCAATTGTTCCAGGTCCGGGCGCTCAAGGCTGCCGATCCCCGGCCCGAACAACCGTCCGCGCCCCACGTGTTCCAACGCCCGTCGCAGCTCCGGTTGGAATACGATGGGGATGGCAACCAGCAAAGATAGTTGAGCCTGGGTCAGCAGCCAATTGATGGCCGATAGATTCAACCACCCGCTGACCACGGTAATCACGAGTAAGACCACGAGACCCTGGACGAGATGTATGGCGCGCGTACCACGGATGAGGAGGATGATGCGGTAGATGATATACGCGATGAGGACGACATCGACCACGGCCACCAGGGCATCCAGCGGCGTCATGGTCCCGATGTGAAAAACGAGTCGACTCCAAACCGTACCGGCACCCAAGGTTTCATCCTCCGTCGGGGCCCGCGTCGTTCTCGCGGGCGTAATAGGCCAGACTCTCCAGTTCCGAGGTGAGGTCGACGGTGCGGACCACCACGTGCTCGGGCACGTCGAGGTGCACCGGGGCGAAATTCAAGATCGCTCGCACGCCCGCCCGGACCAATCGCACCGAGGTATCCCGGGCCGCCTCGGCCGGGACGGCCAGCACCGCCAATCGAATCCCCTCGCCCCCCAGCACTCGCTCCAACTCGTCGGCGTGACGGATCTCGAGGCCGGCGATCTCGGTTCCCACCAGCGCGGGATCCACGTCGAATAGGTACCGGATGTCCAGGTGGCGATGCTGCGCGCGGCTGTAACGCACCACCGCCTGGCCGATGTTGCCGCATCCCACCAGTGCCAGGTGTACGGGACGATCCAAGCCGAGTATCCCGCGAATCCGATCTTCCAAGACTTCCGCGTTATATCCCAGGCCCCGGGTACCGAACGCCCCGAAATAGGCCAAATCCTTGCGAATCTGTTCCGAAGAAAAACCCGTGAGACTCCCCATCTTGGACGATGATACGATGCTCTCGCCCTCGCTTTGCAGCTCGTGGAGGACGCGTAGATAGGCGGGCAGTCTGCTGATGGTAACGTCGGGGATATTCCTCTCGATGACACTTCTCCCTTTCCCCTGCGGAAAACGCGGCTGCGCAGTTCGGGAAAATTCGAACAAGCTCCTTCGGATCTTCGACATCGGAGCCGCCGCTCCTGCGGCGAACCACCGGCCCTAGTCCGATTCTCGGCCCGCCAACTGGCGGATCTTTCGAAAATGGTACTCCACCGTGGACTTCGTGATCGGCGGATTCGCCAGCTCCCCCAGTTCCCGGAGACTCGCCTCGGGATGCTCCAACCGAAGATGAAGTACCTCTCGCGTCCGGGCGGAGAGGCCTTCCAGGACCGCGGGACCCAGTGCCTCGACGTCTTCGAGTTGCTTCAAAGCGGCTTCCACGGATTTGCTCACGTTGGCGGTCTCGAAGTTGACGCGCCGATTGACCCGGTTGCGCACCGCGCGCATCACCCGGATATCCTCGAATCTCAGCAGGGACCGAGACGCACCCACGATCCGCAGGAAATCCGCTATTGATTCTGCATCCTTGACGTATACCACGGTCCCCGAGGTCGCCGGCACCTTGACTTCGGTCTCTAACAGGAGCCGCGAGACCTTCTCCGCCACATCCCATGAGAAGCATCGGAGCTCGAGGTGGTAGCCGGACCGCGGATCGTTGATCGATCCACCGATCAGGAAAACCCCCCGCAGGTAGGCCCGGGCGATCTCCAGTTCGGAGGCGGGAAGGGCGTACTCTGTCCCCACCAGGTCCTCCGCGATGTCCCGGGGCAGGGATACCCGGAAGGACAGTCTGCGATCAAATCGATTGCTCCGGACCGCATCCAGGCCCGCACGGGATCCAAAGAGGGCATTCCAAAGATTATACAAGCGGCGCGCCGATCCCGGATGACCGGTGGAGACGATGATATGGGCGGGATCCTCCGCGGCCGTTCCCCTGTCGGGGCTCACGAGAAAGCCCGCCACCTCCGCGCGGATTCCCCGGGGATCCCTCGGCAAGGGCGCACGGGACAGTTCATCCTTCACGTGACGAGAAAAAGACGCCACATCCCGGGTGGTGCCGCTCCGTCGCCGCGTCACTTGGCCTCACGACCCTCCTCGAAGGCGTCCCGGCTCCCATCGAACTCGCGGTTAATCGCGCGGTGCTCCACGGTAACGGATACCCCCGTCTCCCGAAGATGTTCCCCCAGCATCCGGGCCAACACCACGGAGCGATGGCGTCCCCCGGTACACCCGATGGCCACCACCAGTTGCGTCTTGCCCTCCGCCCGGTAGTGGGGCACCAGGAAATCCATCAAATCCACGAGTCGGACGAAGAATTCCTGGGTCACCGCCGCGGAAGCGACGAACTCCCGCACGGCCGGATCGAGGCCGGTCAGGGGTCGAAGGGCCTCGTCGTAATGGGGGTTGGGAAGAAACCGGACATCGAAAACCAGGTCCGCGTCCGATGGGATACCATTCTTGAATCCGAAGGACACCACGGATACGTAGGGCCCCACTCCGGGTCCGCCGTCGCCGAAGACCTGGAATACCCGGTTCCTCAAGTCCGAGGGCTGCATCTCCGAGGTATCGACAACGTGGTGCGCGCGTTCCCGGAGACTCGATAGCAGGGAACGCTCCCGGTCCAGAATCTCCCGCATGCTGCCCTCGCGGGAGAGGGGGTGGCTCCGGCGTGTCTCCTTGAATCTCCGGATGAGGGTGGCATCGTCGGCCTCCAGGAAGAGTACGGCGACGCGGCCTTCGATCTCGTCGAGGGCCCGGCGTATCTGTTGGAAAAAGGCGCCCCCGCGCACATCGATCACCAGCGCCACCCGATCGACCAGGTTCTCCGGGGCCGCGAGCAGCTGTGCAAATCGTGGAATCAGCGCCGGGGGCAGATTATCGATGCAAAAGTAACCGAGATCCTCCATCGCCCGCAGCGCGACGGTCTTGCCCGCCCCCGAAAGTCCGGTGATGATGACAAACCGCACGCTCTCCACCCGGCCACAGCTCCTCGAATTCGAATCGGCGCTTAGTCTTCCCTGGTCTCTTCCTCTTCCTTCGATGCATCGCCCTCGACTTCCTCGGCCTCGGGGGTCGCGATCTCTTCCCGCGACGCTTCGGGCGGAGGCGCCGCGTTGCCCTGGCGCGTCCCAGTGGCCGGCGGCGGTGCCTCTTCCACGGCACAGTTCCGGCTCGAAAGTAGTAGGGCAACTCCACCCAGGATCAAGAGGACGGGCCACCAAGCGGAGAGATCGAAGTACACCAGCCTATCGATGAGGAAGTAGGCACCCACGGCGATGAGAATAGCGCCCCCGATGCGCGTCCGCCGTGCGATATCCTGGGGCTCCGGCTCGGCGGCCACCTCGTCCCGCTGTGCCGCGGGGGTCGCCCCGCGGGGGGATGGGACGGACTGCACCGGCTCCGCCGGGGCGACCGGAGCGCCGGGGCGAACTGATTTCTCATCGGGCATGATGATCCAGGCCAACAGGTACAGCAATACCCCGGTCCCTCCGACCAGGACCAAGAGCAGCCAGACCAGGCGAATCGCTACCGGATCGGTATTTAGGTACTCCGCCAGGCCACCGCAGACTCCACCGATAACCCGGTGTTTTCGCGATCTGTATAGTTTTCTGTTCACGGGTTCCACCTCCGGCGCGGGCGAGGGCCCGCGTATATCCGTAACTATCATCACTCTACGACCAGGGGGGCGCGGGCGCAAGGGCCATGGAGTCTTTCCCGGGCGACTACTCGGAGGAAAGGAGAGATCGGAGGAAGTGATGCAGGGCATCGATTTGCAGGGGATCCAGGGATTCCAGGTCGGGAAGTAGGTCTACGACGTCCGGTCGTCGCTCCAGGATTCGCGCCGCGATCAATACTTCCTCGGCGACCAGCTCCTCGGCATCGGCCACCTCCGCGACCAACCGACCCAGCGGCACGTCGTAGGTGGCGGCCAGCTCACCCAGGATCTCGATGCTGGGCTGCCGTTCCCCGCGCTCGTACTTACTGATGGTGGTAAAATGGCGACCGACCACTTTTTCGACGTCGTAAATGCTCAATCCGGCCCGCTCGCGATAGCGACGGAGCCGGTTTCCGAGTTCCTCCAAGGGGAACCCTCCTCACCCGATCCAACATCGTCCGTCCGATATGGATTACGGGTTAGAGGGCCCCGATCCTATAGCCGAATGGGCTATGTATCACGATGTATAGACTAAAGCGCCGGCCGTCCCGGAGCTACGAGGATACGGGAGAGTTCACCGGGTGCGCGGGTCGACGTCCGGATAGAGCCGCCACCAGGTTGTGGGCAGCCATGGTCGCCATGTCTCGCCGCGCACCGACCGTGGCACTCCCCAGGTGCGGAGCCAATACCACGTTGGGCAAACAAGCCAGGGGATGATCCGCCGGCAGGGGTTCCTCGGCGTAGACATCCAGCCCGGCAGCCCCCACCGTCCCGTCGCGCAATGCCACAACCAGGGCAGCTTCATCGACCAGTTCCCCGCGGGCGGTGTTCACCAGGATCGTACCCCGCCGCATGGCCGCAAAGGCATCGGGACCGAGGAGGTGCTCCGTATCGGGGGTGAGGGGTGCGTGGAGGCTGATGAAGTCCGAATCACCCAGCAGGGTATCGAGGGCCGCCGGTTCGATCCCGAGGGCCGATTCCAGATCGCCTCGCGGATTCGGATCGGTATAGAGGACCCGCATGGAGAACCCGCGGGCGCGCCGGGCGACGGCCTCCCCGATTCGACCCATGCCGATGATACCCAGGGTCGCGCCGTGGACGTCGGCGCCCAGCAAGTATTGCGGCTCCCAGGTCAACCAGCCACCGCAGCGAGTCTCCCGATCCCCCTCGACGATGCGGCGGGCGGCGGCCAGCAGCAGCGCAAATGTGAAATCGGCGGTCGCCTCGGTCAACACACCGGGGGTATTGGTCACCCAAATCCCGCGGGCGGTGGCGGCGGGCACGTCGATGTTATCGTACCCCACCGCGTAGTTGCTGATGACCCGAAGGCGCGGCGCGGCCTCGATCAGTTCCGCATCGATTCCATCGGTGAGCAGGGACAGGAGCCCATCGGCCTCCCCCACCTCGCGAAGGAGGACATCCCGGGATGGGGGCAGTCGGTGCGGCCACACGCGGACCTCCGCGCACGACCTGAGGATGTCGATTCCTTCTTCCGGTATCCTCCGCGTCACGTATACCCTCGGCTTGGATGACATGAACTACCTCCTCGTGGAATGCGCTTCTCCGCCCCGTATCCGGGTTGCCAACCGGCTCGAGGCGGCGACCAGGGCAACCCGGGCCCGGACCCGGCCGGGGGACCCTTCGCACTTACCCACCTCGAAGCACGGTTCGATGTAGTCGAAACGCTCGGCCAACTGCGCCTGTGAACCGGGCTCCAGGGAACCGGGCAGCACCGCCACGGGAACGTCCCATCGCCGCGCCCTCTGCGCCACCACCAGGGGAAGTTTTCCGCTCAGCGTTTGGGCATCCAGGCGACCCTCCCCGGTGACCACCAGATCGCATCCCGGCAAGCGCTCGTCGAAGCGCACCAGGTCCAGGGCCAGCTCCGCCCCGGGCAAGAGCCGCGCCCCCAGCATGGCCACCAGCATGGCGCCCATACCCCCGGCGGCACCGGCACCGGGAATCTTCCTCACGTCCCTGTCCGCCTCGATGGAGAGCAGCTCCCCCAGGTGGGACAACGCTCGCTCCAGGCCGGGCACATCCTCCGGACGGGCACCCTTTTGCGGGCCAAATACCCGGGCAGCTCCCCTGGATCCCACGAGGGGGTTATCCACGTCGGACATGATCTCCAGGCGAACTTCGCGCCGCCATAGTCGCGCCGTTTCGCCGAAATCCACCTCGCGGATGCGCGGGAATTCCCCGGGACCCCCGCGGACTTCTTCTCCCTGCGCATCCAGGAACCGCGCACCCATCGCCCGGGCCATGCCGACGCCACAATCCACCGTTGCACTGCCGCCGATGCCCATCACCACGTGATGCGAACGATCTCCCGCAGCCAGCAGGAGCTGGCCCGTCCCGTACGTGGATGTGCAATAGGGATTTCTTCGATTCTCCGGGACGAGGATCAGGCCGGAGGCGCTGGCCATATCCACCAGGGCGGTCCCATCGGGAAGTAACCCATATCGCGCGAGGACCGGTGCGCCCAGGGGATCGCGAACTTCCGCCTCGAACCAGCGTCCATCCAGGGCCGCGTTTAGCGCCTCCACGGTGCCGTCCCCGCCGTCGCCCAGGGGCACTGTCTCGACGTCGATGCGGGGCCACGTGGCGCGCAGGCCCTCTTCGATGGCCGTGGCCGCCTCCGCGGCGGTCAGGGTGCCTTTGTAGCTGTCGGGGGCGACGATGATACGAATCGACATCGGCTCCTTCTCAATCCAGTGCTGCGGATAGGGCGACACTGACGAAACTGAAGAGTACGGCGGTCAACAGGGCCCACCAGAACCCGTGAATCACGAAGGAAGGTACCAGGGCGGCCGTGAGCATCAACATCAGGGCATTGATGACGAAGGTGAACAATCCCAGGACCAAGAGATTGATCGGCAACGTGATCACCAGGAGTAATGGCCGTATGATCGCATTCACGATACCCAGTACGGCTGCGGCCAGCAGGATGGTACCGGCTCCGCCGACGACCTCGACCCCGGGCAGGGCCCACTCCAGGACGATCAAGACCACGGCGTTGAGAAGGAATCGCCGCAACAAGCGCTAGTCATCTCCTTCGGGCATCACGATCCACGCTACGATGTACAATAGAACACCCGCGCCTTCGAGCAGGGCAAAGGCGGCCCAGAGCAATCGAACCAGGACGGGATCCACGGAGAAATAGTCCGCGACGCCTCCGCACACCCCCGCCAGGATCTTCTCGCGGCGCGAACGCCGCAATGTCTTCTTTTCGTTCAATGCAAACGCCCCCCAGGGACTCGATTCCACACACTTTTATTCTGCTCCAAAACGCCACTTCCTGCCACCGGGAGGACACCGTCCCGCGAGAAGAGAATTCCAGCATTCGAGGGGAAGAAGCCATACGGGGGTGACGACTTGAAAAGCATCATTTGTTTCGTATCGACGCACCACGGGAACACCCGGCGCGTTGCCGACGCCATGGCCCGTGTCCTCGACGCCGACGTACTCGACCTGGACGCAGAAGACGACGTCGACCCGGCGATATTAGGTGAATACGACCTCATCGGCCTTGGCTCGGGTATCTACGCCCTGCGCCATCACCCGCGCCTCCTGCACTTCGCCTCCCGCCTGCCCCCCGCTCGGGACGGGGCCGCCTTCCTGTTCTCGACCCGCGGATTTGGCCCACCCGGTCCCTACCACCTGAGCCTCCGGCGCCGGGTAGAAGACCTGGGATACCGCGTGGTGGGCGAATTCTCCTGCCGCGGATACGATACCTTTGGTCCCCTGTCGATCATCGGGGGCATCAACCGGGGCAAACCCGACGAAGCGGACCTGGAGCGGGCGGCCGATTTCGCCGGATCCCTCTCCGAAGGCATCGATTGATCGCCGAGATACTCTGCCCGACGACGATCGGTTGCACTTCGAGGAACGGGGAAGTACCCCGGAACCCCTCGCGTCCACGGGCTGGAAGATGGACCCGATCGACCGGCGCACCGACGCCGAAGGAAACGCGACAACCCATCGTCCCGCGACGTTGCCGGAAGGCGGGAGGGATGCAGGGACCCACCCCGAGCGCAGCGCGAGCAAACAAAGGGGAATGGAGGCGGGGCGATGACGGGAATCAATGGCAGACCCGCCGGGGGAACCCAGTGGGGGTGCGGATCTCTTACCGCTCAGCCCTCTTCACGAGGAAACGTTTCACCGACCGGGCGGCTCTCCGCGTCATCCCCGGTACCGCCGCCAACTCCTCCTCGGTAGCCGCCGTCATGGCTTCTATGGATGTGAAGTGCGCCAATAATGCATTGCGCCGCCGCGGGCCGACCCCGGGGATGTCGTCCAAGAGCGAACGGACTGCACCCTTGCTTCGCAATCGCCGATGATAGTCCAGGGCGAATCGATGGGCCTCGTCGCGGATCCGACGCAGGAGCTTCAGAGCGTCGGAATCGTCGGGGAGGGTGAGGGGTACGGATTCCCCGGGGCGATACAGGAGTTCTTCGCGCTTGGCGATTCCAAGGATGGGCGTTCCCTCCAGTGGCGTTTCCGCCAGGGCTTCCCTTGCCGTGGCCACGTGCCCCGGGCCGCCGTCGATGACAATTAAATCGGGGACCGCCGAGAAGGACGTGTCCTCGGCGACCTGGCTTGCCCCCTCGGACCGATCCAGTCGCCGCGCCCGCCGGGACAACACCTCTCGCATCATGGCGTAATCATCGATTTCGTCGACGTCCTTGATCCGGAAGCGTCGATACCCGTAGGGAGCCGGATGCCCGTCCTCGAAGACGACCATGGACCCGACCGCCGAGGATCCGGAAAGATTGGAGATATCGTAGCATTCGATTCGGATCGGCGGGGCGGGCAATTCCAGGATCTCCTCCAGCTCCCCCAGGGGGCGTATCGAACCCGACGAGGCGGCTTCGTCGTCCAGGAGCAATTCCGCGTTGCGGTTGGCCAGGGCCACCAGGCGCCGTTTCTCCCCGCGCTCCGGGCGGTGCAGGAAGACCCGCGATCCCCGGTTCTCCCCCAGCCATTTCTCCAGGGACTGCGAGTCGGGTGGATCGACCGGCAGGAGGATGCGCCTGGGTACGAGCAGGGAGTGCGAATAATACTCCACCAGGGTATCCCCCAGGATCTCCCCATCGCCGGTATCCTCGGGCGCCCCTACAATGAAACCATCGTTGCCAACGATCCGCCCCTCTCGCATGAAAAGGAGCGTAATGGCGGCGCTTTCACCGCGGCGCGCCAGGCCGAGGACATCCATATCCTCGGCCGAAGGTGCAGACAGGTTCCGCTGCTGCTCGCGGAAGGTCTTCAACGCATCAATCTGATCCCGGATCCGCGCAGCGCGCTCGAAGTCCAACTCCGCGGCGGCCTCTTCCATTCGCGCCTCCAGGTCCCGGGTCAACTCCCGGGAGCGCCCCCCGAGAAACCCGAGGAGACCATCGATTACATCATCGTACTCCCCGGGATCTATGGGGCGCGTACAGGGTGCGAGGCACCGCCCGACGTGGTAATGCAAGCACGGGCGCTGCCGGTGTTCCATGACGTAGTCGGTGCAGGTACGGTACGGGAACACCTTTCGCAACAGTTCCATGGCCCGGCGGAGCAAGGAGGTATTGGTGAAGGGACCGAAATAACGATGTTCGTCGCGTTCCACCCGCCGGGCGACACCCACCCGGGGGTAATCATCCCCCGTGGTCACCACGATATATGGATACTGCTTATCGTCCCGCAATCGTACATTAAACCGGGGACGATGGCGCTTGATCAGGTCGGCCTCGAATATGAGGGCCTCCACCTCGGAATCCGTCAGAAGGAAGTCGATATCCACAGCCTCGGCCAACATCCGCATCGTTCGCGTATTCAGGCTCGAGGGGGAAGAAAAGTAAGATCGAACTCGATTGCGCAGCGAGATCGCCTTACCGACGTACAGGACTTCGCCGGTGGCGTCCCGGAAGAGGTACACGCCCGGCGAGTCGGGGAATTCCGCGGCGCGCTCCTTCAACCGTTGCCGACGATCCTCTTCGCCCATGATCAGTCCTCCGAGCCGACGGCTTGCTGCGAATCGCCGCGGGAGGTGCCCGCTCGAAGCACCTCCCCGAGGTAATGGCCGGTGTGGGATTCGGCGATACCCGCGACCTCTTCGGGCGTACCGGATGCGATCACCCTTCCACCGCCTTCGCCGCCCTCGGGTCCCAGGTCGATGATGTGGTCCACGCACTTGATCACGTCCAGGTTGTGTTCAATTATGACCACGGTGGCTCCCTCATCGACCAGCCGTTGCAAAACGGACAATAGCTGGCGAATGTCGGCAGCGTGCAAACCCGTGGTGGGCTCGTCCAACAGGTAGATGGTTCCCCCGTTCGACCGCCGCGAAAGCTCGGAGGCCAATTTCACCCGCTGCGCCTCCCCGCCCGAGAGCGTGGTGGCGGGTTGCCCCAGGCGGATGTACCCCAAACCGACGTCGAGAAGCGTCTTGAGGTGATGCTCGATCCGCGGTATATCGACGAAGAACGCGTGGGCCTCCTCCACGTTCATATCCAGTACCTGGGATATGTTCTTTCCCTTGTACTTGACCTCGAGGGTCTCTCGATTGTACCGCTTCCCCCCGCAAACCTCGCAGGGCACGTAGATGTCGGGAAGGAAGTGCATCTCGATCCGAACGATCCCCTGGCCGGAACACGCTTCGCAGCGCCCACCCTTGAGGTTGAAACTAAATCTACCCTTGTTGAACCCTCGGACCTTCGCCTCGGGGGTACGGGCAAAGATATCCCGGATGTAATCGAAGGTCCCGGTGTAGGTTGCCGGGTTCGAGCGCGGCGTCCGGCCGATGGGAGATTGATCGATCTCCACGACCTTGTCCAGGTGCTCCAATCCCTCGATCGCCTCGTGGGCGCCCGCAGGATGCTGCGCGAGGTGGAGTTCCCGGGCCAGCCTCCGGTAGAGAATATCGTGGATCAGGGTGCTCTTCCCGGAGCCGGAGACGCCCGTCACCCCGACGAATAATCCCAGGGGTATGGCCACGTCCATTCCCTTGAGGTTGTGCTCGGCGACCCCCCGCACGGTGAGCCACTCTTCCCCCGGGGCACGGCGCGCGGACGGGATGGCGATGCCTTCCTCCCCGGAAAGGAAGCGACCCGTCACCGATTCGGAATGACCCATGACCTCCGCCGGCGTACCCTGGGCGACCACGTGGCCCCCGGCTTCCCCGGCGCCGGGACCGATGTCGATGACGTGATCGGCGCGGAGTATCGTCTCTTCATCGTGCTCCACCACGATCAGGGTATTCCCCATGTCCCGGAGATTCTCCAGGGTATTCAGCAGGCGCCGATTGTCCCGCTGATGCAATCCGACGCTGGGCTCATCCAGGATGTATAGAACCCCGACGAGCCCGGACCCGATCTGCGTGGCCAGGCGGATCCGCTGGGATTCGCCCCCGGCCAGGGTGGTGGCAGAACGGCTCAGCGTCAGGTAGGGCAGGCCCACGTCCAACATGAACTTGAGTCGCTTCCGGATCTCCACCAGGATCGCGCGGGATATCATCTCCTCCTGGCCCTCCAGGGAGAGAGCGGAAAAGAACGAGTGGGCGTCCTCGATGGATAGCGAAGAGATCTCCGCCAGATTCCGGCCGGCGACGGTTACCGCCAGGGACTCGGGACGAAGTCGGGCGCCGCCGCAGGCGGGACAGGCCCTGCTGGACATGTAATCCTCGATGCGGGCGCGACTGCTCTCCGTCGAAGCCCGCTGGTGGCGGCGTTCCAGGTTGGATAGAACCCCCTCGAAGGTGCGGGTCCGGCTCCTCTCCCGCCCGTACCGGTTGCGATAAGTGAAACGCATCCGCTCCGATCCCCCGCCCTCGAGAATTACGCGGAGGAGCTCGGGATCCAGGTCCTCCACCGGGACATCCCTCGGGATTTCCCAGTGCTCGCAGGCGGCGGCCAGCAACTGCGGATAGTATTCCCCGCTGCTCCAGGGCGCGATGGCACCCTCTTCGATGGTACGGGATGCGTCGGGTATGACGAGGTCGCGATCGACCACGAGGTGGTGCCCGAGGCCATCGCAGGCGGGGCACGCACCGTACGGACTGTTAAAGGAAAACATCCTGGGGGAGAGTTCCTCCAGGCTGTAACCGCACTCGATGCACGCCATGTGCTCGCTCAACACGATTTCCTCGCCGTCGATCACGTCGATGACGGCAACGCCATCGCCCCACGCCAGGGCGGTGGCCAGGGAATCCGCCAAGCGGTTCGCCAGGTCTTCCTTCATGACCAGGCGGTCGACGACGATCTCGACATCGTGTCGCCGGTTCTTATCCAGGTCCGGCGCATCCTCTAGAAGGTATACCTCTCCATCGATCCTGACCCGCATGAATCCGGCGCGCCCCACCTCCGCCAAGAGATTCTCGTGTTCGCCCTTGCGGCCCCGCACGATGGGCGCCAACACTTGGAAGCGGGTCGCCCCCGGGAGCTGCATGACCTGATCCACCATTTGGTCGATGGTTTGCCCGGTTATCTCCCTGCTGCACTCGGGGCAGTGGGGGTGTCCCACGCGGCCGAAGAGCAGGCGAAGGTAGTCGTGAATCTCGGTGACCGTCCCCACCGTCGAGCGGGGATTATGGCTCGTCGTCTTCTGATCGATGGAAATGGCCGGGGACAGGCCCTCGATGTGTTCCACATCGGGTTTATCCATCTGCCCGAGAAATTGTCGGGCATAGGCGGACAGCGATTCCACGTACCGCCTCTGGCCCTCGGCGTAGATGGTATCGAAGGCAAGGGAGCTCTTACCGCTGCCCGAGATACCCGTTACGACCACCAGGCGATCCCGCGGAATGGTGAGATCGATATTCTTCAGGTTGTGTTCGCGGGCTCCGCGAATCTTGATGAAATCCCTGGCCAACGCGTGACCACCTCCCGTATGGGGCGAAATCAGCCCGTCCTGTTCTGCCCACCACGCCGATTCTCCAGTTCCATGATCATATCCCGCAGTACTGCCGCCCGTTCGAATTCCAGCTCGCGGGCCGCTTCTCGCATCTCCTTTTCGAGCCGTACCAGCAAGTCCGGCACCCGGGCCGCGGGGACCTCCGAAAGGCTCTTCACGCCCAAGTCTTCCGACCCGGGAACTGCCTTCGTGGCCTCTATCACGTCGCCGACGGCCTTGCGAATCGATCGCGGCGTGATCCCGTGCTCGCGATTGAATTCTTCCTGGATGCTGCGACGCCGATACGTCTCCTCGATGGCGCGTTTCATAGAACCGGTTATACGATCAGCATACATTATAACCTTGCCGTCAACATGTCGCGCCGCCCGGCCGGTGGTCTGGATCAGAGAGATATCCGAGCGGAGGAAACCTTCCTTGTCCGCATCGAGGATCAACACCATGGATACTTCGGGAAGATCCAGGCCCTCCCGCAGGAGGTTAATTCCCACGAGGATGTCGAACTCACCCAAACGCAGATCTCGAATGATCTCCATCCGCTCCAGCGTGTCGATCTCGGAGTGCAGGTATCGCACCGCCAGGCCGAGATCCTTCAGGTAATCGGTCAACTCCTCGGCCATCCGCTTGGTGAGGGTCGTAACCAGGACGCGATCCCCGCGCCCGATGCGATCTCGAACTTCGCCCACCAAATCATCGATCTGTCCCTCCACGGGGCGGACCTCGATCTCGGGATCGATCAGACCCGTGGGACGAACGATCTGCTCCACCACGTCGGAGCTTCGTTCTACCTCGTATTGCGCGGGCGTGGCCGATACGTACATCGTCCGCCCGACGTGGGCGACGAATTCGTCGAAGGTCAGCGGACGATTGTCGAAGGCCGACGGGAGCCGGAAGCCGTGCCCGACCAGGGTTTCCTTGCGGGAACGATCGCCGGCGTACATCCCCCCGATTTGGGGTATCGTCCGGTGCGACTCATCCACAACACACAGGAATTCCTCCGGGAAATAATCCAGGAGGGTAAAGGGCGGCTCGCCGGGGGCCCGACCGGTTAGATGGCGAGCATAGTTCTCGATACCGGTGCAATACCCCACCTCGCGCAGCATCGCGATATCGTAACGGGTCCTCTGCTCCAACCTCTGGGCCTCCAGGAGCTTCTCCCCGTCGCGAAGCTCTGCCAACCTCTGCTCCAGCTCTGCCTCTATGGTACCCACGGCCCGCTTCATCTTCGCACGTTCGGTGATGTAGTGCGTGGCGGGATAGATCGCCACGTGTTCCCGATGGCCCAGGACTTCGCCGGTCAGGGTGTCGACCTCGCTGATTCGCTCGATCTCATCCCCGAACAACTCGATCCGGACGGCCTTCTCCCCCGAGGAGGCGGGAAATACCTCGAGGATGTCCCCGCGAACGCGGAACGTACCCCGCTCGAAATTGATATCGTTTCGGGCGTATTGAATGTCGACCAGGGCGCGCACGATTTCGTCGCGCCCCCGCCTGCCTCCGCGGCGCAGGGACACCACCAGGTTACGATAATCCTCGGGGGACCCGAGCCCGTATATGCACGATACCGAGGCGACCACGATGACGTCATCCCGTTCCAGTAGAGCGCTGGTGGCGGAGTGACGCAGTTTGTCGATCTCGTCGTTGATCGTGGCGTCCTTTTCGATATAGGTATCCGTATGCGGGATGTACGCCTCGGGCTGATAATAGTCGTAGTAACTCACGAAGTACTCCACCGCATTGTCCGGGAAGAAACTGCGGAACTCGCTGCATAGCTGGGCCGCCAGGGTCTTATTGTGGGCAATGACGAGGGTGGGCCGTTGAAGACGCTCCACCACGTTTGCCACCGTGTACGTCTTCCCCGAGCCCGTCACACCCAGCAACGTAACATCCGTGGCACCCCCCTGGAATGCCCGGGTAATATCCTCTATGGCCTGGGGTTGATCGCCCTCGGGCCTATACTCGGAAACCAATCGAAATTCGCTCAAAGCAACTCCGTTCCCCCGCCGCGTCTTCGAGAATCTTACCATCGAACACCTGTTCGATCAAGTGCGTGGGCGTCTCCCCCGAATCCTCCGCCACATCCTTTTCCCCAGGCGGCCAAGGGGACCGCTGCCGCCAAGGTTCACGTGGGGATCATCCCCGGGTTCGGGGGCCGTGACCAATCCCAGGGATCGGCCGGGCGGATGACGGTTGGACTCCAATGTGTGTTCCCCGCCGCCCGGTCCCAAAACCCCCAGCTCCAGATACCACCCCGACGCGACCACCGCCTGCCGCAGGCCCTCTCGGGTGGTCACCTCGATATCATTCACCTTCCGGATCACGTCCCCGGGCCGAAGGCCCATCTTCTCGCCGGGCTCACCCGGGCGAAGATCCATGACCATAACCCCACCCGGACCGGTTAAGAAACGGGGTTCCCCGTCCATCTCCCGCCCGCTGGAATGTCGGATCATCAACTCGTGGGCAACCGGCCCGAACAGGGCCGCGGCCCAAACCCACCCTCCCCAGCGACCGGCGGCCAGGCTCAATCCGAGCAGGGCGACGCTGAAGACCACAAGTTGCAGGGCCGTCCGCCGCGCGCGCCGACTCGGCATCTCCGTGAGGGCGATGTCCGAATACCCGAGGGCTGCCACGACCGGCGTCATGACGTAGGCCCAATTGGGTCCCAGGTCGCCCCCGGTTCCGATCAATGGCCACCAGTCCGGCATGCTGAATCCGCTCGCGATGGATTCGGGCGGCACCTGGAGGAGAAATATGATCATGATCGGTATGGGCCAAAACCGTTGAATGAGATATCCTCCGACCACATCGCGCCGCCCGTTCCGCAGGTACACAGCGCTGGCGACCCCGTATCCATTGATCGCCACGAGCACGCCCTCCATGAGGTGAAGAATCGCCACCAATCCCATGATCGCGGCGGGGTTCACCGCGGGGGGCCACCCGGTCACCAGGTGCACCACGGAGACCAATCCACCCGCATAGGAAAAACAGAGTAGACGGGGATTGACGAGGAGTAACACCAGCGCGACGGGCCAGAGATATATGATGTCATCGGGAGACAGGGTGATCCCGAGGGTGACGAGAAGCAAGCTGCCGATGACGCCGGCTCCTACCCCGAATACCAGGGCCGTTCCCGTGCTGGACCAGGGATCGTTACGAACGAACCCGTGTATCCGTCTCTCCATGGTGGCCAGGCGGCGATACTGGCTCCAGACCAATATCATGACCGCCCAAAATAGTAGGCCACCGACGGTAGTCGGTATCACGATTTCGGGCACCCGGCGGACGATGTGCCCGGCCAATTGGGAAATCAGGGTCAGATCCAATGCCATCCTCCCGGGATATCGGGGCCTCCGTTAATCACCAATGCTCTCTCGCAGGAGTTCCAGGGCCTTTCTCAGCTGCGGATCCGACTCCGGATCCCCCATTATATCGCCTTCGGACCAGGGCACCTCCACGTCGGGAACGAGCCCTCCTTCTTCCTCGATGCTGTATCCCGAGGGCGTCAGATAGCGTTGTGTGGTGATCTTCATACCCGTTGTCTGCGTTCGATCCAGATAGTACACCCGCTGGACGGAACCCTTCCCGAATGTGCGCTCTCCCACCAGGACCACCCCGGCGCGATCTCGCAGGGCACCGGCGATGATCTCGGACGCGCTGGCACTAAATCCATCGACCAGGACGATCATGGGGAGCGAGTATCCGGGTCCGTCGACTCCGATGGTCGTGCTCTCGCCCTCGCGGTCGACGGTGATAACCACGGGCCCCGGCGAAAGAAACTGGTCGGCCACCTCGATCGACTCCTCCAGGGTCCCCCCGGGATTACTGCGCAGATCTATCAAGAGCCCGACGATGCCCGCTTCCTCCAGCTCGGCCAGGTGAGATGCGACCTGTTCCGGCGTTTGAGCAGTAAACTGCGATATGCTGAGGTATCCCAAGTCGGACTCGAACACCCGGGATTCCACCGTGGGTATCTCGATCTCCCGGCGTTCGATCGGGAACAGCAGTTCCTCCCAACCCATCTCCCCTTGGGATCGCTCGACTCGGATCTCGACGAGTTCTCCGGCGGGACCGCGGATGAGTTCCGCGACGTGTTCCGTGGACATCCCCACTACATCCACCCCGTCGACTTCGAGGATGCGATCCCCGGATCTCAGTCCCGGCTCATCGTCCTCTCCCGCCCCCTCGAAGGGAGTCGTCGCCGCGGGCGTTCCCGAGAAGGGAACCATGACGGTAACGTAACCATCGATATCGATCACGGAAACACCAATGCCCGAGTACTGCCCATCCAGCGTACGACGCCGCAGGTCCTCGAGGGCAGAAGCATCAAAATAGGTCGAGTACGGATCCCCGATGCCCTGGACCATTCCCTGGATCGCCCCGCGCATCAGGGACTCGGGGGTGACCTCACCGCTATCCACGTAATTCTCCATGATCAACTCGTAAGCGCGCAGGAACTCATCGTAGTTCTCGTATTCCTCCAGGCTGGGCGCCGCATTCTCCCCGGGCTCTGTGACCGGCTCGGGAAGGCCGTCTTGCACCGCGGTTTCGGTCATGGCGAAGACGATGGCGGCGACGGTGAGGACTACGGCCAGCAGTATTAGGATCGCTTGGGCAGGCGTTAGCACGATCACCTTGCCCCGGCGTGGTTCATCAACGATATTGATCGCCTCCCGGGTCGATTCGATTACCCAGCAAAACTCGACGTAGAAGCTATTCTATCACAGGCGCGCAAACGGTTAACTCCTGTAGGGGGGAAGGGGAAGCCCGACCCGGGGAATCAATGGGTCGGGCGAGTTCGTCGTCTCCGCTCAGCGAGCGGGCAAATACTTGACCGGATCCTCGACCTGGCCGTTCACGCGAACTTCGAAATGCAGGTGCGGGCCGGTGGAAAAGCCGGTGGAGCCGACCAGTGCAATGGTCTCCCCGAGGGCCACTCGATCTCCCGGATTAACGCGCAGCTGCGACGCGTGGGCATACAGCGTCGATGTGGAGGAAGTGTGCGCCACGATTACCGCCAACCCGTAGCCTCCCATCCAGCCGGCGTCGAGGACCACGCCGTCCCCGGCCGCTCGGATGGGTGTCCCCGTACTCGCCGCCAGGTCGATGCCGCTATGTAGTCGCCATTGGCCCAGGATGGGATGATATCGCTGGCCGAAGGGAGACGATACCCAGAAAGTACCCGGCGACAGAGGCCAGCTCAGGTACGGCGTACCCTCTGCCAGGGCGAGTTCCTTTTGCTTCTCCGTTATGCTTTGGGCGATTTGCTCGGAACGCCGCTCCATCTCGTCGAGGGCGTCCAGGTATTCCTGTTCCCGGGAGGACAGCTGATCCAGGCGCGTTTCGTAATTGGCCACCTCGACGCGAAGCTCTTGGCGTTTTTGCGCCACCTGGTCCTTCCAGTACTCGGCATCTTTCTTCTCCGACAACCACACCTCCCGGCGATATTCCACCTCCGCTTTCTGCTCCTGCACCGACTCCAGTATACTAACGTCCTGCCCCACGATCTGCTGCAGCATCTGGAAGCGACGGACAAAATCCCCGAAGCTGACCGCGGATAATAGGACCTCCAGGTAGCTTACGGTTCCCAGTTCATACATGGCCCGAATGCGGCCGTTGAGGAGATCCGTCCGATAGTCCAGTTCTTCCTGGGCCGCGCGCAGATCGTCTTCCGCCTCGGCGACCTCCATCTCAGCCAACTGCAGGGACACCAGGGCTTCATCCAATTGGCTTTCCACCTGTCGAAGCTCCACCTGGGCCTGGCTGAGCTCCTGGGTAACGCCCTGTCCCTCGCGTTTAATCTGAGTCAGGTCCGCCTCGTATTGGCTCATATCACCTTGAATGCTATTGAGGCGGTTGCGCAGTTCCTCGATCTCCCTGCGAATCTGGCCGGTCGAAGCATAAACCGATTCGGGATCCGAAGCGAATCCCCCCAGCAGGGTGAGTAGTAAAGCCGCGGTGGCAGCGACCGCCACCACCCGCCCCCATCTCCCCTGGAACCCTCTAGAACCGAGCGCACCCACGCGCAATCCCTCCTAAATTCGTACGTATCTCTGCGCCGAAAACCAGCTGCTAAGAAGTCCCAATAAACCCCCGGTAATCGCCAGCAACTGGATCAGGTTCCCCATCAACGGCTGCGTTGCCAGCAACGGCAGGAACGGAAGCGACGCCTGGATCGACTCCAACAGATCCGAGTAACCCCAGAATACGACCGCGCCCGCCAATCCAGCACCGATCAGTCCCAAGAGTAAACCCTCGACCACGAGAGGGCCCCATATAAAACCCGCCGTGGCTCCAACCAAACGCATGACCTCGATTTCATCCCGCCTCGCGTAAATCGTAAGGCGTATGGTGTTACTGATCAGGAGAAACGTCGCCGCCGCCAGCAAAAAGATGAGGCCCACCCCCGCCGTTCGGAGGGCTTCGGTGACGGAATATAACCGCTGAACCACTTCCTGCTGATACGCAACGTCCTCGATGCTATCGATGGCCGCGATTCCCCGGGCAACCTCTTCAATTCGGTCGGGGTTCGCCACCGTGATCTCCAACGAATCCCGCAGTGGATTGTCCTGTTCCACTGCACTGAGGAGATCGGCTTGCGTCCCGAATTGGTCCCGAAGACGATCCAGGGCTTCCGCTCGGCTCACGAAAGTTACCTCACCGACGCCGGGAATCGCCCGCGCCTTGTCCAACAAGGTTTCCTCCCAGTGGCGGTCGAATTCGGGGCGGCAATAGGCAACCACCTCGACCTGGCTTTCCAGGATATCCGCGATGTACGACAGATTCGCCGCCACCACCAAGAAAACGGCGAGGACCAGAAGTGATACCGCCACCGTACCGACGGAGGCCAAACTCATGAGGCCGTGGGCCCAAATACTTTTCAGACCCTCAACGGCCGAGCGCCCGATTAGACGAAACACTACTGCTGTATCCCCCTTGCGCGTCGTCGCGAACGACTTTACCGTCCTGGATTTCTACGACTCGCCTCTGCATGGCATCGACGATGGGCCAATCGTGGGTGGCCACCAGCACCGTCGCCCCCCGCTTGTTGAACTCCGCCAGGAGGCGCATGATCTGCCAAGACGAATCCCGGTCAAGGTTCCCCGTCGGCTCGTCGGCCAAGATGATGCGGGGCGAGTTTGCAATGGCCCGGGCGAGCGAAACCCGTTGCTGTTCGCCACCGGAAAGCTGTTCGGGGTAGGATTTTTCCTTTCCCGATAATCCGACCAGCCCCAACACCTGCGGCACCCGGCGCTTGATGAATTTCGTGGGTGCTCCCGTTACATTCAATACGAAGGCCACATTCTCATATATGTTTTTCGATTCCAACAATTTGAAATCCTGGAATACCACGCCCACCTTCCTCCGCAAAAGCGGGATGTGGCGACGCGGCAACCGGGTCACGTTGAGGTTATCCACCACGACACTCCCCTTGGTGGGAACCTCCTCGCGGTATAGCAATTGGAGGAAAGTCGATTTCCCGGCCCCGCTGGGGCCAACCAGGAAGACGAATTCCCCCTTCGTTATGTTCACGGTCACGTCATCGAGCGCATTGATATCTCCGTAGCTCTTGCTGACGTGGCTCAGTACGATCAACCCGTATTCCTCCATCCGGCGGGTCATCTGCGTTTGGGCACAGGCCAGCCCGGGGAGCATCCTCCGAAACCAGTTTTTCAATTATAGCACGTAGGGAAACAAACCCGTAACGCCGTTTCCCAGGGCCGCAACGTGCCGGACAACTTCGGGAGCGCAAACCAGCCCACTAGTACCGCCTATTCGACTCCGAGGAAGTAAATCCTTGCCGATGTTACGCAAGTGTTAATCGAACGGGTGAAATCGATTCCCCCGGGGGTAACACCGATTCGTTACCGGGGGGCAAGTTCGCGCCCTTCCCTGTATAATGAATCCCAATCGTACGAAGTCCCGGGGGGAGTTCACCGTTGAAGGTAATGCACCTGATAAGTGGAGGCGACACCGGCGGGGCCAAGACCCACGTCCTATCCCTCGTCGAGGCCCTCCTCCGGGGGGCAGATGTCCAGCTGGTATGCCTGACGCCGGGAGCATTCTACAATGAAGCCGTCGACCGGGGACTTCCCGTCGTGCTCTTGGAACAGCGTTCCCGCGCCGACCTCTCCTCTGTGCGAGGCCTGACGGACCTCGTGAAGGAGACATCCCCCGACCTGGTTCATTGCCACGGCGCCCGGGCCAACTTCCTCGCCGCACTGGCCAAGCGCCGGATCGGCGTGCCCATCGCGACGACAATCCACAGTGACTACAGGCGGGACTTCGAGGGCAATCTCTACAAGCACCTGGTCTACTCCACCCTGAATTCCCTGAGCCTGCGTTACTTCGATCATTATCTCGCGGTGACCGACGACTTCCGGTGTATGCTCATCGGCCGCGGATTTCCCGGGGGGAAAATTCATACCGTCTACAACGGACTCGACTTCGATGCCGATCTGCCGTCGGAAGAATCCGCCATGGCCTTCCGCTCCCGACTGGGAATACCCCCCGGCGCGCTGTTGATCGGGATGGTGAGCCGACTGGCGCCGGTCAAACGACACGATATATTTCTCCGAGCGGCATCGATCCTGCTCCGGGACGGCCACAATGCGCACTTCGTCCTGGTCGGCGAGGGAGAAGAGCGCGAGAGATTGCAGCGCCTGACCACCGAGCTCGCCCTGGATGATCGCGTCCACTTCCTCGGCCATCTCCCTTCGACGGGGGATGCCATGGCGGCCATCGACATTAACGTTCTTCCCTCGGAGAGTGAAAGTTTCCCATATGCTCTCCTGGAGGGAGCCCTGCACGGCAAGGCCACGGTGGCAACACCCGTCGGCGGCATTCCCGAATTGATAAAGGACGGCCGCACGGGCCGACTCGTCCGGGTGGGAGATGCCGCGGACCTGGCAGAGAAGTTGGATCCCCTCATCTCCTCCCGGGGGGCGCGCATGGAGCTGGGTAACGCCCTCCGCTCGCACGCCAGCGAGCGGTTTTCCCTCGAAGCCATGCGGGAAACGCATATGCAAATCTATTCGCGGGTCATCGCTGCCGGCATGCACCCTCCGCGGGTGACCGTTTCCGGGTATTTCGGATTCGGGAATCTCGGCGACGAAGCGCTGCTGCGCGGGCTCATCAAAGGACTGGAACGGGAGCGACCCGGGGTGGATACATGGGTGCTATCCGCGGATCCCAAGGCCACGGCCCGGGCGCATCGAATCAGTTCAGCGCCCCGATTCTCCCCGTCGAAAGTACTCTCCTGTCTTCGCCGTTCAGACCTTTTCATCAGCGGGGGAGGAACGTTGCTCCAAGATGAAACCAGTTTGCGCTCCCTCGTCTACTATACATCCCTCATATACCTGGCCCGCCTACTGGGTGTGCCGGTGATGATCTACGCCAACGGGATCGGTCCCTTGCGCACCGGCCTGGGGCGACGCCTGGCGCGATCGGCCATCCGAACGGCCGCCGCCGTCACCCTGCGAGATCGAGCGTCCGCGGGCACGGTTCGAGCGATCATGGGAGAAGAAGGCGACTGGGTCGTCACGGCGGATCCCGCCTTTGCCCTGGACTATCCCCCGGCCGAAGAGGTGGACGCGGTGCTCGATGGAGTCATGCCCGGGGGCGCCGGGGAGCACTCCCTGGTCGTGCTCTCCATGCGACCCTGGGGTGAAGACACCCACGGACCGGCGGCCCTGGCCGCCCGCGCGGCAGATACCCTGAGCGATGCGGGCTATTCGCCCCTACTATTGGCGATGCAGGAATCGAAGGACTTACCCCTGGCCGAGATGGCTTCAAGAATGAGCGAATCGCACCCTCCGGTTCTGAGCACGAAGGGACTGCAGCCGGAGCTGGTCTTGGGTATCATGGGCCGATCTCGGTTGGTACTGGGAATGCGGCTTCACGCACTGGTGTTGGCCGCGGCGGCGGGCACCGTCCCCGTGGGTCTCAGTTACGATCCCAAGATCGACGGATTTCTCTCGGACCTGGGAGCGCCCTGCCTCGGTCGCATAGAAAGACTGACGCCCCACGATCTCGAGTCCGCCCTGCGCACCTCGATCCTACCCAACCTGGCCGATCTAACCGAAAGGGTCGGGGATGGTGCCCGGCGGATGAAACGAGAAGAGGAGGGCAACGCCCGTCGGGCGGCAACCCTCCTGGAGAGATTATCGCGCATGCGGTGACCGTACTGGTTTATCCCTTCATCTCCATGGCACGCCAGCAGGCGGAGGCCAAGTCCGTATACTTGAGACCATAATACTGGAGCAAACCCTCGGGATCCCCCGACTGGCCGAACACGTCATCGACGCCGACCCGGACTACCGGAACGGGATGCACCGCGGACAAGAGCTCGGCGACGGCTCCCCCGAGACCCCCGATCACATTGTGTTCCTCTGCGGTGACCACGGCCCCGCAGCCCCGGGCTGCCCGCACCAGGAGATCCTCGTCCAGGGGCTTGATGGTGGACATGTTGATCACCCTACAAGACGCCCCGCGCTCGCGCAGATAGTCGGCCGCCTCCAGGGCGGCGGAGACCATGATGCCACAGGCGACGATGGCCACATCCTCGCCGTTGGAAAGCGTCGTGCCCCGGCCCCTTTGGAACCCGCCACCGGTGATGGGTTGGGTCTTGGATCGCCCCAACCTAACGTAAACCGGGCCGTCGATTTCGACCGCCGATCGGATGGCCGCTTCGGCCTCGTCGCCATCGGCCGGAACGATAACCGTCATACCGGGTATGGCGCGCATCAATGCGATATCCTCCAGGGCCTGATGGGAAGCACCATCCTCGCCCACGGTCAACCCGGCGTGGGTAGCGACGATCTTGACCGGAAGCCGGGGGTAGGCGATGGTATTACGAATTTGCTCCCATGCCCTACCGGTGGCGAAGACCGCGAAGGTGCTGGCAAAGGGTATCTTGCCCGCCAGCGCCAATCCAGCGGCCATGTTCATCAGGTTCTGCTCGGCCACGCCGGCGTTGAAGAATCGATCGGGGTACTTTTCGGCAAACTTGGCCGTGCGCGTCGATCCCGAAAGATCCGCATCGAGGACGACGACATCTTCTCTCTCCGCGCCCAGCTGTACCAGCGCGCGGCCATAGGCATCCCGGGTGGCTTCCACGAGACCGCTCACAGGAGCCCTCCTCTCAGTTCTTCGACGGCAAGGCGACATTGATCCTCCGAGGGCGCCGTACCGTGCCAGGAGCACTCGCCCTCCATGAAGCCCACGCCCCGGCCCTTGACGGTCCGGGCGATGATGACTGCGGGACCCTCGGCCTTCTGGGCCTCGACGAGAGTCGCGTGCAGCTGCTCGATGTCGTGCCCGTCCACCTCGAATACGCTCCATCCGAATGCCCGCCACTTGTCGGCCAGCGGTTCGGGAGACATGACCTCGACGATGGGCCCGTCGATCTGCAATCCATTGTTATCGACGATGGCGACCAGGTTGGACAAGCGATAATGGGCCGCCGCCATGGCAGCCTCCCAAACCTGTCCCTCCTGCAGCTCGCCGTCCCCCAGGAGGGCGTACACGCCCCATTCGGCGTCGTCCATGCGAGCGCCCAGGGCCAAACCCACGGCGATGGACAATCCCTGTCCGAGGGATCCGGTGCTGGCTTCAACGCCCGGCGTCTTCAGCATGTCGGGGTGTCCCTGGAGGCGACTACCCAACTTGCGCAGGGTGGACAACTCTTCGCGGGGGAAGAATCCTCTGCTCGCCAGGGCAGCGTACAGTATCGGTGCCGCGTGGCCCTTGGCGAGGACGAAACGGTCTCGATCCTTCCATTGCGGATCATTGGCATCCAGTTCCAGGACGTCGAAAAAGAGGGTTGCCACGATGTCTGCACTGGAAAGGCTGCCCCCGGGGTGGCCCGAACCCGCTTGGGCCAGGGCCTCCAATACGTCACAACGAAGTTCGACAGCTCTCTCGCGAATCTCTCGAGTTTTGTCCGATGTCAGTGATGGGGAAATGCGCATGCGAAAGCCCGGCGGTGTTCCTCCAGCCGAGCCCTTCACCTCCCGGAAATCCAAGTATCCCGGTTCAACGTATCACCGGGTCCGACACTACTTTAGCGTAAAGTCTCACGCCCCGCCAGTCGAGTCCACAGCACGCGAAACACGAACCGGGGCAGCGCCAGCTGCCTCCTCCACCTCGAAGGGGAGGTGGCGAGGCGATACAGCCACTCCAGGCGAAGGCGCCTCATCCAGGCGGGGGCTCGCCGCACAGCGCCCGACAAGACATCCAACCCGCCCCCGACCGCGAGATAAAGGGCCGGGGGCAGCTGGTTCCGGAAACGGGATAGGAACACCTGGTCCCTGGGAACGCCCATGCCGACCAATACGAGATCCGGGCAAAACCGCGTCATGGCTGCCAAGACCCCCGCCGCATCATCCTCCGAGAAATAACCGTGGTGCGTTTCGACCGCTCCCAGGCCGGGATATTCCCGCTGCGCTCGCCGACCCGCTGCCTCCACATTGGTCCGGGTCGTTCCCAAAAGGAATACGCGGATTCCCCCCGAAGCACCCGCCCGGAGCAATGCGTCCATCAAGTCGACACCCGGGACGGTACCGGGCAACCCCTCGCCCAGGACGCGAGATGCCCAGAGTACGCCGACACCGTCTGCCAGCAACAGGTCGGCGGCGAGGAGGGATCGCCGCAGATCTTCCTCCGCCAGGGCGCGTTCGATCATTTCCGGATTGGGAGTGCACACAATATAGGGTTGGGGCGTGGGCATGATGGAGAAGAGGTGCTGCGCGGCCTCGTCCAGGGTCGCATTGGCCAGGGGGAATCCCAGCACCTCCACCTCCAAAACCGTCATCCGCCATCGCTCCCGGAAGCCTTCAGGCCCTCTCCGATTTGCATTTCGAGGTACCCCCGGATGAACTCGTCGATCTCTCCGCCCATCACGGCTTCGATATTGCCCTTTTCGACCCCGGTCCTATGATCCTTTACCATGGTGTATGGTTGGAACACGTAACTGCGGATCTGGTTGCCCCAGGTGATGTCGGCCCTCTCGCCCCGGATGCCCGCCAATTCCTTTTCCTTCTCCTCCTCGCGCAACTGGCGCAAACGCCCGCGCAGCATCTTCATGGCCGAAGCACGGTTCTTATGCTGGGAGCGTTCGTTCTGACAGGTTACGACGATGCCCGTGGGCAGGTGCGTAATCCGGACCGCCGAATCGGTCTTGTTCACGTGTTGCCCGCCTGCCCCGCTGGCCCGGTACGTATCCACCCGCAATTCGTCATCGGCGATCTCGATGTCGCCGTCATCTTCCTCGAGGTCGGGCATAACGTCCACGGACGCAAAGGAGGTATGCCGGCGCCCGGAACTGTCGTAGGGGGACATTCGGACCAATCGGTGGATGCCCCGTTCCGCCTTCAAGAAGCCGTACACGTTCTCCCCTCTTACGAGGAGGGAAGCACCTTTGATCCCGCCCTCCTCCGCGGGCATCAGGTCGAGAATCTCCTGGGGGTGTCCCCGGGTCTCCGCCCACTTCATGTACATCTTGAGGAGCATCTCGGCCCAGTCCTGGGCGTCCAGCCCCCCGGCACCGGGATGCACGGTGACGATGGCATCCTCGGAATCGTACTCGCCGGAAAGCATCAACTTCAGGCGAAACTCCGACACGGCCGAGCGCAGGTCCGCGATCTCCGTCTCGAGCGCCCGCGCCTCGGATTCATCGCCTTCCTCTTCGGCCATTTCCAGCAACAACGTCGCCTCCTCGATGCGCTCCATGTATTCATCGTAGTGCTGGAGTGGCCCTTCGAGAATATTGCGGCGCCGGATGATGCGCTGCGCCCGGTTCTGGTCATTCCAGAACGCGGGGTCCGCCATCTGCTGTTCCAGTGCCTCTATTTCTTCCCTCCGGCTTTCGGGGTCAAAGGGACCCCCTTAGCATATCCAGTTCCTCGCGGAGGTTATTCAATGTCTCCTTCATCTCGTCGAACAATGGATCTTCCTCCCTCGGATCAACCGCAACAGTGCTTATATTTCTTCCCGCTACCGCACGGGCACGGGTCATTTCTTCCGATCTTCGGTCCCCGTCGTTCGTAGGGTTTCGGCGTTCCATCTTCCGTCTCCCCGCCCGGTGGCGTCGACCTCCGGTGTGCATCGAAGGTGCCCAGGGTCTGTCGTCCGGCCTTGGTAACCACGGGGGACTGGCCCACGGGTACGGCTCCCCTCTCGTCCGGGGACAGTTCGATTTTGAAAACGTACTTCACGACGTCCTCGCGAATGGATTCGATCATGCTGGTAAACATGGCGTGGGTTTCCCGCTGATAGGCCATCAGGGGGCTCTGTTGCCCGTAGGCACGGAGCCCGATCCCCTGGCGGAGCTCGTCCACGGCGGCGAGATAATCCATCCACTTGGAGTCCACTACGCGCAGGAGAAACACGCGCGCCAGGTGATCGAAGCGATCCTTGCCGATTCGATCCTCCTTCGCCCGATACGCCGCCCGGGCGACGCTTACCAGGTGCTCGGTGATGCCGTCCCGTCCGGCCTCGTCCCCCTTTTCCACCAGGGTGGCCTGCTTGAGGCGACCGGGGGGCAGCAACTGCATCTCGAGGTCGTTGATCAACCCATCAAGATTCCAGTTCTCCGGGTACCGTCCGTCGGCGCAATACGATTCCACCTTGCCGCGGATCAGGTCCTCGGCCATGTCCAGGAGGGTATCCCGCATGGCCGCGCCCTCCAGGACGCGACGCCGTTCGGCGTAGATGACCTTGCGTTGTTCGTTCAACACATCGTCGTACTCGAGCAGTTGTTTCCTGATCCCGAAGTTCCGCGATTCGACCCTGCGCTGGGCTCGCTCGATGGCCGAGGAGAGCATGGAGTGTTCCAATCGCTCCGACTCCTCCAGGCCGATTCGGTCCAACATTCCCTCCAGGGCCTCCCCGCCGAAGAGGCGCATGAGATCGTCCTCCATGGAAACGTAGAACTGCGAGGATCCGGGGTCTCCCTGGCGGCCGGAACGTCCCCGAAGCTGGTTATCGATGCGGCGGCTCTCGTGTCGCTCCGTGCCAAGCACGTGCAGACCCCCGAGATCCACGACGCCCTCCCCGAGAACGATGTCCGTACCCCGTCCCGCCATGTTCGTGGCGATGGTCACCCGGCCCGCCTCGCCGGCCGCCTTTACGATTTCTGCCTCGCGCTCGTGATGCTTGGCGTTGAGCACTTCGTGTTCCACACCGACGACGCGCAGCATGTCGCTCAATTCCTCGGATTTTTCGATGGACGCCGTACCCGCCAGGATGGGTTGCCCCAACCTGTGGCGTTCCTGGATATCCTCCACCACCGCCGCAAACTTACCGGCCTCGGAGCTGTAAACGGCGTCGGGCTGATCGGTCCGGATCATGGGGCGATTGGTCGGAATGACGATGACCTTCAAATCATAAATCTCTTCGAATTCGTCCGCCTCGGTGGCCGCCGTACCGGTCATGCCGGACAGTTTATCGTACATTCTGAAGAAGTTCTGGAAGGTGATGGTGGCCAGGGTCTGGGTCTCTTCCCGGATCTCCAGGGACTCCTTCGCCTCCAGGGATTGGTGCAGACCGTCGCTATACCTCCGGCCCGGCATGAGCCGGCCGGTGAACTGATCCACGATGACGACGCGATCATCGGTCAGGACGTAGTCCCGATCCCGCTTCATCAATTCCTTGGCTTTCAACGCCTGGGTCAGGAAGTGATTCAATTCGATGTGCGACGGGTGAAATAGGTCCTCGATCCCGAGGCGTTCCTCCACCACGCGCAGGCCCTCGTCCGTCGGGACCACGCTGCTGGCCTTCTCGTCCACGGTGTAGTGCTCTTCGGGCTTCAAGCCGCGGGCGATCTGGGCGAAAACCCGGTAATTCTCCGCCTGCTTCCGCGGGGCACCGGAGATGATCAGGGGCGTCCTCGCCTCGTCGATCAAGACGCTGTCGACCTCGTCCACGATGGTGTAGTGCAGCGAGCGCTGAACCAACTGGTCCGCCGAGGTAGACATGTTGTCGCGAAGGTAGTCGAAACCGAATTCGTTGTTGGTGCCGTAGGTGATATCCGCGGCATACGCCTGGCGCCGTTCCTCGTACTTCAAACCGGACACGATCAAACCCACATCCAGTCCGAGGAAACGGTAGATTTCCCCCATCCATTCACTATCCCGCGAGGCGAGATATTCGTTGACGGTAACGACGTGTACTCCTTTGCCGGTCAAGGCATTCAGATACGCCGGCATCGTCGCCACCAAGGTCTTGCCCTCGCCGGTCTTCATCTCGCACACGGTGCCCTGGTGCAGTCCAACCGCGCCCAGGACCTGCACATCGAAGTGCCGCTGCCCGAGGGTTCGCTTTGACGCCTCGCGGACCGTGGCAAACGCTTCCACGAGTAAATCGTCCAGGCTGGAACCACGATCCAAACGTTCCTTGAATTGGCCGGTCATGGCGGCCAATTCTTCGTCGCCCTTGGCCTCCATCACGGGTTCCATATCGTTGACGGCCTCCACTATAGGCCGAAGCCGACGGAGTTCTCGCTCATTGAAATCGAGCATCTTTTTGAGGAATCCTAGCAAATCGACGATGCCTCCCCTTCCGCTGCCTCGCGGTCTCTACATTCTAGCAGCTGCCACCGCGAGAAACAGGGGCGCACTACTTGTCTTCCAGGAGCAATGCGTCGTCGTAAGTGAGGGGATCGGAGATGTCCAGGTGACCCAGTTCCCGCGTCTCCCCGTCCACGCTCACCTGAATCCGATCGAAACCGAGATCGTTCTCGATGAAGCTATTGACGACGCTGTAAATGGCCAACATCTCACCCAGCGTTCCCCGCACTTCCAGGATCTCCGGGCTAAAATCGACCAACCCCAGGGTCGGATCCTCGGGATCGGCCGCAGCGGTGATCGTGGTGCCCTCCGGGAGAAGCCTTTGCGCTCCGGCTTCCACGGGTCCGATCATCAGCTCCGCCGCGACCAGATCGGGATTCAGTTCCGGCGCCTTGACGGTACGATACACCTTCGTCATTTCGCCGTCGGGAGTCCCGAAGAACAAAGTAAGCGTATGGGTGGGATGGTCAACCGCGGCCACGTCTTCGGACTCGTCCACCAGGAAATCAAAGGTCAATCCCGACGGCGTGGCCCCGGGCAATGCATCCAGGGGAAAACGGACCAGGGCCACGGGAAAGGATGGTACCTGGGGGTAATCCACGCCCGGCTCCGGGGCCGTATAGGACGCGGATACCGTGATCGTGTAGGCGGACTCATCCCGCGAAGACCTCTTGTATGTCAGGTTCTCGATGACGACGCCGTAACCCGGGTTGGGAACTTCACCGCGGGCGATGGCAACGTAAACGTCGTCGTTCGCGATCATCCAGTCCCGGAGGGGATCTCGCATGTCGTCCACCCAATCGGCAACCGGGGTGGGCGTCTCTTCGGGCTCGGTAAATTCTATATCGCCGGCCGGGGCCGGCTCCGCTTCATCGGTTCCCCAACATCCGGTGACCGTCACAGCCAACGCTAGGACCAACAGCGGGACAATCCAGGATCCGACTCGTCGCTTCACGGCATTTTCCCTCCCAATTCATCCCTCGCCACATGACGCGGGTATCTCGCCTTGTAGACGGACAAGTCTCGAATCAGTTCCGAAAACGCATCGACGGCTGAAGTCCCGAAGACCCCGAGCCGTCGAGGGATGCAATGCGAGCGGGCCTGTAAGCCGAATTCTGTCGGGGACAGTCATTTATCTGGGACGCCGATCGCTCGGCGCCTCGAGCGGCTAACCCGAGAGGTCGACGGGCCGCGTCATCCCTCTCCTATTCAGCCTTGCTCCGGGTGGGGTTTGCCTGGCCGGCCGGTTACCCGACCGCCGGTGGTCTCTTACACCACCATTTCACCCTTACCCCTCGCGGGGCGGTGTCATTTCTGTGGCACTTTCCTGGAGGTCGCCCTCACCGGATGTTATCCGGCACCCTGCCCTATGGAGTTCGGACTTTCCTCACCCCGAGACCTTCGCCGCGACAACAATTCAAACCCGGCGGGATCGAAACAACGGTGAAGGTCTCCGGGCGCGACTGCCCGGCCCACTCGCATCCCAATTATAGCAGAGGATGGGGTGGAGTGTCCAAAAGGATGTGATCCCACTTTGCCCGCTGTGACGGGAAATATCGCGGACTACAGGCATACCCACGGGTCGAGGGTCGGGGTCAGTTCTACGACCCGACAGTCGTATCCACGCGAGCACAACTCGTCTCGGATGGCGGAAGAGAAATCCCCCAGGAAGGGGGCTTCCGATCCCGCGTGGCCCATGTCGATCGCTACGAGGCCGGCGGCCATGATGTCCTCCGCCGAATGATAATCCAGGTCCCCGGTGAGCAGGACGTCGCCACCCATCCCGAGGACAGAGCGCCAGATCCCCGATCCCGAACCCGAGGCCACGGCGACCCGATCGATACGCTCTCCCGGGTCCCCGAGGAGCCGCAACCCGCGACAACCCGATAGCCGCCGGAGGTGATCGGCAAGATCCTCGGCCGACGTGGCCTCCGGAAGATCTCCTATTCGTCCCGCGCCCACGTCACGCGCATTTTCCAGGGGATACACATCGTAGGCCGGCTCCTCGTAGGGATGGGCTCGAAGGAGCGCCGAAAGGACCGCTCCCAGGCGATTGCGGGGTGCCACCGTTTCCACCCGATACTCGGAAACCCGGTTGACCTCACCCCGTTTCCCGATGTAGGGAGATGTAGACTCGGAGGGGCGGAATGTGCCCTCCCCGGGAGCGGAAAATGTGCAATGGCTGTACGCCCCAATGTTGCCCGCACCGGCGTCTCCGAGGGCACGGCGGAGGACTTCAAGGGAGTCCTCGGGGACGAAGGCGGCGATCTTCACCAGGTCCGCCGACGGAACCACGGGAACCACGTCCCTTAGGTTCAGGCGGCGACCGAGGGCCGCACTGGGTCCGAGATCCGAATAATCCAGGTTCGTATGCGCACAGTACAGCGATATGCCGCGCCGAATCATGTCCAGAAGTAATTGACCCACGCGGTCCGAAGCGGTGATGTTCGTCCGGGGACGAAAGATCAGGGGATGGTGGACCACCAACATATCCACCCCCAGGCGATCAGCCTCGGCGAGGCTGGCCGGCGATGCGTCCAGGGAGATTCCCAGGCACGACACGGTTTCCCCGGACTCGCCCACCTGGAGTCCCACATTGTCCCAATCTTCCGCCAGATCCCGGGGGACCAGGGCATCGATGACTTCCGAGACGTCCCCCACACTGGGTTTCATGAGTCGCCCCCCGTTGCACTGACGGCCACGACGATGGAAGCCAAGCGCGCCGCCGGGGAGTCCGTCCGCGAGTTGAGAACGACTGGGACGCGGGCCCCCACAACGAGCCCCGCCATCGTCGCATTGGCCAGGTACGTCAGGCTCTTTCCCATGATGTTGCCGCATTGAATATCGGGTACCACGATGATATCCGCGTTACCGGCCACTTCCCCCGGGATTCCTTTACCCCGGGCGGCACCGGGATCCAGCGCGATGTCCAAGCCCAGGGGACCGTCGATGAAAGCGTCTCCGAACTCGCCGCGCATCCCCATCTTGGCGATGGCCGCCCACTCCAGGGTTACAGGCATGTTGGTCTGAACCTTTTCCACTGCGGAAACCAGCGCGATGCGTGGTGCCCGACCGAGAACGCGTCGCCCGAGATCGGCGGCATTAGACACGATCTCGACCCTCGCTTCGAAATCCGGGAAAATGTTGATACCTCCATCGCTCATACCCAACAGGCGGGGATAGGACGGTATATCGAAAAACCCGACGTGGCTCAGCAGGCGGCTCGAGCGAAGACCCGAGGACTCCCCCAGAACCGCCCTCAGGAAGTCTCCCGAGGAGACAAAACCCTTCACCAAAATGTCGGCTTCCCCCCGCCCCGCCGCCAGGGCGGCGTCCGTCGCGGGTTGCCCGGAATGACGGATCTCCAACCATTCCTCGGGGGCATCCAGGGACGACACGGCCTCCCGAATGGCCTCGCCATCTCCGAAGAGCAGCGAGCGCGCAATGCCCGACCGCGCCGCGTCCACGCACGTTTGCAAGACGGCATCATCCTGCGCACCGGCTACCGCCAGGACTGCTGGATCCCCGGCGGGGATTGCCTCTAGGTAGGGCAGTATGTGGTGAAAGCCCCAATTCTTCATCTCGACCACCTCTCAATCGTCTCGGTCCCGGCGAGCGAATCGAAACGGATATGCAACGGCCGGGCCTCGATATCCCTTGGCCGCCGACAGGCACCGATCCTCCTCGCATGGGCGTCCCCGGTATTCGCACGCCGTCCATTATTGCCCTCTACCAGGCGACCCACGCGCGATGTGCTCATCCAAGCAGTTTCCCAAGCCACTCGCCCACGCGATACGTACCTCGCGACGGAGTGATCGTGGGGATGCAAGGCATGTATCCGTCGAATCGCTCACTGCAGTGGCGTGCCCTACTTGCGGTAAAAGAGACTGGTCTCCAGATCCACCGTTTCGACGGGGAAAGGAAGGGCCGAGAGACCATCTTGCCCGCGGTCGGTCGTGTAGAGGCGACCTCCGCGTCCCATGACGCGACCATCTCGGGCGATGATCTGCCCGGAAACGATGGTAGCCCGCGCGATCCGTTTCTCCGGGTCCACCAGCGTTATGTCGGCATCGGCACCGGGACGTAGATGGCCCTTGCGCTCGAAGCCGAACATGCGCGCCGGATTGTAGGATATCTTCGCCACCAGTTCGGCCAGGGAGAGCGCGCCGAACTGGACCAGGGGAATGCCCCTGAGCAGCAGTTCGTTCCGCCACGCCCCACCGTCACTGGCCAGAGCATCGACCAGGAACTCGCGGTCCACCCCTTCCCCGCCCGAACGGGTCTCGATGGCGCAGGCCAACGCAGTGGTGCGCCGATTCACCGGGAAGGAGAGACCGCAATCCCCTCCCAGTCGCCGCCACTCGGCCAGGGCATCCATCCCGGTCAACCGCACCATGCGGTCCTCCTCCAGGACGTTTACCGCCGCGTATCCGTCTCGAAGGGCCGACTCCAATCCATCGAGGTCGTCGGGGTATCCCGCCATCCGCAGGCAATTATTCGTCACCTCGTCGATGGGCCGACCGGATGCCACGGCCCCGGAGGCACCATTGTAAGGTGCGAGATGGGATTCCGAGATGATACCGGGTAAGCCTCGAAGGATATCGAAACCCTCCGCCAGCTCCCGATGAAGGTCCGTGGTCATACCACGAAGGTATGCGTTCACGTGGGCCAGGTGCATGCGGTAGCCGTCCAGCAGCTCGGGGAGTTCCCGCAGACCCTCCAGATTACTGGATGAATCCGTGGTGCCGACGTGGTATGCCACGTAACAACCGAACTCGTTGGCAACGCGTATGGCCGCGCGAGTCGCCTCGGGCGTAGATGGATAGTGGCCACCAAATAGTTTGATCCCCAGGGCGCCCCCGTCAACGATTCGCGTGGTGTCCTGGAGGATCTGTGCCTCGTCGACGACGGGATCCAGGTAGGGCCCCACCACACCCAGGCCCGCCAGGTTCAGTCCCGCACCGTCGGCAGCGAGGTCGGCCACCATCGCATCGAAATCCGCAAACTCGACCGCCGTGGTTACTCCCGCGAGGGCCAGTCTCCTGTGCCCGATCCCGCCACGGCGGGAATCGGCGAGGTGCACGTGCGCGTCTATGATTCCCGGCATAAGGACCAGTCCGGTGGCATCGATCTCCAGGTGCGCTCGAATCGATCCGAGACCGCGGGCCTCAACCCGGGCGACGCGACCGCCCTCGATGGCTACATCTGCGCTCGCATCAAGTCCCGCACCCGGGTCGACGACACGGGCCCCTCGTATTACCATCTCGTACGCCACGATACACCACTCCCATCGGGGACAAGCTCGGACCTACCGCCACAACAACTCCCAAAGAATACGGGTCTCCTCATTCGAAACTGGATGCCGCCCCGGTTAACGCGGCGGCGACACCCCCGGGCGAATCGTTCCACCCGGGCTCGTGACCACACATCGCCCGTCGATCACCACCGATGGAAGAAGATGCGGCCAACGCGTCCGACGGTGCCTTTCTCCACGGTTCGCTTCGGGGTGTTCGGGTCCTGCCCGGGGCGCGGTTCCATCGCGACGATTGACGGCGTAGCCCCCGGCATCGGCAGAGAGAACGAGGGTCGTGCATGTCATGGCAGACAGGGCTTCTCATGCGATGGTCGGTGAAGCATCGAGGGGAGGCGACAGTAGGACCACGATCGAGGCCGCAGGTCACTCCCCCGGTATGACCCCCCGTCGGTCCCCGACGACGGTGTCCGGAAGGGGCGGAAACCCGGGCGACCGGCGGCGAAATGTTAGCGGATGAATCCTTTTGGGCGAGGGACCCCGCGGGGCGCGCCCACTGGATCCCGCGGTGGCATGTCCAGGCGGGATCCACAACGTAACCGATTCTTTCAGCCCAGCCGGAAACGATACCGCTCGGTGCACACGCGTCCTCGTTCCCGCCCTGACCAGGTGCCGCACAATGCAGGGGGTGGATTCCTCGAGAAAGGCCTCGACTGAGGCTCTACGTTTGCTCAGGCATCCGGTGGTGTGATGCCCTCAAAGGTCTTGGCCCGACCTCGCGGCAGTAGGGATCGCCCGTCCGCAACCTCCACGCGCCCGTCGCGGATCACCGTATCCACACGGGCCAAATCCTCGAGTTCGCGGTCCGGTGCACCCGCAACCAGGATCAGGTCGGCAAGTTTTCCGGGCTCCACGCTCCCGAGCCTATCCTCCATGTCCAAGATACGGGCTCCTCCCAGCGTGGCTGCCTCGAGGATCTCGAGGTTCGCGAGGCCCGCCTCGGACATAAGCGTCAGTTCGCGGACGTAGGCGTGGGGAAGATAGCGGAACCAGTCCATGACCAGGTCCGTGCCCACTCCAAAACGAACGCCGGCCCGGTGCATCCGGGATACCACCTGCAAATTGTCTTCCTTAGAGAAGGAAAAACGACGGGAGGTAGAGTTAAAGTAGCCTCCGAGTTGATCGAATATGATCACGTAGGGAATCAGCGTGGGTACGGCGGCCACCCCGCTATCGGCCATCATGGCGATGGCCTCGTCCGTCCTCGGCAACGGGTGTTCAATACTGTCGACCCCCGCCTCGACCGCCCAATCGATGTAATGCGTTTCGGCATCACACATGACGCGCAATCCGAGTACGTGCGCTTCATCTACGGCCGCGGCGATCTCCGGCGGGGAGAAGTGACTGGCAACCTTGATCACGTCTGCACCCCGCTTGAAGCTTTCGCGTACTGCCTCGCGCCAGTCCACGGGTCCCGAGGCCTCCCGGATCTTCCCCAGGGCCGGAGACGTGGGCCCGACGCCTTCGGCACCGTGCCCTCCCGTCCCCGTTATCAACTGTCCCGCCGGGAAAACCCGGGGGCCGTTGATGCGCCCGTCCGCAGCCCATGCCTTCAAACGATAGGTCACATCCCCGTGGGAGCCGGCGTCTCGCACACTGGTGATGCCACTTTCCAGGTAGAATCGCATACGCTCCAGGCCGCGGAGGGTTCCATCCGCGAGGCTCTGCGATTCCGAAATCGCAACGTCGGGCTCGTGGTAGCTGAGGTGGGTGTGCAGATCGATCAGGCCGGGCATCAGCGTCATCCCGGAGGCGTCGAGCACTTCATAGCCCCGGGGTGCCTCCATCGAGGCTTCCACCGAGACGATCATCCTGCCCTCGATCAATACATCTGCACCGAAGGGCTCTCCGCCGCGTCCATCGAAAACCCGGGCTCCCCGGATCAGCATTCCACCGTGGCACGGTCCACCCCTGTCCGGGATCACGGGCACTCGCCGGGGATCCGGGCTAACCGGTGTATCGCCCAACCAACGTCTTCTGTCCATGAACAACGACAACACCTCCAGGCAATCTTCTTCGAGCGCGAAACGGGAAGGGAACATCGCACATCGCCGCGACCCCGGAACCCGCTCTCATTGCACCGCGCCCTCGAGAATACGTAACGACTGCCTGCCGGCATCCATCTCCGCGCGAACACCCAGCGGCAGAGTCAATCGCTGCCGGCCGTGACCGGTCGCCAACCCTCGGAAGCAGGGGATATCCCATGCCTCGCAAATCTCTCGAACGATCTCTATATAACCACGATCCCCGAACGGGGGACAACTGCAAAAATCGCCGAGTACCATACCCGAAATCCCTCGTAATTTGCCGGCGTGGGCCAACTGGGTGAACATTCGATCGATGCGGTATGCCGGTTCACCAACCTCTTCGATGAAGAGGATGGCACCCCGCGAATCCAGTTCGTAGTCCGTGCCCAGGGAGGCCAGCAGCATGCTAAGGTTCCCACCGATTATCCTGCCGTGCGCCTTCCCCGGTCGAATGCACGATCGCTTCGGGCCATCCTCGGGCTCCGGTATCTCACCGGGGGGCGCAGTTTGCGTCAACGCTGAGAAGAGGCTCTGGCTGCACTCCGTCGTCCAGGGCCATTGCCCCGCCACGACGGGACCGTGAAAGGTTATTACTCCGTTTCGAAGTGCCCACAGGTGGAGGGCGGTAATATCGCTGAACCCCACCAACGCCTTCGGGTTCTCCCGGAGTTGGCGGGTCCTCAGGTGGGGAATCAACCGGGTGCAACCGAAGCCACCCCGGGCAAAGAATATGGCATCTATACCCGGATCGGAGATCATATCCCCGAGATCTCGTGCTCGATCGGCATCGCAACCGGCGAGATACGCCCGGGATTCCAGTAGATGCGTGCCTCTGCGGACGGAAAATCCCATCTCCCGGAGTTGCGCTTCACCGGTCTCCAGGCGTGCGCGATCGACGGGGCCGGCGGGAGCCACTACGCCCACGGTAGCACCCGGAATCAGCTTATCGGGCTTGATCCAACCACCGATTTCGCCGCGCACCGCATCCCCCCAACCCAACGACTCGGCCCCCACCGGAGCGGGGGCCGAGTCGAGCAGCGCGATGGTCGCTCTCAGTTGCGCCTATGTTCCAATCTTGCCTGCAACTCTTCCTCCACGATCTGCCGTTCCCGCTCGTCCAGCCTGCGACTCAAGACCTTTTCGGAAATCAGTTGGGCGAGATCCACCGCCTCGCGGCGGAAATCCTCCAGAGCGTGACGGCGCTCCTCCTCGATGGCATCTCGCGCTTCGTTGAGAAGGCGATCTCCCTCGTCCCGCGCGGCGGATACGATCAGCTCGTAGCGCCCTCGCGCTTCCTCTTCCGCCTCATCCACCACCTTAGCGGCTTCATCACGGGCCTCTTTAATCCGGTCCGAACACCGCTCTTGCAGTTCCACCGATTTCTCGCGACGATCTTCAGCCTCCTCGAGCAGGGCAGTTATAGTTTCTTCGCGCCGCTCCATGTTCTCGAGGATGGGGGTAAAGAACACCCGCCGAAGCACGAGAAAGAAGATCAAGAAACTGGCGATCTGAATCAGAAGCGACCATGTGATTTCGGTCAAGGCTCTCGCTCATCCCTTCTTTACCCGCGCCGCCGGTATCACCGGGTTTATAGGAAGTTCTGGGCGATACCCAGCAGAATCAGGGACATTACGAGACCGTAAATACCGGTGGTTTCGGCCACGGCCTGACCCAGGAGCATGGTTGATATTATCTCGGAACGCAATTCGGGCTGGCGGGCCAGTGCCTCCACGGCCTTACCCGCGGCAAATCCCTGACCGATACCGGGACCGATTGCAGCCAATCCCACGGCAAATCCCGATGCACCTATGGCGACAATGCCTATCAACATCGGATCCATCTAACGAACATCTCCTTTCGAGAGACCTACAAGATTACTCCATGGCCATCTTCACGAATACCATCGTAAGCATCGCGAAGATGTAAGTCTGCACTGCGCCGACGAAGAGGTCAAAGTAGAGGTGGAATGGTACGGGAGCCCCCAACGGAATGACATCATATATCAGCGCGACGATTATGGTTCCCCCGAGAATGTTACCGAAGAGACGCATCCCGAGGGAAACGGGCGCAGCCAACTCCGAAATAATATTCAGGGGGAACAAGAAGACCAGCGGCTCACCGAAACTCTTGACGTAACCGAGGACTCCCTTTGCCTTGAAGCGATAGAACTGCACCATCATGAAGGTGAGGATGGCCATTCCCATGGTTATGTTCACGTCCGAGGTGGGTGGCCGAAGCCCGGTGACGCCCAGTATGTTGGAGAGGAAGACGAAGAGAATGAGGGATCCGACGAACGCGTAAAATCCCAGTTTGTCCTGCCCCATCGTATCGGATACCAGGGAGCGGAAACCACTCACCATCATCTCGGCCGTCGCCTGCACGATCCCGGGACGTTCCCGAAGCGTCCTCGTCACTGCGAATCCCGCTCCGATGAAAAAGAGCATCACCATCCAGCCGACGAACACGGTTTCGGTGATCGGGACTCCAGCGATCCGGAAGAGTACTTCCGGTGCCTGCATAAATCTTTCCATGAACATCCTCCAACCCGACGATTACTCGGTGGCCTCCATCGACGGATCCTTGACGACCTCGTCAGAGGCCCCGTTGCCGCGTCGCGCATCCATTATACCGATCGCCATCAACACTGCATAGGTTCCCAACAATCCCACGATGGCCGGCACGAGATCGATACCCCGGACCAGGTACTCGTAGGCCAGCACAGCGGCCAGGATGAAGAAGCGTCCAGTGTACAGGAGGGCCGCCCGTATCCCCGCCGAAGTGCCCTCGTTTGATGCAACGGCCCCCAGCAAGCGCCGAACGGAGAAAGCGTGGAGGAAGAGATTGAGGGCACCCAACAAGACTCCCAAGGCAAAAGGATACCAGAAATGCCCCCGGCCGAGAAGGAAGATTGCGACGAGCCCCAGGGACAGGAAGATCAAGTCCCCCAGGAGGATGCGTCTCAGCAGTCGATCGAAAGATGGCACAGTACGCTTCCCTTCAGCGGTCCTTGGCGTCGTCCGAATTCTTCGAGACCTTCATGATCGTGCGGTACGCGGTCCAAAACCCCGCACCCACACCCATGATAACCCCCACCATCGTGAATACCATGCCGGTGCCCAACCGCCGATCCAACCAGGAGCCCGCGTAGAATCCGAGGAATACGGAAGCCGCAATTAGTATCCCGATTTGCATTAGGAGAGCAAAGTATGCGGCCACTTCCCGTAGTATCGGCACCGAGATCCTCCTATCGACTGCGGCTGGGTCCGCGCGAACGGGGCACCTTGGAATCTCGCCGAACGGCTTGATTCCCCTTGAAATAGGCCGCGGCGAAGGCAGTGACGGGAACGCAGAGGACGAGCCCGACGCTGCCGCTGAGGGCCCGGACAACCTCGGTGGCGATGATATCCATGTTTGCCACCCCGACCAAGTCTGCCCGATGCGCCATGAGCAGGAGCAAAAGCGGAAGAGCGCTCCCCGTGTAGGCCAGGATCAGTGTATTCGACATCGTCCCGAGTACATCCCGCCCCACATTGAGACCGGCCCGCGCCAGCGAGGCCACGCTCCGATCACCCCCGGCCCGATACACCTCTTCGACGGCCGATGCGATGGATATCGAAACGTCCATTACGGCTCCCAGGGCACCGAGGATCATCCCTGCAAAGAGTAGTCCGCGAAAGTCAAAGGTCTGTTCGGTGGTAAACATCAGGAGCTGCGCTTCCTGGGTATGGAGTCCGAGGAGATGGGCCGACTCACCGAAGACCCCGGCCAGTATCCCGGCAAAGAGTACGCCCGCCACCGTACCGATCACGGCCGACAAGGTTTTCGTGGTGAAACCGGTGATGATCGATAGGCTCACCGTGACGACAATACCGCTGATCGCCACGGTTGTAACGATGGGGCTCCAACCCGCCAACAGCGCCGGAATCAACAAGTACAACACCGCGATGCCAGTGAGACCCAATACGAGGAGCGTCTTGATCCCCCGAAGGCCACCGATAATAATCAAGGATGCAGCAAAGATCCCCACCAGGTACAGGAGGGGTACGTCCCGGACAAAATCGACGATGAAGAGTTCACTTCGACCTCCGTACTCGGAACCACCGACCATGACGCGGTCCCCGGGGGCAACCCGTAGATCATAGGCCGGGTTACCGGTGAGGTGGTTCTCGAGTTCGTGTTCACCCTCCCACGGCCCCGCGTCGATGCGAACCCGCACCCGCTGAATGGCGGCCGCCTCACCAAAATAGGATTCCACGGCTTCGTCCTCGGACACTTCCAGGACGGTAGCCCTGTAGGTATCCATGTCGAAAGAAGGCTCGGGTTCGGGCTCCACGGCCGCAGCAGCCGGGGACATCACCAGACCCACGAGCACCACGCAAAACAGGAGTGCACCCACCCAACTCCGGAGTCTCAAGCCAAGTCCACCTTCTCCGCGGAGCCAAGATACAGGTCGACAAAAAGGACCGAGCCGCGCAGTGGCGTACCGACACCACTGAGGATCTTGACCGCCTCCGCAGCCTGCATGGCCGCCAAAGCCGCTGCCGTCGGACCCAGGTTCCCGGTCTCCAACTCGACCCCTTTTTGGCGCTCTTCGGCGGCGCTGCCGTAGAGGATTTTCAGTATCTCATCGCCCGGGTGAATCACGGCGAGTTGTCCGGCCATTCCAGCTATTGCAGCGTGGACGAGGGGTTTGTTCAAGGTCTTGCATGTCTCCACCAGGGTCATTCGATCCCCCACGCTATCGAGACAGTCCAGCACGATGTCGACGTCGTGCAGCAATGCCACTTCGTCACCGTCGCAGCGCGACGGAATCGCCCGGACCTCGATCCCGCCATTGATGTCGATCAGACGCTTCCGCGTCTCCTCGGCTTTGCCGCATCCCAAGTTGCTCTCCGTACTGTGCAGCTGGCGGTTGAGATTCGTGTCATCGTAGGCATCGGGATCGAACACGAGAAGTCTCCCGACCCCCGAGCGGGCCAAGAGTTCCGCCGCCAACCCTCCCAGGCCCCCGAGGCCGATCACCGCAGCGCTCGAACGCAACAGTCCCAGCTGCCCCTCGGTTCCCAGGGTACCGCGGCTACGTTCGTAACGGAGCGGCCAGATCCCCATTTCCAGAGCGGCGACTTCGGCCTCCCGGGGCGTGCAACCGGCACGACGGGCGACTTCTGCCGCGTCCAAAGTAGTAATGGCGCGGATCTCCTCGTTCGTCGGCGCGAGGTACTCCTCGGAATACTCCTCCAACAATGCAGTGATCTCTGTCATGTTCGGCCTCCCTCGGCACGCGGAAGTCAACATTGCCTCTAGGATCTAACCGATCTTCCGAACGGAATCCTCCCGATAATCCACGATCACCGGCGCGTAACCCCGGAGCATTGCGTCGACGGTGTCGTCCCCCGTATCCACCAACAACGGCTTTCTCCCCAGGGCAAGCAATTTGCTCTTCGCGGCCACGATGATCAAGCCTTCGCGACCAATTCGCCGGATGACCTCGGCGGAAATCTGTTGGTTCCCCCGTCCGAAAAGATAGCCCTGCCCACCTATGGGCGTAACCACGATCCGCGCGGGCGTTCCCTCGTCGAGCAATCGAAGGATCTCCTTCTCGTTGGCGTCGGAGGCGAGGAGTTCCCCGTCCTTTACGACATCGACGCCCAGGAGCGTGGCGGGAAGGTCCATGCGTTGTAGGATCCTTCGGGTCGTGGTTCCCGGACCGATGACGTAGATGACCCCCGGTTGCATTTCACCGACCACTCGATCCGCTATCGCCTCCACCATGGCGTCTTCGTCGGCAGCACTGCCCATCTTGAGATCCTGCACCAAGGCAGGATCGTAGGGTGTCATCACGTGGCCGTAGAGTCGCGCAGAAAGGCGTCCCTCCCGAAATGCCTCCTCATCGATATCCATGACCTCGGCCTCGCGAGTGCGGCGAATACTTCCATCGAGAAAGCCGGTAGCCAGCTCTCCCGCGCTGCGGGGATCGGTGGCGAAGACCGCCGAATGCATCTTCACCCCGGCGGGCACACCGATGACCGGGATCCGGGATTCGACCGCATCCATGATGTCCCGGGCCGTCCCGTCGCCGCCGACAAATATCAGCAAACCCACGCGCGCGGCTTCCAGGGCGCGGGCGGCGTCACGGGTATGACCGGCATCCGTAGGGCCCGAGACATTATCGATGACGAGCTGCACCTCGAAACCCGCGGCGCGGGCCGCATCTTCTCCCATGGAACCCGGAGCTGAAAGGATTTGCACATCCAATCCCGAGCGCGCAATGGTACGTAACGCCACCTCCGCCCGCCGCGGGGCGTCGGGTTCGGCACCGAGTTCCCTCGCACGGCGCAGAGCATCTTCTCCGTCAGTGCCCTTCAATCCAACCCTGCCGCCCATCCCGGCGATGGGATTGACGATCAAACCCAGGCGTACTTGCACGAGATCACCCTTTCCAGGTAGGGAATCCTCAGACCATCCGTATGGCGAATTCGGGACAGTGCGGGGCACAATACCCGCACAGGATGCAGCGATCGCGATCCACTTCGCATTGCCCATCGTGGACGGACAGGGCTCCACTGGGACAATGCTCGATGCAAGTTTCGCAACCGGTGCAAAGCCGGAGAATGTGCAACCTCTTACTTTCGCCCCCGGCGGTCCCCTCCCAGATCTCGGGATCGATTTCCGAATTCTCCAGGAGACCCAGGTTCACAGTCAGTTCGTTCTCGTGCAGCATCCCGATGGATACGACGTCCATCCCCTTCAGCGACAGGACGTAATCTAGGGCCGCACTTCGATCGCCCAGGAGGTTGCCGCCACCGAATACTTTCATAGCGTAAAGCCGCTTGCCCGCATCGGCACACGCCTCGATGGCCAACTCCATCTCTCGACGATCGCCGCCCAGGATACCGAGGCCCGTCATGTTGATGAGCGGATAGACCACATCGATGCCTTCTTCTTCCGCTGCGCGCCGCACCACCGGTGCGGAGTGGGTGGAAATCCCAATCCGTCCGACGACTCCTTCTTCACGGCACTCCTGGAGGTATTCGTAGGCACCGCGCCGTTGATCGAAAACATCGACGTCCACCCGGGCGGCGTGCAGGTGGAAAATGTCAAGGCACTCGCGATCGAGGGCTTCCCGGGCCTCTTCCACCGCCCGCTTCATATCCTCCCGGGTGGTCGCACCCGACTTCGTCGCGATATAGACGCGTCCGTTCCATTGCTCGAGGGCACCGCGTATGTGGTCGTAGGTACGATACGATTGGGCGGTGTCGATGAAGTTGATGCCGCGCTGAAACGCGTCCAGCAGTAACTCGGCACCGCGCTCGGGACCCAGGTCCTTCTGGAGGGGTCCCATGGGTAGGACTCCGTAGCACAGTTTGCTTATCTGCCAGCCGTCTCCCCAATCGATCCATTCCACCAGTATTACCCCCTCCAAGTACATTGGTCATGCCCTGCATATTCTACCCCACCGGGACACGCCAGCCACCATCCGACCGCATCCCAACGAATCCTATGTATCCAATCTATCATCTAGGGCAGCCCAAAGAGAAAGCCGGCGCAGGGAATGCCGCCGGCCGACTGCCTTCGTTCATCCGATCTTCCAGGAAATCCTATTGCTCCCGGGATTCCACGATAATCCCCCGGGCCATGCCTTCATCGTTGATAACGATCCCGACGATCATTCCGACCTCGAGATCCTCGACTTCCAGCATGCTGTAGTGATCATTGCGCTCCGCATCGATCTCTTGGAGGTGAATCACGACATCAATGGTCAGGGCAACCCTGGGATCGACCTCCGGCGTCTGGGCATCCGCGATGTGCTGCTCGATCTCGATCCAGCCGACGGTTGATCCCTGGAGGGGATCGGATACTCCCACGATTTCTCCGTAGACGAAGATCTCGCCCTCCCTTGGGTCCGCGGGTCTAATGGGAATGAACTCCTCGGATTCCGAGCCCTCCCGCGCCAATACGGCATCATCTCGTGCCAGGGGCTCTCCGACGGCGGAATTTCCGGCGAGGGTGCCGACCTTCTTACCATCGATCAATATCTGGACCGTTTCGGCTCCATCGATCTCCACGAGGGTGCTGACCAAGGATTTTACGATGAGACCTTCCCAATCCAAAGATATGTCTCGGATTGCTTCATTGAAGGAAACGTATACCGTCTCACCTCGAAGCTCGGCGTCGGCGTCCACTCCCGGGGGAAGATGTTCGACGGATTGCAGCCAACGTGCGATCACGACGGTTTCCAGGGGCTCACCGCGAACCTCGACGGTCTCCGTCCGCTGCTCCAACCATCCGCCGCCGGATTCGGGAAGATGCAGGTTGATGTCTACTTCCCTCGCCGAGGGCGTCGCGGGGACCTCGGGACCCGGTTCGGCGGAGACGCCGGCGCCGCAACCGGAAAACAACAGGGCGACTCCGAGGATGACTACGGTGCAAAAAGCAACTTTACGCATGTGTCTCACCTCTCATGGCATTCTGAATGTTATCATCTCGACTACGCCTTAACTACTCGATACTCTAGTGGCGATCTGTGACGAAACATCTCTACATCCTGTAACATTGGTGTGACGGAGTTCGGGAGGTGACCGATTTGCCACAAAAGATCCTGTTGGTCGATGATGAACCGGGCCTGGTGAAAGGGCTTTCCCACTCCCTGGACCGGGAAGGATACGATGTAACCCCCGCCCACGATGGCGAAACGGGCCTTCGGTTGGCCCGGGAGCATGAATTCGATTTGGTCATACTCGATCTCATGTTGCCGGGAAAAGACGGCCTGTCCGTATGCAGGGAGATCAGGAAGTCCCCGGGTATCGAATCCTTGCCCATCATCATGCTCACCGCTAAAGGTGAAGACGTAGACAAGATCGTCGGCCTGGAAGTGGGGGCCGATGATTACCTGGCAAAACCCTTCAATACCCGGGAGTTGATCGCCAGGATCAAGGCCCTACTGAGGCGAACCCAGCACCCCCGGGACACGCAGGGGTGCATCCTGGAAATCGACGATATCGTCATCGATCCCGAGGCCCGAACCGTGGCGATCGCGGGACGGCGAACCCCGGAACTGACCGCCAAGGAATTCGATCTATTGCACCTGATGGCCCGTCACCCGGGCCGGGTATTCGAAAGGGAGCAGTTGCTCGACCGGGTTTGGGGAATGGAGCATTACGACACGCGCACCGTGGATGTGTGCGTGGGACGAGTCCGCAAGAAGATCGAGGAGGATCCTTCCAATCCCACGTATCTGCTAACCCGTTGGGGCGTGGGCTATTCCTTCACTGCAAAGCGAGGATAACGATGCTGCGATCTCTTAGGACCCGCCTCATGGTGAGTTACTTCGCCACCATATTCGTCGCCATACTCCTGGCGGGCACCCTGGTGCTGTCTCACATGAGAACGAGCCTCGAGGAGGAGAAGGCCTCGGCCCTGATCATGTCTGCCAACTTGGCTGCAAACGCCATTTCCGGCCCCCTGGATACCTCCAACCAGAATGAACTGCGACAGGCCAGCCGCGACATGACCGCGGGAACCGGTGCGCGGGTGCTCTACCTGGATCGCCGCGGCCGGGTCCTGGCCGACGGATTCGGGGAAATGGAGGGAGCAGAGATCGGTGACGTCACCGCGAGCTCTGCCCTGGAGGGCGATTCCAGCGATAGGATCGTGGTCACAGAAGATGCCAGCGTGATGTACGCCGCAGTACCGATATTTAGGGCTGATACGGTGGTCGGGGCGGCCTTCCTCTCCGCCGACATGAGCCCGGTACTGCAAGGGCTGCAAACCACCCGGATTCTCCTCCTTTGGGGTGCCGCAGTAGGGGGATTGGTGGCCGGGGTTCTCGCATATGCCTTTGCCTCATCTTTGACTCACCCGCTACGCCAACTGGCGCGGGGCGCAAACCGGCTGGCGGATGGGCGACTGGATTGGAATGTCGACACCACCAGCTCGTCGGATGAGGTCGGGGAGCTCGCCCGGGCCTTCCAGCACATGCTCGACTCCCTCCGACGGGAGGATCGGATGCGTCGGATGTTCGTCGACAATGCCTCCCACGAGATCCGCTCTCCCCTGGCCTCACTGCGCGCGCTGGCGCAGGGTTTAATGGACGATCCCGATCCGGATCCCGAGTTGCAGCGAGATTTTCTCCAACATATCGACCGGGAAATCGACCGATTGGATGACCTGGCGCGGAGTCTCACCGACCTGAGCGCATCGCAGATGCTCCGCTCCGGCTTCGTGAAAGCGCCCACGAACATGCAGCGCCTGGTACGCGGAGTGTTGGACGACTTCTCGAGCCACATCCGAGAAAAGGGTGTGAACGCCGAGATCGTCGGGGAATCGACGTGGCTCGTCGAACCCCGGTGGATGGAAGTCGCGCTGCAGAATCTCGTGGGGAATGCCCTGAAATACGTTCCCG
>PWSR01000024.1 GCA_003563985.1 Clostridia bacterium | reverse complement strand
TGCTGATTTACGCCAAACAGCTCAACGCCATGTTGTTCGGGGATGAAACGGCGGCGCACCTGGGCATCGACGTCCGGAAATTGCGCCTTCGGTCCCTGCTCTCTGCTTCCATGCTGGCGGCCGCCGCGGTATCGGTCTCCGGTACCATCGGATTCGTCGGCCTAATCGTGCCCCATATGGTTCGGTTGGTCGTGGGTCCCGATCACCGGATCCTCGTCCCCGCCTCCGCCCTGGCCGGGGCCCCTTTCCTGATCATGGCGGACCTCGTCGCCCGAACCGTTATGTCACCCTCGGAGATGCCCGTGGGTATCCTCACCGCGATCCTCGGGGGTCCTTTCTTCCTCTACCTGCTGCGACGGGGGAGGACGATCAAGCCATGAAGCAATCGATGCCAGCCCTCGAATTATTCGATGTGTCCACGGGATACGGGGATACGGTCGTGCTCGAGGATGTGGACCTGTCCCTGGAGCGGGGTTCCGTCCTGGGCGTAGTCGGGCCCAATGGGGCCGGCAAGACCACCCTCCTCCGGGCGATCACCGGGATATTGCCGCTGCACCGGGGCGAGATCCGCGTGATGGGGTGCGATCTGGGCTCCTGGTCCCGGCCCGGTCTGGCCCGGGCCCTGGCGGTGGTTCCGCAATCGTCGCCCTTGATCTTCGATTTCACGGTGCGGGAGATCGTGTCCATGGGTCGCATGCCGCACCAGTCACCGTGGTCCGGTGAGAGGCGGGTGGATCGCGATGCCGTCGATCGCGCCCTGGTGGCTGCGGAGGTGAGTCCCCTGGAGGGTCGGTCTTACCTCGAATTGAGCGGAGGAGAACAGAGGCGAGTGCTATTCGCCCGGGCGCTGGCCCAGGAACCCTCCATACTCCTGTTGGATGAGCCCACTTCGCACCTCGATCCCGGCCAGGGTCGGGGGTTGATGGAACGGGCCCGTGACCTAGCGCGTCGGGAGAACATCGCCGTGCTGACCATCCTCCACGACCTCAATATGGCCGCCCTGTACTGCGATGAGATCGCGGTATTCAAGGCGGGACGCGTTTGGAGCCGGGGGACCCCCCGGGAGGTCTTTACCCAGGAGGCGCTGAGCCGCGTTTACGGCCTTCCGGTCGCGGTCATATCCCACCCCCACACCGGCGATCCCCAGGTCTTGATTAATCCCTCGGGTCCGCGGGATTCCCTCGGGAGTCCCGGAGCTGGCGAGGTCTGATCTCTGCATGCTTGCAGGTACCTCCCGGCGACATGTCTTGTTCCCCGGTGCCGGGCGGTTGTATACTCAGCTGGCGGCGATAACCCCATCCCCGCAGTCACGGCTCGCAGAAGCTGCCGCGCTGCTCGACGGCGAGGGTTGCAAACCGGGAGGTGTCCCTTTTGACAACCGATCCAATCTCCTACCTGCCGAACATTGCCATCGATGGACCGGCGGGGGCGGGCAAGACGACGGTGGCCAAGGATGTGGCCGCCCTGCTCGGATACCGCCATATCGACTCGGGGGGAATGTACCGGGCGGTGACCCTCATCGCCATCGAAAGCGGCTTTGAACCCTCCGACTGGAATGACGATCGGCGCCTCCTTGCAGTCGCCCGTGGGTTGGATATCGACTACCGGGAAGAAGCGGGGGAGACGCGGATCTACCTCGGGGGCAGGGATCGCACCCGGGACCTGCGGGATCCCGCCGTGGAGCGATGGGTCTCCGTTGTCGCCAGCGTTCCCGAGGTTCGTTGGGCCCTGGTAGACAAACAGAGAAGCCTTGCCCGCTCCGGAGGCGTCGTAATGGATGGACGCGACATCGGTACCTGCGTCCTGCGGGATGCCCCGGTTAAAGTGTTCCTTACGGCGGCGATGCCGGTTCGCGTGATGCGACGCCTGATGCAAAAACATTGTACCGGTTCGCCGGCGAGCTGGGATGAAGCCGCCTCCAGCGTGGTGGAGAGGGACCGGATCGATTCGACCCGTTCCGAATCCCCCCTGCGGCCCGCCCGGGATGCCATCATGATCGACAGTACCCGGATGGCCCGATGTGACGTGGTGTCACAGATCCGATTCATGGTCGAAGGAAAGATCGATCGAAGGAGTCGTGTAAAGCGGTGAATACGCTACCGTACTGGATCGTAGTCTGGCTGTTGCGGATCATCTTTGCCCTGGGTTTTCGCACCCGGGTGGAACGGTCCCACAACATTCCCTCCCGGGGATCGGCGATCATCTGTGCCAATCACATCAGCTGGTGGGATCCACCCTTCGTCGCGGTGGTGAGTCGCCGCCCCATTCGTTTCATGGCCAAAGAGGAATTATTCGGGGTTCCGGTTCTCGGGTGGTTATTGAGCCACATATTGGCCTTCCCGGTGAACCGGAAGTCCGGTGACCGGAGGGCGGTGCGGGTTGCCCTGGATGTCTTGGAACACGGTGAGACGGTGGGCATGTTTCCCGAGGGGACCCGCAAACGCGATGGAGTACCCCAGGTCTTCTTGCGGGGTGCCGCATTCCTCGCCGTTCGGTCCGGTGCACCCCTGGTCCCCGTGGGAATCGCCGGACGGTACGGCTTTCGCTCCCGATTGCGGATGCGCGTGGGCGAACCCCTCTATCCGGACACGAATTCGACCAATGGAAGCGACCGTGCCCGGGCCGTGGAAGAATTGACCCGGGAACTGTCTCTAAGAATCGAGGAACTCTCCAGTGACTGATGCGAAGCGGTGCCGACAGGTGACGGTGATGCCCGACGGCGGGTTCTGCTTCGGCGTGCGAGGCGCCGTGGACGCCGTCGATGATTGTCCCACCCCCGCCGCCGTCCTCGGGGAGATCGCCCATAATCCCACGGTGATGGAGGACCTGCGGGCGCGGGGCGTTCGCGTCGTTTACGCACCCGAGGAAATCCGCCCGGAGGAGACGGTGATCATCCGAAGCCACGGTATCGCACCGGAGGTGGCGCACCGCCTGGAATCTCGTGCGCATCGGGTTATCGATGCGACGTGTCCGCGGGTTCGCAGGGCACAGCGGGCGGCCCGCGATGCCGCCGAGACCGGGTGGCCCGTGGTCGTGGTCGGCCGCGCCGATCATCCGGAAGTGGAGGGAGTCGTGGGTCACGCCGGGCCGGGCACCGAGGTGGTGTCTACGGCCGCTGCCGCCCGGGCACTCTCTCCGAAGCAGCGGAGGGCCGTCGTGTTTCAAACCACCTTCGACCCATCCCTGGTGGAGGGCGTGTTGCAGGCCCTCCGGGAGGTCACCGACCGGCTGTGGGTTCGCGACACCATCTGCACCGTGGTCGCCCACCGAAGGGAGACCGTGGCCCGGATGGCCCGCGAAGTGGACGCCGTGGTTGTCGTCGGCGGTGCCAACAGTTCCAACACCGCGGCACTGGCACAAGTTGTAAAAGAAGCAGGAACCCCGGTGTACTGCGTAGAAAAGGCGATGGAGCTCCCTTTACCCGAATTGGAGCGCTATACGAGGTTTGCGGTCGTCGGAGGAACGTCCACCCCGTTGGAGAGCCTGCAAGAGGTTGCCCGGCGGATATCGGGGTGTTGATGGGCAACTGGCCATATAGGTATTGGTCTGCTATCGTATAGGTTGACCGGGTATACCGGTCGCAGGAGGGGAGGAGCGGACGCTCGGGTTCGCGGGGTCATCCCCGGTTTGATCATCAAGGTCGAAGCTTCCGCAGGGGTAGGGGTATTTGCGCAGAGCATTTGAAGCTTAGGGACCGACGAAGGAGAGGAAATCTTTACGTGTTTCGTGACGAAAAAGAGATTCGCGAAGACTGCAATGAAGTCGAAGAAGAGTGCACAGACGAGCTGACCGAGGCGACGGAGGCCACCGAGGAATGTAATTCCGAGGAAGCTCCCGCCCCCTGCCACGACGAAGGGGCCTCCCAGGAGGTTGCGGACGTCGAGGAGGAATCGGCCGACGAGGTGGTCGCCGAGGAATGCGCAGAGGTCGCGGAACCTTGTGAAGAGGAGCCCTGTGAAGAGGCTCCCTGCGAGGAGGAGTCCGCCGACGAGGAGCCCTGCGGAGAGGCTCCTTGCGACGAGACTGCCGTGGCGGAAGCCCCGGAAGAGGAAGCCTCCGAAGAAGAGGATTCCGACGAGATCCTCACCATGGAGGATGCCGAAGCCCTGGATTTCGATCCGCTTCAGCCCGGTGACGTGCTCGAGGGTACCGTTGTACAGGTGAACGAGGAGAACGTCCTCGTCGACGTCCGGTACAAGTCCGACGGCGTCATTCCTTACTCCGAGTTGCGCCTCAAGTCCGGCGATAAGCCCCAGGAAGTATTCAGCGTGGGCCAGGAGATACCGGTCTACATCCTCAGCGTGGACGGCCGGGATGGCGCGGTTTTGGCCTCCTATCGCCGTGCATTGGATGAGATCGCCTGGGATCACTTGTACGAACTCCATGAAGAGGGTGCCATCATTGAGGCCCCCGTCGTCGAGGAAGTGAAGGGCGGTTTGGTCTTGGACGTCTTGGGTCTGCGCGGCTTCATGCCGGCATCCCACGTCGACCGCGGTTTCGTAAGCGACCTATCCCAGTACGTCGGCGAGGATGTCCGCGCCAAGGTGGTCGAGCTGGACCGCAACAAGAACCGGATCATCATTTCCCGCAAGGCCGTCATTGAGAACGAATACGCCCAACAGCGCGACGAAACCTGGGCGGAGCTCGAGGAAGGCCAGGTTCGCTCGGGTGTCGTAAAGGGCTTGACCGACTTCGGAGCCTTCGTGGATCTCGGCGGCGTCGACGGTTTGCTGCACGTATCCCAGATGTCCTGGGGCCGCGTGGATCATCCCTCCGACGTGCTCAAGGTCGGCGAGGAGATCGATGTGCAGGTCCTCAAGGTAGACCGCGAAGGGGAGAAGATCTCCCTCGGCCTCAAGCAGCTCCTCGCGGATCCCTGGGAGAGCATCGCGGAGAACTATTCCGCCGGCGAGGTCGTCAAGGGGCGGATCATGCGCATTGCGCCCTTCGGTGCCTTCGTTCAGTTGGAGCCCGGGGTAGAGGGTCTCGTCCACATCTCGGAGCTGGCCGACTACCACGTCACCGAGCCCAGTGAAGTCGTTTCCGAGGGCGAGGACGTGCAGGTCAAGGTGCTCAGGGTCCAGCCGGAAGAGCGCCGGATCAGCCTGAGCCTCAAGGAGGCCCGCCGCGAGGTGGAGCCGAAGCCGCGGAAACAGGCTGCGCGTCGAACCGGCAACCTCACCCTCGGTGACGTCTTCGGTGATCTTCTGACCGAGACCCGGGATCGACTCCGGGACGAAGAAGAAGAGAACGAGGAAACCGAAAAGACTGAGAATGGCGGAGAAAGCGAAGAAAACGAAGAAAAAGAGGAGTAGGGAACCGATCGTGCACCGCGACGAGCGGGGACCCACGTCCCGACTGGACCGCAAGCTGGATCATATCCGGTTGGCGGTGGAGACCGGAAGCGGTCTCCCGCGGGCGGGTTTCTCCGATGTCCGGTTGGTGCATCGCGCCCTGCCGGGACTCGATTTTCATCGCATTCGCCTCGAAACCAACGTGTGGGGACGGGTCATCCCGTCCCCCTTTTTCATCGATGCGATGACCGGCGGGCCTCCCGAGGCCGAAGAGATCAACGCGGCGCTGGGCCGTGCAGCCCGCTCGGCGGGATGGAGCATGGCGGTGGGATCCCAAACCGCCGCCCTGGATCGCGATGACCTGGTCTCCACGTATGCAGCCGCCGGTGCGCCGGAGCGGACCGGGTTGCTGTTCGCCAACCTTCCCGCCAGTATCGACGCCGAAGCTGCGGTGCAGGCGGTGACGGCTATCGATGCAGACATCCTGCAGCTACATCTCAATCCCCTCCAGGAGATGCTCATGCCCGAGGGGGATCGTTGTTTTTCCGGGGTGACCGCTGCCATCGGCGAAATCCTTCGCGCGGCTTCCGTTCCCGTGGTGGTCAAGGAGGTCGGGACCGGGATTTCCCTGGAAGATGCCCGCGAACTGGTTGCCCTGGGAGTCGACGGGATCAACGTGGCTGGCCTGGGGGGAACGTCCTTCGCCGCCATCGAACTCCGGCGCCACGATGCCCCCGGGGATGCGACCGTGGATCCGCGGGGATACGGGGACTGGGGCCTACCCACGGTGA
>PWSR01000019.1 GCA_003563985.1 Clostridia bacterium | reverse complement strand
CCGAGAGGGCGAGGAGAAGGGGCCTATACCCGCACTCACCCGCCACATCCAAGAGATCATCGGGGATTCCCCGCAGCGAATCGTGATCTCCGCTCCTAAAGGCCTGGATCAATCGGCGGTCGAATCTCGCAGCCTCCGGGTGGAACCCGGCGGGAGCCTCCGGCTTGAGGCGGTGCGATAGATCCCCGCTAGCAATGACGACTGCGTACACGCCCCTATCGGCGCATGCTGCGTTCAGAGCACGACCAAGGCGCTGCAGGTCCTCCCGGTCCAAGGCGGGATAACCCAGGGCCACCACGGGGCGATCGATCCCCTCGTCGCGGAGCGCCGCCAGGGGAACTACCAGTCCGTGGTCCGGACGATTGGCATATGCCCGGTCCACGTCCAGTGATATCCCCACCTCCCCGGCCGCGGCGGTCACCCCCGCCAGCAAGCCCGGGTGAAGGTCCATTTCGATGCGAACTTCAGGTGCTCCAAAACGCCGCAGGTCACCATCGAATCGGTCACCCCCCATGGCGGTGACTCTTCCCATAGTGGCTGGACCGTGCGGCGAAACCACAATCAGAACGTCGGCGCCCAAGTCGTCAATCCACGTCGCCCCTCGTTTGACGGACTCCCGGGTGGCGTCCACCTTCCGCGACTCTTCTCCTCCCACCTCTTCGAACAGGATGGGCGGATGGGGCAACAGGGCAGCCCCGACGACTCCAGTTTCCATCACTGCTTCACCTCCCAAACCGGGACTCATACGTCCCCAGCTAGGAGTATACCACGGGGGCAATTGGATGAATCGGGGCTCCGCTGCAAGACGCTGCGGTGGGATTTGGATGCGCGATGGGGAGGCGCGGAAAGATGACCGACGCGGATACCGGCCAGCATCCGCGTCGCATGAATCCATAGGGGAGGACCGTAGGGACCGGGGGTCAATGCCTCCAGCGGTTCCAGACGGAAAACGAAGTCTCGAGCGACATCCTTTTTTCCACCGGATACCGGCGGGGGCAAGACGTAACTATTGCCCAACCAAATATCACGTTGAGGATACGTATCGCTAACCTCACGGGAATTCCCGCCGAATTAACGCTTCGAGAACTGAGACGCTTTCCGCGCTTTCTTTAGCCCGTACTTGTAGCGCTCCTTCATACGGGGATCCCTCGTGAGCAGCCCTTCCACCTTCAGCCGCTTGCGCAGCTCGGGCTGGGCCACGATCAACGCCCGGGCGAGTCCATGGCGCAGTGCGCCCGCCTGTCCGGAAACGCCACCGCCGTGCACTCTTGCGATCACATCGTACTCGGACAAAGCATTCACAACCCGCAGGGGAGTAAGGGCCCATTCACGCATTGTAGCCAGGGGGAAATAGTCGTTTACATCCTTCTCGTTAACGGTGATCCGACCATCTCCGGGGACCAGTCTCACGCGGGCAACGGCCTTCTTACGACGACCAGTACCCCAAAACTGTACCAATGCCAAGATAACTCCTCCTCTCCTGTGGGACTAAAGCTGTACCTCTAACGACTGTGGTGACTGCGCCTCGTGCGGATGATCCTCACGGGCGTATACCTTTAGTTTCTTGATCATGCGACGACCCAGCTTGTTCTTGGGCAACATGCCGCGAACCGCCTTCTCGACGACGAACGTGGGCTTCTTATCCATCAGTTCACCGTAAGGGGTGCTCCGCAACCCTCCCGGGTAGCCACTGTGAGAGTGATAGAACTTCTGGTCCCTCTTCCGTCCGGTAAGTACGACCTTGGAAGCGTTAATCACGATCACGTGGTCTCCCACGTCGACGTGCGGGGTAAAGGTGGGCTTATGCTTGCCGCGGAGAATTTGGGCGACAAACGTGGCCAGACGCCCCAGGGGAATCCCCGAAGCATCGACGACCCACCAGTCGCGGACAACCTCCGCCTCCTTCGCCATATACGTATCCTTCATCGTGTCCTCCCTCGTAGTGCTCTTAAGGAACAGTTTCGATTCTACCTACTGCGCCAACGGGCGTCAATCGTCGTGGTACAGCGTTCCCTGCGGATAACCCACGGATACCAGGAAAAGACCATGTCCCGGGGCCGTCGGACCCATGCGCGATCGATCCCCCAGCTCTTGCGCCGCCATCATCTCCTCGATCGTCATCGTCCCCTTGCCGATCTCCACCAGGGTGCCCGCGATACTGCGGGCCATCTTGTAAAGGAACCCGTCGGCAACGAAATCCACCGTGACCAAGCCACCGATGCAATTCGTCTCGATCCGGTACATGGTTCGCACCGTACTCTTCACCGGTCGGCCGGTGACTTGAAAGGCGGCGAAATCGCGTCTTCCGGCCAGGAATGCGCACGCCCGGGACATCTCTCCCACATCCAATGGCCGGAACAGGTACCAACAGAACTCGGACAGAAACGGTAAGCCGGTATCGTCGGTGCGCATGCAATATCGATAGTGTTTCCAGGTCGACCATCCGACGGGACGGAAGCCCTCGGGCGCCCACCTCGCATCGCGGACCCATATTCCCCGGGGTAGGCTCCCGTTGAGGGCCCTGGGCCAACGATGCAGCGGAATGGCGACTCTCGGCTCAAAGGACACGACCTGTCCGAGGGCGTGCACTCCGGCATCCGTCCTGCCCGCTCCCCGTATCCCCGTCGGCCCGTCGTTCACCCGTCGCAGAGATTCTTCCAAAACACTTTGAACGGTCGGCTCCTCGCGTTGGCGCTGAAATCCATGGAACTTCGTACCATCGTACGCGACGGTTAGCGCGATGGGCACCGATCACACCACCAGAGCGACGGCGAACCCGGCGGCCATGAAGACGCCGGCGGCGACATCGCGGGAACCCAGCCGCAAGATCTTGAACCGCGAGCGACCTTCCCCTCCGCGGTAACAGCGCGCTTCCATCGCCAGGGCGAGATCATCCGCGCGGCGGAACGCGCTCACGAACAGGGGAACCAACAGCGGCACCATGCTCTTGGCCCTTTGGACAAATCCCCCGCTCTGGAAGTCGGCACCGCGGGCCATCTGTGCCTTCATGATCCGTTCCGCCTCATCCAACAAGGTTGGAATGAACCGCAAAGCAATGGTCATCATCATAGCCAATTCGTGGGCGGGAACACCAATCCGGCGGAAGGGACCCATGAGGTATTCCAGGCCGTCGGTCAGATCGATGGGCGCGGTGGTCAGCGTGAGCATCGACGTTGTAACGATGAGCAGCAGAAGTCTGCACGCCATCATGGCTGCCTGAAATAAGCCCTCCCGGGTCACGGCCAAGGGCCCCAACCGGTAGAGGACCTCGCCGGGGGTCATGATCGCGTTCAAGGCCACCGTGAGAATGATTATGAACAGGACCGGGCGCAGTCCGCGAATGAGCATTTTCACCGGTATCCGGGCGGCAGACGCGGTCAGTGCTGTAATGATCGCCATGATGCCGTAACCCAAAAAATCCTTGACTAGGAATAGAATGATGACGTAGGCCAAAACGCCCAGAATCTTCGTACGAGGATCCAGGCGGTGAACCGGAGACTCTCCGGGAAGGTATTGACCTATGGTCACGCTATTCCTCAACAATGTCGGATCCTCGCAATACTTGGCACAAAGCCTCTATTCCCTCATTAACCGTCAGGACATCCAAGGGGACGGGCAGCCCGGCCCGTCGCATTTCCAACATGACGTTGGTCACCCGGGGCACGTCCAGGGATAGGTTCGCCAGATCCTCGAGGCGCGAGAAAACCGCGCGCTTGGAGTCATCGATTACAACCTTGCCCTCCGAAAGAACGACGATGCGATTGACCAGCTGCGCCATGTCTTCCATGCTGTGAGAAACCATAATCATCGTGATTCCCGCCCGGTTCAACCGCTTCAGCTGCTCGACGAGGCCAGCCCTTCCCCGGGGGTCCAGTCCGCTCGTGGGCTCATCTAAAATCAGGACCGTACCTCGCATGGCCAATACCCCGGCAATGGCGACCCTCCGCATCTGTCCACCCGACAATTCGAAGGGTGAACGCTCGAGAATGTCGTCCGGCAGTCCCACCGAGGTCACCGCCCAGCGCACCCGTTCTGCGATCTCGTCGCTATCCAGCCCTAGGTTCTTCGGACCAAAGGCAATGTCCGCCTCGACCGTTTCCTCGAAAAGCTGGTGTTCCGGGTACTGGAACACCATCCCCACCTTGCGGCGCAGAGCTCGGAGGGCCTTTCGATCCTTGCCCACCTCTTCTCCGTCGACCAGTACGCGACCGTGGGTGGGCAACAGGAGTCCGTTCATGTGCTGGATCAAGGTCGACTTACCCGATCCCGTGGGCCCGACGATCCCGAGGAAGTCGCCGTCCTGCACCTCGACGCTGACCCCGGATAGAGCCTCCTGCTCCCAGGGAGTATCGGGAGCATAGACATAGGTTACGTTCTCGAGCGCAATTGGCATACTGCCTCCACTAACTCATCGAGCCGCGTCGTCGCCGGATCGAGGCCGAATCCCCGGTCTACCAGTCCCCGGGCCAGGGCCGTCACCACCGGGACGTCCAGCCCCACGGCGTCGAGATCGATTCCGTCACCAAACACGTTCCTCGGAGTCCCGTCGGTCGCCACCGTACCATCACTGAAAACTACGACCCGATCGGCTTCCACGGCCTCTTCCATGAAGTGGGTGATGAAAACCACGGCCAGGTTCCGATCCCTACAGAGGTGGCGGACGGTTTCCATGACATCCAGGCGCCCACGGGGATCCAGCATCGATGTGGCCTCGTCCATCACGATGCACTCCGGCTGCATGGCCAAGACCGCCGCGATGGCTACCCGCTGTTTCTGCCCCCCGGACAGGTTGTGTGGCTCGCGTCGGCGAAGATCGCCCAGCCCGATTTCACCCAGAACCCGATCGATCACGCGGTGCATCTCATCGGTGGGCACTCCTAGATTCTCGAGGCCAAAGGCCACTTCTTCCTCGACCGTCGTACTGACCAACTGGTTGTCAGGGTTTTGGAAGACCATGCCCACCATCCGGCGAATATCCCACACCTTCGCTTCGTCCGCAGTCGACATCCCGTCGACGACGACATCGCCCTCGGTGGGTACAAGGAGGGCATTCATCATCTTCGCCAAAGTGGATTTGCCCGAACCATTGCTTCCGACGACGGCGACGAACTCCCCGCGCTCAATGCAGAGACTGACTCCTTTGACCGCCGGGATTTCTCCCTCTTCGCCGCGTCGATACGTGAAGCCAGCCTCCCGGAATTCGATGAGAGGAGGGCCCGCAGCATTCACCGCGAGCGCCTCCTTCAAACCAGTTCCAGGATGGACATCGGCGCACCGTCACCGCGACGCGGTGCGGTCTTCAGAAGGCGCGTATAGCCTCCCGGTCGATCCTGGTAGCGGGGACCGAGGGTATCGACTACCTTCTTCGCCACGGTTTCATCGTTTATGAAAGACAGGATCTGCCGGAATGCATGCAGATCACCACGTTTACCCAGTGTGATCAATTTCTCCACAAGGGGCTGAACTGCCCGGGCCCGAGCATCGGTGGTCTCCACGCGCTCATGCTCCAATACGGCGGTCACCAAACCCCGAAGCAAGGCCTTTCGCTCATCCTTTGGTCGATTCAATTTCTTCGGACGCACTCAGCGCCATCTCCCCTCAGTTCACGATCTCAACGGCCTGGGCGAAACCTATTCGGCATCGGTCAGTTCGAGATCGTGCTCGCTAAGCTTTTCCGTAACTTCCTCGAGGGACTTCTCCCCGAGATTCCGTATCTTGAGCATCTCGGCCGGAGTATATGCGAGCAGTTGCCCGATGGTATCGATCCCCGCCCGCTTGAGGCAGTTGAAGGACCGAACGGACAATCCCAGCTCCTCTATGCTCCGTTCCAGGAGACGATTGCGCTCTTCTTCTTCCGGTTCCACCATGATCTCCGGGGTTTCTTCCGCCTGTTCCGTCAATCCGACAAAAAGGGCGAGGTGCTCCCGGATCACCTTGGCGGCGAGGCCGACCGCCTCATCGGCGGTAATGCTTCCGTTGGTCCAAACCTCGAGCACCAGTCGATCGTAGTCGGTAATCTGGCCGACCCGGGTGTTCTCCACGGAGAAGTTGACTCTGCGGACCGGACTGAAGAGACTATCGACCGCGATGACTCCGATGGCCTGCCCCTCTTCTTTATTCTCCGGGGCCGGGACGTAACCGCGTCCCTGCTTGACTATCATCTCCATGTACAAGCGGCCACGGTGATCCAGGGTCGCAATGTGGGCCTCCGGGTTCAGCAGTTCCACATCGGCGGGGAGTTTTAGGTCCGCCGCCGTCATCTGACCCTCGCCCTCGACCTCGAGCACGAGGCGCTGGGGGTCCGCCGAAAAGGAACGGAGCACCAATCCCTTGAGGTTCATAATGATCTCCGTTACGTCTTCGACGACACCGGGCACTGTATCGAACTGATGTCTAACTCCTTCGATCTCGATCGACGTCACAGCCGCACCCGGAATCGAGGAGAGGAGTACGCGACGCAGGGAGTTACCCAGCGTCGTTCCATAGCCTCGCTCCAGGGGCTCAACCACGAATCTCTGGTAGGACCCATCTTCGTTGCCACCCTCACATCGGATGGTCGGTCTCTCTATCTCTAGCATCCGCCGCCCCCCTACATCACTTGAATCGGACGCAATTCCTCAACGGGAGTACATCTCGACGATGAGGTGTTCTTTGACGGGAATATCGATGTCTTCCCTGGCCGGCAAGCGCTGCACCGTACCCCGGAAGGTTTCCCAGTCCATACTCAGCCACTCCACAATCGTTCGAGTTTCGGCGAGCTCGGCCATCTCCTGGAAGCGAGGGTTCTGCCTCGAAGCCTGCTTTAGCTCGATGACATCCCCTTCGCGAACCTCGTAAGAGGGAATATCTGTCTTACGACCGTTCACCAGGAAGTGCCCGTGGCGGACCATCTGGCGCGCCTCGGTTCGAGACGAAGCCAACCCCATGCGGAATATGACGTTGTCCAACCTGCGTTCCAGCATCTGCAGGAGCAATTCGCCGGTTACACCCTTTTGGCGCGTAGCCTTCTGGTAGTAACCGTGGAACTGACCCTCCATGACACCGTAGATCCGACGGGTCTTCTGCTTCTCGCGAAGCTGAAGTCCGTATTCACTCTGCTTCCGTCGACGGCTCTGGCCATGGTCTCCCGGCGGGTAACCCCGTCGATCCATGGCGCATTTCTCGGTAAAACATCTATCGCCCTTTAGAAAGAGCTTATCGCCCTCGCGCCGACATATGCGGCAACTCGGGCCCGTATATCTACCCAAAGTCCTGACCTCCTAACTGCCTCAGCGGCGTCTCTTCGGTGGACGACACCCATTGTGCGGTAGCGGGGTAACGTCCTTGATCGAACTAATCTCCAGGCCCGCAGCCTGCAACGATCTGATGGCGGCTTCCCTGCCGGAACCGGGTCCTTTTACGAAAACGGCAACTTCACGGAGTCCGTGCACCATGGCATCTCGCGCGGCCTTTTCCGCGGCCATGCCCGCGGCGAAGGGGGTACTCTTTCGAGAACCCTTGAAACCTACCGTTCCCGAGGTCCCCCATGCAAAAGCGTTACCGTCTGTATCGGTGATCGTAACGGTCGTATTGTTAAAGGTGGACTTAATATAAACGTGCCCCTTCTCGATATTCCTGCGGACGCGGCGACGGGCACGCGTAGTTCTGGGTCTTCTTCGAGCCATTTCAACCCTCCTCAATCAGAAACTCTCGGTGTCGAATCGTTGTCTACCGGCGACCCGGCCTGCGGGTGGGACCCTTGCGGGTCCGGGCATTGGTCTTGGTACGCTGACCCCGGACGGGCATACCGCGCCGGTGACGGATTCCACGGTACGATCCGATGTCTACCAAGCGCTTAATGTCTTGCTGGCGCTCGCGTCGCAGGTCTCCTTCGACCCGATAGTGTTCATCGATTACTTGGCGTACATTGTTGATCTCGGCCTCGGACAGATCCTTAACGCGAACGTTGTGATCGACCCCAGCCTCATCGAGTATGCGTCGTGCGTTTGAAGCGCCAATACCATAAATCCGGGTTAACGCTATTTCAATGCGCTTCTCCCTGGGGAGATCGACGCCGGCTATACGAGCCATTCTCCTTCACCTCCGCACCCCTTCAACCTTGGCGCTGTTTGTGTTTGGGATTATCACAGATCACCATCAGAATCCCGTGTCTGCGAATGATCTTGCACTTGTCGCACATCTTCTTAATAGACGCTCGGACTTTCACGGTAATACCCCCAAGAGAGAATGATACCGGGCCGGTCCATCCCGGGGACTAGGACCGATGTCTCCACGTGATCCTGCCCCGGGTGAGATCGTAGGGCGACAGTTCGACCGTCACCCGATCGCCGGGGAGGATGCGGATATAGCTCATCCGGATCTTTCCCGAGATATGGGCGAGAATCTTGTGCCCGTTTTCCAGCTCGATTTGGAACATGCCCCCGGGAAGGGGCTCTGCTACGGTACCCTCTACTTCGATGACGTCTTTTTTAGCCATCTGCTTGACCAGCCCCCTCACCGTCGCGGGGTATCCCCGCGCACTCCGTTACGCAAATGTGTTCACGGTTTCTATCTCCGGTTTGCCGATGAAACACGGCGATGAACTCGGCTATATCTTCGTCTCTACTCCGTCTGCACTCTATGCGGGAGGCCAGGAACTCATCGATTCTTCCCACCCGAACCACGTGCCGGGGGTTCTTCGACTTGGGCCGACGCAAACTCCTTCGACCGCCCTCGCTCAATAGCACTCGTTCCTCCGAGACACCTACGACCACGTAGGGATCACCGGCGTCGCGTCCGGCCGTCGACCGAACGACGTCACCGATTCTCATATCCCCCACGGGGACACCTCCCTGTTGATTGATCTGCAAGGCCTCACCACTTCTATTCAATACGCCGCCCCGGATCCGTAAGTACTTCGGGACCGTTGGAAGTTACCGCCACGGTGTGCTCGAAATGCACTGATAACTCTCCATCAACGGTGACGACGGTCCATCCATCCTCTTCGGTCCTCACACGATAGTCCCCGAGGTTAACCATCGGCTCGATGGCCAATACCATGCCTTTCTTAAGGCGGGGACCCCGCCCGGGCGCTCCGAAGTTGAGAATCTGCGGATCTTCGTGCATCTCGCGGCCGATCCCATGGCCAGCGAAATCCCGCACCACCGAAAATCCGGCCGCCTCGGCTACGGTTTGAACGGCGTGGGAAATGTCGGTCAGCCGTCCGTCCGCTCGAACCCGGGCGATTCCGGCCTCCAGGGATTCCCTGCCCACCCGGAGAAGGCGCCGCGCCTCCTCGGACACTTCACCGATTGCCACGGTCACGGCCATGTCGCCGTAGTATCCCTCGACAATTGCCCCGAGGTCAAGGCTCAGGAGATCACCCTCCTGCAATACTCGCCCTCCGGGGATGCCGTGCACCACCTGGGAATTCAGGCTGGTGCATAGGCTGGCCGGGAAGCCTCGATATCCCTTAAAGGCCGGGATCGCCCCCGCGGCGGTAATGCCGGCTTCGGCCAGGGCGTCCAACTCTCCGGTGGTGAGCCCGGGGGCAGCCACCTTGACGACCGACTGCATTACATCCGCGACCAGGGCTCCTGCCCGTCGCATCTTCTCGAGTTCCCTCTCGGACTTGACGACGATCAAACGATCCTCATTTCAGCTCGCTGCGAATGCGGTCGTATACCTGCTCAACGGTTCCCCGACCATCTATATCCACCAAGAGCCCCGCTTCGCCATAGTACTCGACCAGGGGAGCGTTCTCCCGCTCGTAAACCTCAAGCCGCATCCGAACGGTGGCTTCTTTATCGTCGTCGCGCTGTATCAGATCTTCTCCGCACTGGTCGCACACCCCGAGGGACTTGGGAGGATTGAACACCAGGTGGTAACTCTCTCCACAACCGGGGCAAACCCGTCGACCGGTCATCCGGCGAATGAGTTCCGCCTCGGGCACCTGCAAGTTCAGCACCAGTTCCAGGGGCAAGTTCAGTTCCTCGAGGATCTCGTCCAATCTTTCCGCCTGGGACACATTCCGGGGAAAGCCGTCGAGGATGAAGCCGCCGCGGGCATCGGGGGCCCCGAGCCGATCCTGGATTAAGGCAATCACCAGTTCATCGGGAACCAGCTCGCCCCGATCCATGTATTCTCGGGCCGCTAGACCCAGATCGCTGCCCTCTCTGACGGCGGTTCGAAGCATGTCGCCGGTGGAGATATGAGCCAGACGCAAATCCCGTGCGAGGATCGTCGCCTGCGTTCCTTTACCAGCTCCGGGTGGCCCGAGCAATACCAAGTGCATCCCTAACTTCCCCCTAACGCATGAATCCTTCGTACTGACGCATCAGCAGCTGGGCTTCGATCTGTTTCATGGTCTCCAGGGCCACTCCCACGGTGATCAACAGGGCGGTTCCACCGAAGTAGATTCCCGGAACCCCGGTAATACCCTGGAAGAAGTTCGGAAATACCGCCACAGTGCCGAGGAAAATGGCGCCGGGTAGTGTTATCCGCACCAACACCCGGTCCAGGTATTCGGCCGTAGCCCGTCCGGGGCGCCGGCCCGGGATGAAACCACCGTATTTCCGGATATTGTTCGCCACGTCGTGCGGGTTGAAGGTCACCGCGGTATAGAAATACGTGAAGAACACGATCATGCCGAAATACAGTGCAGTGTGCAACGTCGTCCCGTAATCCAGGGTACGCGCCAGGGCCTGGGCCCATGGGTGCGCTATGAACTGGGATATGGTCGGCGGGAACGCCAGTACCGACGAAGCAAAGATTACGGGAATCACTCCGGCCTGGTTGATCTGCAGAGGAATATGGGTGGTCTGTCCACCGTACATTCTTCTCCCGACGACCCGCTTGGAGTACTGCACCGGTATCCGTCGACGCCCCTCCTGCACGAACACTACGGCGGCGATGACGGCCAGTCCAATGGTCAGTAGTATGAGAACGTTAAGGAGCGATACGGTTCCCTCCCGCACATAGGCGACCAAACCGACGGCACCGGCCGGAACTCGAGATACGATCCCCGAGAAGATGAGAATGGATATACCGTTTCCGATACCGCTCTCCGTGATCTGCTCGCCCAGCCACATGAGGAACACTGTGCCGGCAGTAATGGTAATGATGACGCTGAGCAAACCGAAAGCATCCGCCCGGGCCAGAGCGCCCTGTCCCCGCATGTAGAAAGACATGCCGCTGGCCTGGATTAGCGCCAAGACCAAGGTCATGTAGCGGATCCATTGGGTCATCTTGCGCCGTCCCTCTTCGCCTTCCTTCGACCATTGCTCCAGCTTCGGAATCACCACGGTGAGCAACTGCATGATGATCGAAGCGTTAATGTACGGAGTAATGCTCATCGCAAAGATGGAGAAGCTACTCAGCGCCCCTCCGGCGAACATGTCCAGCAATCCGAACAGGGATCCTCTGCCAAACAGCTCCTCCAGAACCGCCGGTTCGATGCCGGGCACGGGTACGTGCGTACCCAACCGGAACACCAAGAGCATGTAAAGGGTGAACAGGATCCGCTTTCGCAGATCCGGGATCCTCCACGCTCGACGAAGGGTGCTGACTATACCCAACTAGATCACCTCGGCCTTGCCGCCGGCCGCGCGGATCTTCTCTTCGGCGGCCCCACTGAAATGATGCGCCTTGACAGTTAGGGCCACATCCAGGTCGCCATCTCCGAGCACCTTGATACCGTCCCGGATCTTCTTGATCAATCCCTCTTGCACCATGAGCTCCGGCGTGACTTCCACGCCGTCTTCAAAGCGGTTCAAGTCGCCCACATTGACTGTGGCGAGACGAACGCGGAAGCGGTGGTTGCTGAATCCAACCTTGGGCACCCGGCGCTGAAGTGGCATCTGTCCGCCCTCGAATCCCGGCCTTACACCGCCACCGGAGCGAGAATTCTGACCATTCGTGCCGCTACCGCAGTTCTTACCCATTCCCGATCCGCGACCGCGACCGACGCGCCGCCGCCCGACCTTCGATCCGGGGTTGGGACGCAATTCATGAATTTTCGGCAAAGCCGCCACCTCCTACGATTACTGAGTCGCCAATGTTTCTTCGTCGACACCGCGAAGCCGAGCCACCTCGCGGGGACTGCGTAATTGTCTAAGTCCCTCGAGGGCGGCCCGGGCTAGATTTGCCGGATTGTTGGAGCCCAACGACTTGGTGAGTATATCACGAACCCCTGCCAATTCCAACACAGCGCGGGCCGGCCCACCGGCGATGACGCCTGTACCCTCGGAGGCCGGTTTCATCAATACACGACTGGCAGAAAAGGCACCCAATACCTCGTGGGGAATCGTCGTTTCCTGTAGAGCCACTTCGATCATGTCCCTGCGGGCGCGTTCTGCACCCTTACCGATGGCAGCGGGTATTTCCTGGGCCTTGCCCATGCCAACACCAACGCGTCCATTGCCGTCACCGGCGACGACCACGGCGGTAAAGTTGAAGCGCCTGCCGCCCTTTACGACCTTTGCGACCCGGTTAATATCGACTACTCTCTCTTCGATGGGATCGTCGTCACGCTGCGATCCTCTGGACTGACGTGCCATAAGCCACTCCCTTCCCTACTAATTAGAATTTCAGCCCGCCTTCGCGGGCGCCCTCGGCCAGAGCCTTAACCTGTCCGTGATACTTGTAGCCGCCGCGATCAAAACTGACGACTTCGCATCCCGCGGACAGGGCGCGCTCTGCTAGAAGCTGCCCTACTCTGGTAGCGGACTCCATTCCGGAAAGATCCGAACCGGAGATCTCCGAATCGAGACTCGAGGCCGAAGCCAAGGTGTGTCCGGAGGTATCATCGATAAGCTGCGCGTAGATGTGCTTGAGACTCCGGAAGACCGAAAGACGTGGCTTGTCCGGAGTGCCGGATACCTTTTTTCTTATTCGCAAGTGGCGCCGAAGGCGCTCCTCGTTTCGACTCATGACTGCCTCCCTAGGGCTCAGCCCGCAGACGCCGCGGACTTGCCTTCCTTCATCCTGACCCGTTCACCATCATAGCGGATGCCGAAGCCGTGGTAGGGTTCCGGGGACCGCACACTTCTGATATTGGCGGCGACCTGCCCCACCAGCTGCTTGTCGGCCCCACGGACGATGATGCGCGTCGGACTCGGGGTCTCTACCTCTATGCCGGCAGGAATCTCCATCTGCACCGGGTGCGAATACCCGATGGTGAGGTTGAGGCTGCTGCCGGAAGCTGCTGCACGATAACCGGTACCGTGGATCACGAGCGCCTTCGTAAAGCCCTCGGATACACCGTGGACCATATTGGCCACCAGGGTTCGCATCAGCCCGTGAAGGGACCTGGTCTTCCGGTCCTGGCGCACGCGCTCCACCAACAGGACACCGTCCTCTTCGAGAACACCGATGCCGTAGGGCAAGTCCATCTTCAGGTCACCTTTCGGGCCCGCAACGCTGACCGAATTACCGGATACGTCGACTTTGACTCCCGCGGGAACCGGTATTGGTTTTTCACCCACTCGGGACACGATTGTACACCTCCTCCAACGGAACCTGTATCACCATACGTAGGCCATAACCTCGCCACCGATGACCTGGCTCCGCGCGTCGCGGTCCGTCATTATTCCCCTGGAAGTGGACATAATCGCCACACCCAGACCACCCAAGACCCGAGGAACATCGTCCTTGCCGACGTATATCCTGAGCCCGGGCTTGGAGATGCGTTTCAGACCGCTGATCACCTGTTGCTTATCCGGCCCGTACTTGAGCTGCACCCGGATGAGACCCTGCTTGTTATCGTCTCCCCAGGCCACATCCCTGACGTAGCCTTCCTGCTTGAGAATATGCGCGATCGCCCACTTAACCTTCGAGCCGGGAATGTCCACGTGCTCGTGGCGGGCGGCACTGGCGTTTCTCACTCTGGTCAACATATCCGCGATGGGATCCGTCATACTCATAGATCCAACCTCCCTCCTTCACGTCGTCCGGGATTACCAGGAGGCCTTCTTCAATCCGGGAATCTCGCCTCGGTGGGCCAGCTCCCGTACATGGTGGCGGCACAAACCGAACTGCCGAATATATCCTCGCGCGCGCCCACAGATCTGGCACCTGTTACGACCCCGGGTGCTGAATTTCGGTTCCAACTTATTCTTCTCTATCAGGGCCTTTCTGGCCACGTTAATCCTCCTTCCCGGGGTAAACCGGGTTATACGAGTGCGGCGGATTCGGCGCTGCGGAGCGGAACACCGAGGCGCCGCAACAAGAATCTAGCCTCTTCGTCGGTCTCGGCGGTAGTAACGATGACGATGTCCATACCACGAATATCGCCAATATCATCGTAAGATATCTCGGGGAAAATGGCCTGTTCCCTCAACCCCAGGGAATAATTCCCCCGACCGTCAAAGGAGTCCGGGTTCAATCCTCTAAAGTCACGAACACGCGGCAGCGCCACATTAATCAGCCTCGACAAGAAACTCCACATCCGCTCCCGACGAAGTGTAACACTACATCCGACGGGATCTCCTTCACGGATCTTAAACGCGGATACCGACTTTCGCGCGCGGTTAACTATGGGACGCTGACCGGTGATGATGGCCATTTCATTTACGGCGGATTCCAGAGCTGACGGGTTGTCCCGCGCATCGCCTATCCCCATATTCACAACGATCTTCTGAACGCGAGGTACGCGCATTACGCTGTCGTAATTGAATTCTTCCATCATCTCCGAAATGACTTCCGCCTCGTAATGGTCTCGAAGGGTGCTCATTGGATCCACCTCCTCACCGGTCGACTATTTCTTCACATTTCTTGCAGTATCGCTTCTTGCGCCCGTCGGCGAGAATACGCATCCCCGTTCGGGTGGGATTCCCACAGTTGCGGCAAACCAGCTGGACGTTTGAGGCGTTCATCGGCGCGGGCTGTTCCACGATACCGCCCTGCATCGTCTGGCGCGTCGGCTTTTGGTGCCGCTTGATCATGTTGATCCCATCGACGATGACTCGATTCTCCCTGGGCAGAACCCTGAGAATCTCACCTCTCTTGCCCTTATCCTTACCGGCAATGACTTCCACTCTATCTCCGCTCTTAACGTGAACCTTGGGCATGCTCACCTCGGGACACCTCCTTCCTGATCCCCTGGCCTCACAGGACCTCGGGGGCCAGCGAAATAATCCGGGCGAATTTCTTTTCCCGGAGTTCCCGGGCAATGGGACCAAAAATCCTCGTGCCCTGGGGCTCCGTTTCGTCCCTCAATATGACTGCAGCGTTCTCATCGAACTTGATCGCGGACCCATCCTTGCGTCGAATGGGAGTCTTCGTCCTCACTATGACGGCCCGAATCACTTCACCCTTCTTGACCATCGATCCGGGTGTAGACTCCTTGACGGACGCCACCACGATGTCGCCCACTCGGGCGTAGCGGCGACGGGATCCCCCCAGGACCTTGATGACACCGATATGTCGAGCACCGGTATTATCCGCAACCCTGAGCCGCGTTTCGGCTTGGATCATGACACATCCTCCTCATCCCACCGTGGTCGAGTTACTCGGCCCGCTGGACTACCTCGATAACTCGCCAGCGCTTGTCCTTGGAGAGGGGCCGGGTCTCGACTATCGAGACGACGTCACCCATACGGCATTCGTTTCTCTCGTCGTGAGCCTTGAATCGCTTACTCCGGCGAACGCGGCGTCCGTACAAGGGGTGACGTATGCGATCCTCTACGCGGACGACGACCGTCTTATCCATCTTGTCGCTGACTACTACGCCACGGCGCGTCTTTTGTGAACCGCGAACTTTCTGTTTCTCATCGTTCATTATCCTTCACCCCCGCCATCACCCATCGACTCCGGCCGCCAGTTCACGAGATCTTTGGACCGTCTTGAGCCGAGCGATGTTCTTCTTCACCTGGCGAATGCGCAAGGGATTCTCCATCTGCCCGGTCGCGCCTTGAAAGCGCAGGTTGAACAGCTCATCCTTGAGATCCTTGATCCGCCGATCGATTTCAACGTCGCTTAATTCCCGTATCTCTTTTGCCTTCATTCTCAGTCACCACCGCTATCCGACTCGCTCATTGCGAAGCGGGTCTTAACGGGCAGCTTGTGGGATGCGAGACGCATAGCCTCGCGAGCCACGGCCTCGGGTACACCGGCCAGCTCGAACATTACGCGTCCGGGCTTTACGACGGCAACCCAATATTCGGGAGCACCCTTACCCTTACCCATTCGGGTTTCCGCTGCCTTCTTCGTTACGGGCTTGTCGGGGAAAATCTTCACCCAAACCTTGCCCCCGCGACGGATGTGACGCGTCAGGGCCACACGGGCGGCTTCGATCTGCCGGTCGGTAATCCAACCGGCCTCGGCAGCCTGCAGTCCGTACTCGCCGAAGACGATGTCGGATCCCCGATAGGCTTTGCCCCTCATCCGGCCACGATGCTGTCTTCTATACTTAACCCGTTTTGGCATCAGCATGAGCAGCCGCCTCCTCGTTACTGCTTTGACGTCCCTTGGTGGGCATGATGTCGCCCATGTAGATCCAGACCTTCACACCGATCGTTCCGTAGGTCGTGTTGGCTTCGGCGAAACCGTAGTCGATATCCGCCCGCAGGGTATGAAGGGGTACCGAACCCTCGGACATCCACTCCCGCCGGGCCATCTCCACTCCGCCGAGCCTGCCGGAAACCATGATCTTGCATCCCTTGGCTCCGTCTCGCATAGCGCGCTGCATCGATTGACGCATAGCACGGCGGAAAGAAACCCTGCGTACCAGCTGGTCGGCCACGCCCTCGGAGACAAGTTGCGCATTGAGATCAGGCCGCGGCACTTCAACGATCCGGATGTTGATCCGGTTGCCGGTCATCTCTTCCAGATCCCGCCTCAATCCCTCTACCAGGGTACCTCCCCGGCCGATAACCATACCGGGACGGGCGGCATGCACGGTAATCTTGATCTGGCCTGCGAATCTCTCGACTTCAATGCGGGCGATACCCGCGTTGAACATTTCGGCTTTAATATGTCGGCGAATCTCGAAGTCCTGGTAAACCAGCTTTCCAAACTCCTTCTTGTTGGCAAACCAGCGGGAATCCCAGTCACGGATTACACCGAGTCTAAAACCCTTAGGATGAACCTTTTGACCCAACTCTACACCTCCTCCCGCTCGGCCACCGTCACGGTGATATGACTCGTACGCTTCTTGATGGGAGAGGCCATGCCCCGAGCCCGGGGCCTCCAGCGCTTCATGGTGGTACCCTGATCTACGAAACCTTCCGCTACGTAGAGGACCTCTTCATCCAAATCGAAGTTATTCACCGCATTGGCCACCGCGGAGTTCAATACTTTGATTATAATCTCAGAACCACGGCGGGGCGTGTTCATGAGAATGGCAGCGGCTTCTCCCACGGGCTTTCCGCGGATCAGGTCCATAACCGCTCGCGCCTTGCGTGGCGAAATCCTCACGTACCGAAGACGCGCCGTGGCGGTCTGTGCTGTCTGCTGTTCGACCATGACCATCCTACCTCCTAAGCAGCCCGCGGATCCGCGGGATTCGTCACTTTAGCGTGACCGTTCGATCGCCCCGACGTCCGTGCCCGCGGAAGGTTCGAGTGGGTGCAAACTCACCGAGCTTGTGCCCCACCATATCCTCTACGATGTAGACGGGAACGTGGCGCCGCCCGTCGTGCACAGCGATGGTATATCCAACCATCTCTGGTACGATGGTGCAGGCTCGAGCCCACGTACGAACGACCTGCTTCTTACCAGACTCCTCCATGCGCTGAATCTTGGCGAGGAGTTTCGCGTCTATATAGGGACCCTTCTTTAATGAGCGGCCCATGTGCTAGATACCCCCTCTACCGACGACGACCACGCCGCCGCACGATGTTCTTGTCGGAATACTTCTTCTTTTTGCGCGTCTTCTTCCCGTGCGCCGTCTTACCCCAGGGGGTAACCGGATGGCGACCGGCGGGTGCCTTGCCTTCTCCGCCCCCGAGGGGGTGATCGGCCGGGTTCATCGCTGCACCGCGCACGGTGGGGCGACGTCCCAGGTGTCGACTCCTGCCCGCCTTGCCACTGACCTGGTTCTCGTGCTCTACGTTGCCGACCTGGCCGACGGTGGCACGGCAATCCAGGGACACCAAGCGGAACTCTCCCGAGGGCATCCGGAGGTAAGCGTTCTTCCCCTCCTTGGCCGACAGCCTGGCACTCGCACCGGCGGCGCGAACCAGCTGCCCACCCCGCCCGGGCTTGATCTCGATATTGTGTATGACCGTACCCGACGGAATGTTCCGAAGCGGCAACGCATTTCCGGGCTTGATATCCGCCTGGGGGCCGGACTCCAGGATGTCCCCGGGCTTGATACCCTGGGGTGCCAGGATGTAGGTTTTTGCACCGTCCACATAGTGCAGTAGGGCGATGTTCGCGCTTCGATTGGGATCATATTCGATCCTTGCAACCTTTGCTGGGATACCGTCCTTGCGCCTGTGGAAATCAATAATCCTGTACCGGCGCTTCGCACCGCCGCCCTGATGGCGAACGGTGAGCCTGCCGTGTACATTGCGCCCACCCGTCTTCTTAACCGCGCCACCCAGCAGGGACTTCTCGGGGCCTTCCTTGCTGACTTCCGCCCGGTTGATGGCCATGTGCCTGCGCCCGGGTGAGGTCGATTTGAACTTCTTGACCGGCATACTCTCACCTCCACTTGCTCGACTGCGCCGGGACTACATCATGCCTTCGAAGAAGTCCAACTCCTGGCCGGGAGCCAGTTGTACGATGGCCTTCTTCCAGTTGGGACGGCGCCCGACATGCATTCCCATCCGCCGGCGCTTGCCCAACATCCGCATGGTATTAACTCGCAATACTCGAACTCCGAAAATCTCTTCGATCGCATTACGTATCTGATACTTGTTCGCCCTGCGATCGACCACGAAAGTGTACTTGCCCATTTCGGAGTCGGCCATGCTGCGCTCGGTAATGACCGGACGCACCAGAATATCTCTGGAATCAGCCATTGCCCAGCACCTCCTCGATCACTGGCAGGGCGTCCCTTGAGACGACCAGGTGATCGCTATTGACCACTTGATAAGCGTTGATGTCCTGCGCCCGCATCACGTTGACCCGGGGTATGTTCCGGGACGACTTCAGCAAGGCTTGATCTGCACCGGACGTAACGAATAAGACCTTTCTCCCAGTCAATCCGAAGGCACCGAGCATATCGAGCACGGTACGTGTCTTCGGCTGGGGAAGGTCGATGGCGTCGAGAATGGTCATAGCCGACTCCCGAACGCGACTGGACAGAGCAGTCCGCAGGGCACCGCGCCGCGCCTTCTTGTTCATCGACTTACGGTAGCTCCTGGGCTTCGGGCCGAAGGTTACCCCTCCGCCCTTCCAGATGGGTGAGCGGATGCTGCCGTGACGAGCGCGGCCGAGACCCTTTTGCCGCCAGGGTTTGCGTCCACCACCGCGAACCTCCGAACGCGTCTTCGTTGACGCAGAACCGGTCCGCTGGTTGGCAAGGTAAGTGACCACTGCCTGGTGCACCAAACTATCGTTGGCGGGACTGTCCCAAACGTATGGATCCAGCTCCATTTCGTCGGTCTGCTGACCGCTCATGTCGTATATAGGCACTGTGGGCATCACCGTTCCCCCCTTTCTCATGCATTGTTAGATGAATTCCGGGTTCCCGAGGTACTCCGACCTCAGGAACTCTCTACCTTGAGAATGCCGCCCCGGGGTCCGGGTACGGGTCCTCTGACCAGGATCAATCCGCGGTCCGTGTCGACCCGAACGACCTCGGCGCTCGGCACCGTCACTTGCTTTCCTCCCATTCGCCCGGGAAGTTTGCGACCCCGGACGACCCTGGATGGAAACGAAGAAGCACCTCGTGATCCGGGTCCGCGATGGTATCTAGATCCGTGGGTCATCGGACCGCGGCTCGTATTGTGCCGCTTGATCGAGCCGGCGAATCCCTTACCACGGGATACACCCCGGACCTTGACCCGCTGACCCACTTCGAATACGTCGGGGCCGACCGGATCTCCTACCTCTACATCGGACCAGTCGCCGTTGCGGGAGCGAAACTCCGCGAGATACTTCCGGGGCGTGACCCCAGCGTTCTCGAAGTGCCCCAACTTGGGTCGATTCAAGGCCTTCGCTTCGACCTCACCGAACCCGAGTTGTACGGCGTCGTATCCGTCATTTGATTCCGTCTTAACTTGGACGACCACGCAGGAGTTGGCCTCAATTACGGTGACGGGGACAATACGTCCCTCGTCATCGAATATCTGCGTCATGCCGACCTTCTTGCCGATAATCCCCTTGCCCATGTCGCCACCTCCTCATCGTGCGAGGCTAGAGTTTGATCTCTATGTCCACACCCGAGGGGAGATCGAGTCGCATCAGCGCATCGACCGTCTGCGGTGTGGGATCCAGTATATCTATCAGGCGCTTGTGCGTGCGCATTTCGAACTGCTCGCGCAGGTCCTTCTCCCCGTTCGGCGCCTTCAAGACGGTGAAGACCGAGCGATCTACGGGCAGGGGGACGGGGCCGGATATCCGAGCGCCCGTCCTGGACGCAGTCTGTACGATCTGATCTGCGGATTGATCGAGAATCTCGTGATCAAAGGCCCGCAGGCGAATCCGTATTTTCTGTCCAGCCATTGTACGTCCCTCCTCTCGCTGGAGGCAGCTATTCTACGATGGAGGCGACGACTCCGGCGCCCACGGTGCGTCCGCCCTCGCGAATCGCGAAACGGACACCCTCTTCGCAGGCGATGGGCGTGATCAACTTGACACCCATCTCCACGTTGTCCCCGGGCATTACCATCTCCACGCCCTCGGGCAACGAAATGTCACCCGTCACGTCCGTCGTCCGAAAATAAAACTGCGGACGATACCCCGTGAAAAACGGCGTGTGACGACCTCCCTCGTTCT
>PWSR01000126.1 GCA_003563985.1 Clostridia bacterium | reverse complement strand
GATCACGCCCGATTTCTCGATGACGCGCTGCCGGGTTTCGCTGATGCGGGCGACCCATTCGTTCGTCGCCTCGATCACCAAGGAAAGTCCAATTCCTCCGCCGATTCCAAGGACCAGCCCCACGTAAATGGAAGAACCCAGCATCAGGGCACTGACGAAGAATAACAGCCAATGCCAGGCTCCGGTCGTCCCCATCTCCATGAGTCGAAGGAGATAGGTATTGGCGATGATGATGCCGAGAACGGCCAGCACGTGCGTCCGAAATTCTCCCATGCCGCCCACTATATCGACCCCGTTCCAGAAACTGTAGCAACCGGCGAACTAACTTCAATATCGATGTTAGACTGTAGCCGGCCCGGCATTCAAGGGGGCCGCCAAAAACGCACCGCTTCGCATCACTTGCCCTGCCCGTCGGGATCGCGACGGGAGGAGGGCTCGACGGCGAAGCCGATGACACCGTGCGGAAACTGGTTAGGAATGCTCCTCCATGGGGAAGATTATTGACCGTGACTGGAACTTCGAAGGGACGGAGATCACATTGCGATTTGCCATCATTGTCCTGTTGTCCCTCGGGATCGTTGGACTTGGAGCATTCGTTGTGCTGGGATGGCCGGGGGGCGAAGTTGCTCCCCCAATTGCAGGTTGCCCATTCGAAGGGCAAGAACGAGAAGGAGGCAGTGAGATGAGTGACTTAAAGGACCGGTTGACGGATCTGCAGTATCGCGTAACGCAGCAAGGTGGCACCGAGCCGCCCTTCGACAACGAGTACTGGGATCTCAAGGACGAGGGCATATACGTGGATGTGGTATCCGGCGAAGTTCTTTTCAGTAGTCGGGACAAGTACGACTCGGGGTCGGGTTGGCCCGCATTCACGCGACCCATCGATGAAGATATCGTCCTCGAGGAGACGGACTTAACCCACGGGATGACCCGGACCGAGGTCCGCGCCGCGAAATCGGGATCGCACCTGGGACACGTTTTCGAGGATGGCCCCCGGCCCACGGGGCTCCGGTATTGCATCAATTCCGCGGCGCTACGATTCGTTCACCGCGCCCGAATGGAGGCCGAGGGATACGGCGATTACCTGTACCTGTTCGAGGAGGATCGATAGACTCTTCCTAGAACCCTAGAATTCGGGAGTGACGGGAATGGATATCGTTAATCACCTGAGGATCCACTTGCTCACTGCGTCGGGCATCCTGCTCGCCAGCTTGTGGGCATCGAGACTGTTGGAGAGCGGGTCGGTTACGACGCTGACGGGCGTAGCGGGAATTGCCGGCCTTCTCTTTGGCTCCAGTATCTACGTGGGGTTGGTGTTTGGCGTGGGTGGCGGATTGGTCGTCCTGATCCTAAACGAAACCATCGAAGACTACATCGATGACGTACGAACCCGCAGGCGCCGCGTCGTGGAGCGCCTCGGAGATGGTCAGTACGGATAATCATCATCAGGCCCTCTGATCAAACGCCTCATCCCCCCGGGGTTACCGGTGGCGCGTAGAAGAGTTCCAGCTGGGAGGTGTAGGTGTAACCCTGAAGCGGGAATCTCCGCTGAAACACCCGGAGCTCTTCGCCACCGAGGGGCAGGAGCATGCGCGTTCCGCCGAATCGATCCTCCGGATTCTCGAATACACGCTGATCCCCCACCGTATCAAAATGGTACAGGTAGGGGGCCACCCACGTAAGATACCGGAAGGCAGCGGCTCGTGACACCGGGCCCGATAGGGACAGAATCGCAACGCTCCACGGCTGCTCCACCAGGGCTTGCTGGAGTTCCACCGCACTTTTGGGCAGGCCATCGAGGGTGGGTATGTATGCTTGCTGGGGATCCACCATGACCCATTTCTCCAAATCCGACAACCAAACTTCCGCCACGATGTGCCCCGCCCCGGATCGCGCCCCGGCGGCCCGTTTCGTCTTGAGCCCGACGGAACGGGCGGGGATATCGAGGGATTGGGCGGCAGCCACCATGATGGTTGTGTACTCCACGCAGCGAAACCGGGCTCCCGCCCGCGCTTCTTCCAGTATGGTGAAGGGGTGCGAGTCCGAGGGTGTGTTGGAACCCGAATGGCTCCAAAGGCCGTTGACCCACCCTGCCAGGGCGAGAACTGCTTCTAACTGGCTAGGGCGCCCCGAGACGATTTGCGCGAGGGCATATTCCTCCCTCATACGGATCGGCGCCTCTTCGCCGGGGTGGTGTACTTGCAACCAGGGCTCCGGTGAAGTCGAAGCTGCGTCCTCCCATCGCAATGGCTCCGTTCCGAGGCTGAAGCCGAATGCCACGAGCAGGACCAGGGCGGTTAAGCCCGCTGCCAAGAAAGAGCGTCCACCCGCCAGGGGCCACGTAACCAGGAGAAGCGTCGCCAGGGCCGGTACGGCCCAAAACCCGTAATAGCTAAGTCCCAGGGAATACGTTACGGTCGCAGCACCGCCACAGAGAAAGATGGCAGTCACCTTTGCCGGGGTTCTACGCAACACGGGGAAGAAACGCATCACCGATGTATCGCCTCCATCTGCCGAATTCCCGTATGTAGTCACATGATATCAAAGATCCTTCGGCCGCGAACCCGGGAGGGATCGGTGAGTTGCCCTGACACCCCATGCTTCGCTTACCCGCGCAACGGGTCGAGCACAGATTCACCTGAATCCAGGGGGATTCGAGGCGCCGTGGTAGCCAACCCCGCTGCAATGGATTACGTTATGACAGGAGGGAGGAGAGAGATTGGCCGGCTTCTTGCGACAACTGCTCCAGCTGTGGCGACGACAAGCGCGAAACTGGCAGATCATCGTAACCCATCAGGTGACCAATCGCTTCTTGGTGCAGTTGGCGGATCAATATACGAACATATTCATCCGAATGCTGGGCGCCTCTCCCGTAGAACTCGGATGGGTTCGGAGTTCCTCCGGCGTGGCCGCCGCCCTCGTTTCTGTTCCCCTCGGGATCGTTCAAGATCGATACAGCCTGCGCAGGATCTATCTCTTCGGGATCTCCCTCTTGGCGGTGGTACCGCTCATATACGCGACGGCGACGCGTTGGGAATATCTCGTGCCGGCGATCTTCCTCATGGGATTGGCGCAACGGTTCGGGTCTTGCTCCGTCATTTGCGACGTTTCCCTCCGGAATCGAGACCGCGCCACGGCGAGGGCAATGTGCGAAGGGGTCGGAGCCTCCCCCACCCTCTTTGCGCCCTTGCTTGGGGCATTTCTGGTAACGCTTTTCGGGGGGATGACCCTGGAGGGCATCCGTCCACTATTTTGGATCCAATTCGTTATCCGCATCGCCCTGGTTACCTACGTATTCAAGAGCATGACAGAAGTGATTCGAGACAACGGAGACGATTTGATTCCCGAGGAGACGGGAGTCTTGAGCTGGATCGGAGCACTCGTCCGGGAGGGACGAGCCGTGCCACAGTGCCTGGCGTTCCTCGCCCTTTCATTCGTCGGCAAGACTCTACTGCTCACCTTCATGTATCCCTTTGCGCACGAGATCAAGGGAGCCGGCGCACTGGTTATCGGGGGGATTACTGCAGCGATGACGCTCTCGGAGGGCCTGTTCGCAGCGATCTTCGGGCGGCTGGCGGATACCCTCGGACGGAAGCGTACCTACTATATGCTCGCACCCCTGGCCGCATCGGGCACGATCCTAATGGCCTTCTCCCCCACTTCGTCGATGCTCCTCATGGCTGGCTTTCTCCTCGGTTTTCGAGTGATCGCCGAGGTCCTCTTGAGCTCGCTCCCGGCAGAATTGGTCCCCACCCGCTACATTGGCCGGTGGCGCGGGGTGATCGGACTCTTCATGGGGCTCGTAGCCATTCCCGCCCCCATCCTGGGAGGATACCTCTGGGAACGCGTGGGGCCGCACTACGTGTTCCTGGCCATCGCCGCATTGGATCTATTCCTGGTACTCCCCTTGGTCACGACGCTCCCCGAGACCGCCGATACGGGAGAGAAAGGGTAGCTGGGACGGCGCGCTTCCCGGGGAATGATGGCTGAGTCGAGTCGCGGCGATGCGATCGGAGTCGTGGGAGGTGATCCCAATCACGGTGCAACCGGGGCGATGCTAACGCGGCTTCGGTGCGTGCAGGAACTCCTCATCCGGAGCGTGCATGAGTCGCCGGCATCGGGGTAAAATGGCAGGTGATGGAGGTTTTTGGGGAAAGAACGCCTGTCTGAGGAAAATTGGCGGGCAACCCACCAGTTTCTTTCGGGTAGCGGGTACGGGAAGCCATAGAGTCGGAGATGGGCCTCGATCCCACTTCTTCGGGATGATGACGGATGGATGGTTGACGATGGATGAGCTGATGCAGTCTAGACTATTCCGTGCGGGAATTTGGACTCTGCTGGTGCTGCTCATCATCCTGCTGGGAACCACGGTATCCTTCGTATTCACCCCACTGGTCGTAATCTTCAACACGCTGTTCTTGCCCTTCGTCGTCTCGGGTTTCCTATACTTTCTGACCTATCCGGTCGTAGATCGACTGGAAGGCGCACGCGTCCCACGATGGGCGTCCATCCTCCTGCTCTACCTTGGCGCCTTCGCGCTCATCTTCCTTCTGGTGATGCTCATTGGACCGCCCCTGCAACGCGAGGTGCAACGGCTGGTTGCCGATGCGCCGGACATGGTAGATCAACTGCAGGACGTGTTGGTATCATTGCAGGCCAACCCGTTGGTCGCCCGGATTATTCCCGAGGAAGCACCGATCCTCGACCAGCTGGCCCAATCCATCACCGGGATCCTGGGCGATCTCTTTTCGATGGTCTTCGATAATTTTGGCGCCGTCTTTGCCTTCGCCGCCGATGTCATGATCGGCTTGTTTATCGTACCCTTCCTCCTGTTCTATCTGCTCAAGGATGGACGGAATTGGCGTCGCTCTCTCTCCCCACATCTTCCGGAAGAATGGAGAGAAGAAGTGGAGAGCACGCTGACCGAGATTCGTAAAGGTATCGCTTCCTATATCCAGGGTATATTCCTCGTGGCGGTGAGCGTGGGCACCCTGGTGCTCATCGGTTACTCGCTCGTCGGCCTGGACTACGCGTTGGTCCTGGCACTCTTTGCAGCCCTGACCAATATCATCCCCTTCCTGGGGCCTATCATCGGGAGCATCCCCGCCGTGATCGTCGCCATGCTCCACTCGCCTCTCATGGTACTCAAGGTCATCGCGGTGGTGCTCGTGGTTCAGCAGGTAGAGAGCCTGCTCATATCCCCCCAGGTCATGGGCAAGCAATTATCTATCGGCCCGCTCACCGTTCTCCTCCTGATCTTGGTGGCCGGCAGAGTGGCCGGACTCCTGGGGATGATCCTCATCCTGCCCACATTTGTTATCGCCAAGATTATTGCCGTCCACGCAATAGATGTACTGCGAAGTGAATGATATTCCTCCGGGCGGATGTGTCATCGCGGGTAGGGATCGTGCAGGTCGTCGGGGAGATGCTTCAGCGAGGATCTCAGCTACCGCGGACCAACCTACGGGCGAGGGCGATCACAATCAGTCCGCCCCGAGAGCCGGCACGGCAACCGTTGCATTGTAGAACTGTATGATTGCAGATGGTATACGGCGGGATATGCGGATACCCTCGCATATGGGTCCGCGACATCTCCTTGGGAATAGATCCTCAACCATCGCGTCCCGTGACCCGATTTATCCAACGGAGGATTCTTTCCAGGGGGAAGAGAGTGGGCTCCTCGGTATCCGGAGCGCTACGCGGGGGGTTCGAACGCTGTCGGGCGGCGGTCTCTTCACGGGCTAAGGTCTTGTCCCCGGCCATGGTCTCGATGTGGTGTTGCAGCTCGTGTTTGACCGTTTTCAAGATTTGTCGCTCCCATGCCTCCCGGGGCTGGCCCTTAAGGATAGCCTTGAAGGATCCATAAAACAGCGCGATATGTCGGCCCAGTCGATTGACGGAGTAATGTCCCAGTACGTAGTACCCGCCGTCCCTCTGCACCTCCGGCAGCACGTTTATACCGAGATTGAGGTCGCGGAGGACCTCCCTGGGGATCTTTTCGTCTACGATGTATTCAGTGTACTCGGTGAACTCATCGAGAGTCATCGGCTCGCGCATCTCCTCCTTTCAATTCCGTTCCCCCGACAATCGTGAGGATATGCGGGATCGCGGGAACTTGCAAGGATACGTACTCCGTCGAATTGTCCCCTGCCATCCGGCACCGCCATCGGCCATCATCCGGGAATCAGTGG
>PWSR01000179.1 GCA_003563985.1 Clostridia bacterium | reverse complement strand
CTCCACCGCCTCGTCGATGGTGCCGACCATGTAGAATGCCTCCTCGGGCAGGTCGTTGTGTTCCCCGGCGATGATCTGGCCGAAGCCCCGGATCGTGTCCTTGACCGACACGTAAGACCCGGGCGCGCCGGTGAAGATCTCGGCCACGTAGAAGGGCTGGGACAGGAAGCGCTCAATCCGTCGGGCCCGCTGCACCGTCAATTTGTCCTCGTCGGACAACTCGTCCATGCCCAGGATGGCGATGATATCCTGCAGGTCCTTGTAGCGCTGGAGGATCTGCTGGACGCCCCGGGCCACCCGGTATTGCTCTTCCCCGACGACCGAGGGATCGAGGATCCGCGAGGTCGAGGTCAGGGGATCCACCGCGGGGTAAATCCCGCGCTCCACGATGGCGCGCTCCAGGCGGACGGTGGAGTCCAGGTGCGCGAAGGTGGTAACCGGGGCGGGGTCGGTGTAGTCGTCGGCGGGCACGTAGATGGCCTGCACGCTGGTAATGGATCCCTGGCGCGTGCTGGTGATCCGCTCCTGCAGGTTACCCATCTCCGTGGCCAGGGTGGGCTGGTAACCCACCGCCGAGGGCATGCGCCCGAGCAGGGCCGAAACCTCGGAACCGGCCTGGGTGAAGCGGAATATGTTGTCGATGAACATCAACAGGTCGCGACCCTCTTCCTCGCGGAAGTATTCCGCCATGGTGAGGCCGGCGAGTCCGACCCGGAAACGCGCCCCGGGGGGCTCGTTCATCTGGCCGAAGACCAGGGCCGTCTTATCCAGTACCCCGGACTCCTTCAACTCTTCGTAGAGGTCGTTGCCCTCGCGGGTGCGCTCGCCGACGCCGGCGAACACCGAGTAACCGCCGTGCTCGAAGGCCACGTTGTGGATGAGCTCCATGATCAACACGGTCTTGCCGACCCCAGCGCCCCCGAACAGTCCCACCTTGCCGCCCCGGGCAAAGGGCGCGATGAGGTCGATGACCTTGATGCCCGTCTCCAGCATTTCGGTGGCGGGGTCGACGTCGGCCACGTCCGGAACGGGGCGATGGATGGGCCAGCGCTCCGCCTCGGTCACCTCGTCCATCCCGTCGATGGCCCGGCCGGTGACGTCGAACATCCGGCCCAGGACCTCCGGTCCGACGGGTGCGGTGATGGGACGACCCAGGTCCAGCGCGGTCATGCCCCGGTACAGGCCGTCGGTGGAGTCCATGGCGATGCAGCGAACCGTCTTGTTCCCCAGCTGCTGCTCCACCTCCAGGACCAGGAGCTCCCCGTTGTCCCGCTCGATGGTGACTGCATTGTAGATATCGGGCAGATGATCGCCCTCGAATTGTACGTCCACCACGGGACCCAGAACCTGGACCACGGATCCCTTGGCGGCGATGGCTCGTTCTTCCGTTGCCATAGTGTGCTCTTGCCTCCCCTAGCGCTCGCCCCGCGCGGCTGCCAGGGCCTCGGCGCCGCCGGCGATCTCTGTGATTTCGCGCGTAATTTGTGCCTGGCGCACCCGGTTGTACTCGCGGGTGAGATCTTCAATTAGCTCACCGGCGTTGTCCGTCGCGCTCTTCATTGCCGTGACCCGAGAGGCGTGTTCGCTGGCCTTGGACTCGGTCAGGGCCCGGAATATGGAATTGACTACGAAGCGCGGCAGCAGTTCCTCGAAGATGACCGCCGGGCTCGGCTCGTACAGGTATAGCCCTTCGCCGCGGACAGCGGATTCGGGCTCTTCCGCCCCCGCCTCCGTCGGATCGATGGGCAACAGGCGGAAGGACTGGGGAACCTGGCGAAACACGGATTTGAACTCGGTGAACACCAGGACCACTTCGTCCACCCGACCCGAGTTGAACTCGTAGGTTACGAGGCGCGACAGCGATTCCGCCAAGCCCATGTCGGCCTCTTCCCCGATATTGACGAACTCCTCGTACGGGGGAATCCCGCGGCGACGGAAATGATCCCGCCCCTTGCGCCCCACGGGCACCAGGGACAGGTGATCGGGATTGTCCTCGGCGATCTCCCGGGTGGCGACGCGGAGTACGCTGCTATTGTAACCGCCGCAAAGACCCCGGTCGGCGCTGATCGGAATGACGAGCCTGTTGGATACCGGTCGCACCTCGAAGAAGGGAGACATTTGATGGTCCCCTCCCCGGGATGCCACGCGCCGAAGCAGGGCCACCAGGGCCTCGGCATAGGGCCGAGCCGATACGGCCCGCTCCTGGGCGCGACGCAGCTGCGTGCGGGCCACCAGTTCCATGGCCCGGGTGATCTGTCTGGTATTATCTACCGCGCGGATGCGGCGGTGAATATCTCTGGCATTGGCCACTTCGTACCGGGTTCCGCTTGCGGTTCCCGGGTCTCACCTCCTCGGTCCGAACCAGCTCACGATGCGCTCCTGGGTCCGCCCTCGCTCGACCGCGCCGATACTTCGGCACCGAAGTCGCGAATGGCCTCGTCCAGGTCGGCGGCCAGTTCGTCGGATATGGCCCAACCGTCGCGCAGGCGCTCGAGTAGGTCCTCGCGATCCTCGTGGATGTGGGCGGTGAACTCGGCAACGTAATCCTCGATTTCCTCGACCTCGACGGTATCCAACCAACCGTTGACCGCGAGGTAGATGGCCAGGACCTGGTCCTCCACGATCATGGGCTCGCGCTCGCGCTGCTTGAGGACCTCGGTGACCCGGATACCCCGGGCCAGGCGGGCCTGCGTGGCCCGGTCCAGGTCCGAACCGAACTGGGCAAAGGCCTCCAGTTCCCGGTACTGGCTCAGGTCCAGGCGAAGGCGACCCGCCACGCGCTTCATGGCCGGTACCTGCGCCGCACTACCCACCCGCGATACGGAACGTCCCACGTCGATGGCGGGTCGAACCCCTGCGTAGAATAGGTCGGCCTCCAGGAAAATCTGGCCGTCGGTGATGGAAATCAGGTTGGTGGGGATGTAGGCGCTGATATCTCCCCCGTGGGTTTCCACGATGGGAAGGGCCGTCAGGGATCCACCACCCATGTCGTCGCTCAGCTTGGCCGCCCGCTCCAGGAGCCGGGAGTGCAGGTAAAAGATGTCGCCCGGGTAGGCCTCGCGACCGGGGGGGCGTCTCATCAGAAGTGACATCTCCCGGTAGGCCCAGGAGTGCTTGGTCAAGTCATCGTAGATCACCAGGACGTCGCGGTTTTGCTCGTACATGAAATGCTCGCCCAGCGCGCATCCCGTGTACGGTGCTATGTACAGCTGGGGTGCCGGCTGGCTCGCCGTGGCCGAGACCACGATGGTGTGCTCCATGGCCCCGTGGCGCTTCAGGGTGTCGACCACCCCGGCGACGGTACTGGCCTTCTGGCCGATGGCGACGTAGACGCAGATGACACCGGTATCCTTCTGGTTGATGATGGTATCCAGCACCAGCGACGTTTTGCCGGTCTGCCGGTCGCCGATGATGAGCTCGCGCTGCCCCCGACCGATGGGGATCATGGCATCCACGGCTTTCAAACCCGTCTGCAAGGGTGTATCAACGCCCTTGCGGTAGATGACGCCCGGGGCCTTGATCTCGATGGGGCGGGATTCCTCGGTTTCGATGGAACCCTCACCGTCGATGGGAACCCCCAGGGAGTTCACCACGCGGCCCAACATGGCATCCCCCACCGGTACCTCCACGATCTGGCCGGTGGTCCGGACCTCGTCCCCGGACTTGATGTCCGAGAAGGGACCCAGGATCACCGCGCCGACCGCATCCGTCTCCAGGTTGAAGGCGATGCCGAAGACGCCGGTACTAAACTGCAAGAGTTCCCCCGCCATGGCGTCACCCAGGCCGTGGACCAGTGCCACGCCGTCGGCCACCTCGATGACGGTTCCGACGTTGTCGACATCGATCTGAACCTGGTAACGCTCCAGCTGCTGGCGGAGGATGGAACTTACTTCGTCGATTCTGACGCTCACATCCGGTCACCTCTTCCGTAACTGCGCCTCGCCCGTCCGCCCGGGGATCAAACCTCCCGGGACAGTGTCTCCTCTACGTGCTGCAGACGACGGCGCAGGCTGCCGTCGATCTTCATGTCGCCGATGCGCACCATGACCCCACCCAGGAGGGACGGATCCCGATGCTCGTCGACGACCACCTCATCGTAACCCAAGCCCGCCAGGGCGCGCTCAATATCCTCCCGATCCTCGGCATCCAACTCCGCCGCGGAATGCACTTCTACCCGCGTGATCCCCCGGCCCTGCAGCCGGAGATCGGAGTAGGCATCTCGGATATCCTCCAGGTGCTTCTCCCGTCCCCGGTCGGCCAGGAGCGCGGCGAAATCGCGGACCAGGGGATCCACTTCCAGCACCGGGTCCAGGATCTCCATCTTCAGCTGCGCGCCCAGAACCGGGTGCAGCCAGATAGACCGGAACTCCTCGACTTCCCGCAGCAGGGAGACGAGGTAGTCGAGCCCGTCGGAGACAGCATCCATCATCTCGCGATCCCGGGCAACCTCGAAGAGAACACCCGCGTATCTGTCGGCAGAGCTCGTCATCGTATTTCCCCCAGTCCCCGGGTGAAGTCGCCGACCAATCGATCCTGGTCTTCCCCGGTCACCACTTCCCCGAGCGTCTTGGCGGTGGCTTCCACCAGGATCTCGGCGGCGTCGGCCCGGAGGGATCGGATTACCCGCTCCCGGTCGCGGCGCAGGGTATCCGAAGCCCGGGTCTTGAGGTGTTCTTCCTCGGCCCGGGCTTCGCGCTCCAGTTCCTCGCGCCGGCGCCGGGCCATCTCGCGGGCGCGCCCCAGGACGGCGGACCCCTCCCCGTCGATCTCCTCCCAGCGGGTTCGCCAGGAGTCCAGCTGTTCCTCGGCGATCCGTCGATCCTCCTCGGCGCGCTCGATGCTGTGGGCCACCTGATTCCGGTAGTTGGCGATAAAGTTGGATATTGGCTTGCGCGCGTAGCGCACGGCCAAGAAAGTGATGGCCGCGAGATTGATCAACGGCCACATGTACACATCGAAACCTTGCAAGTCATTTACCTCCCCAGCACGGGTTTCTATCCGGTCCGACGAACGGCTCCGGACGTTCCCGCCGAAGTCCCCAGTACCATTCCAGGTAATCGGCTATGCGCGCCGCCGCGCGCCCATCACCGTAGGGGTTGGGCGCCTTGGCCATCCGGGCGTGCTCCGCGGAATCCTCGAGTAAACGCCTGCCGGCGGCCACGAGTCCGGCGCCGTCGCCCCCGACCCCCAACACGGTGCCGGCCTCCACTGCCTCGGGCCGTTCCGTCTTGTCCCGGGTCAGGAGTACGGGCACGCCCAGGGCCGGCGCCTCTTCCTGCAACCCGCCCGAATCCGTGACGATGAAGTGGGCGCGGGCCATCAGGTTGGCCCAATCCCCGTAATCCAGGGGCTGTATCAGCGATACCCGGGGTGATCCCCCCAGGATCTCTTCCAGCGGCCCCCTGACCTCGGGGTTGGGATGGACCGATACCACCAGGTGAACGTCCTCCTCGGACAGCCGCGCCAGGGCGCGGGCGATGCTCCGGATCCGCGGACCGAAACCCTCGCGGCGATGGACGTCGCAGAGGATCAGGGGCCGGTCACCCCACGGCGCTTCGTTCAATTCCTCGAAGCGAAAACGGTAGTTTGGCTCGGTCATCTCAAGGAGGGCATCGATGGCCGTATTTCCGGTCACAAAGATAGTATCCCCCGAGAGGCCTTCCCTTTCAAGGTGTTCGCGGTTGGAATCTGTGGGCGCGAAGTGAATCGAGGAGATCCGGTCGGTCAAGACCCGGTTCATCTCCTCGGGGAAGGGCTGCAGCGGATCGAAGGTACGCAGCCCCGCCTCGCCGTGTCCCACCGGTATCTTCTGGTAGAAGGCGGCCAGGGAGGCCGCCAGGGTCGTGGTGGTGTCGCCGTGGACCAGGACCATGTCCGGTTCCAGGTCCGCGAATACGGATTCCAGCCCCCGCAGGCAGCGGGTGGTAATATCCGTCAGGGATTGCGCGTGGGTCATGATGGCGAGATCCACCTCGGGGGTCAGGTTGAAGAGATCCATGACCTGCCCCAGCATTTCCCGGTGTTGCCCGGTCACCACGATGGTGGTATCCAGGTGATCTCGATCCCTCAGTTCGCGGACGACCGGGGCCATCTTGATGGCCTCCGGGCGGGTGCCGAAGGTGCAAACGATTCTCTTTACACTCAACGAATTTCTTCTCTCCGTTCTACGTCGAGGATCCCGAAACGCCGGGCACCCAGGTAGAAGGATGCGAAGACGAAGGCGAAGACGCCGAGTCCCGGTCCGGCCCGGAGATTGGAAAGGGCCAGGGCACCGATCCCCATCCAACCGCTAATGCAGTACATCAGGACCACCGCTTCCCGCTGCGTCATTCCCATCTGTATCAGCCGGTGGTGCAAGTGGCCCGTGTCGGCCTCGTAGAAGGCCTGGCCGTTTCGGTATCGCCGGACCACGGCCAGGGCGGCATCCATCACTGGAAGTCCCATGGCCAACACGGGAATGCCCAGGGCGATGGCGGCGGTGCTCTTGAGGGTGCCGGAAATGGAAATGGCAGCCAGAGTATAGCCCAGGAACATGGCCCCGGCATCCCCCATGAAGATCCGGGCGGGATTGAAATTGTAGGGTAGGAATCCCAGGGCGGATCCGGCCAGGATGGCGGCGATCAGGAGGGCCACCTGGGGCTGTCCCGTCTGTATGCCGACCACCAGCAGGACCGTCGAAGCGATGGCTGCCACCCCCGCTGCGAGCCCGTCGAGACCATCGATGAAGTTCAGGGCGTTGGTGAAGGCCACCACCCAAAGCAGGGTAAAGGGAACGGCCCAGCCGTTGAAATAGAAGAATCCCCCGGCGGGATGCGAAAGCCGATCGATCCGGATCCCGTAGGTCACCAGGATCATGGCGGCCCCGACTTGCCCGGCGAATTTCATCCACGCGGGCAGGCGATACAAATCATCCAGCACGCCCAGGAGAACGATGACGCCCCCGCCCAGCAGGATCCCGCGGACGGTGGGCTCGGAAATATCGAGGAAGACCAGGGTTGAAACCAGGAAGGCCAGGTAGATCGCCACCCCCCCTAGGAACGGGATGGGCGCACAATGCACGCTGCGATCCACCGGATGATCCATGCAGTTGAAGCGCAATGCCACCCGCCGCATAAAGGGGGTGATCAACAGGCCAACGATACATGCCACGAGCAACGGTACGAGTATGGCGATGGCGGCCGCCCCCTCTTCCACGGGAATCAAGCGATCAAATCACGATCAAAGTCATTGTACCATCGAGTGGCGCCAATGTCCCGGGATCCCCGGGCATTTAACACAATCGTGAACTTCTGCCCCGCATCTTTCCGGGATCCGCCGGGTACTCCGCCCGCGCTCCGCCGATCAGCGGTGGGCGGGTCCGCGCCAGCGTTAGGCGCGCCGAACCCACGGCATCTCGACCGAGGCGAACCGGCACCACCACCGGCTTGAGGTGCATCCCGATGAAGGTATCACCGATGTCCATGCCCACGTCCGCCGATACGCCGGCCACCACACGGGGGTCGGCGAAGACTTCGTACGCATACGCCGCCCCGGCGCCGCCCGCGACGCATCGAGGCAGCACCGCCACTTCCACCAGGTTCGACCGGGCCATCAAGTCCTCCTCCACCACCAGGGCGCGGTTGAGGTGCTCGCAGCATTGAACGGCCAGGTAGATTCCCTCATCCGACAGTACCTCCCGGAGGGGATCGATCACCGCCGCGGCCAAGTCCATGTTCCCCGAGGATCCGATGTCCTCCCCCACCAACTCGCTGGTACTCAAGCCCAGGACGAAAACCTGTCCCGGAATAGCGCCGGCCATATCCAGCAGTTCCCGGGTCACTTCCCGGGTCGCCTCCGATATGGACCGGCAAATATCCGTCGTCATTCTTCCACTCCCCGGGTTTCCAATTCCATCATCTTCTCCACTCTCCGGGCATGGCGCCCGCCCTCAAAGGGGGTAGTGCAGAATCGCTCCACGAGTGCCTCTGCCAGGCCGGGGCCGACCACCCGCGCACCCAGGGCCAGCGCATTGGCATCGTTGTGGGCCCGCGCCATGGAAGCGGAGTACTCGTCCCCGCAATTGGCGGCCCGGATCCCCGCGACCTTGTTGGCGGACATGGCCATTCCGATACCGGTTCCGCATATGAGGATCGCCGCCTCCGCGGTCCCGTCGGCGATGCGATAGGCCGCCGCGGCCGCGAAATCCGGGTAATCCACCGAGTCCGGGCTATTCGTCCCGAGGTCCAGGGCTTCGATACCGAGGCCTTCCAGGGACGATACGACGACATCCTTCAGGGCCAGACCCCCGTGGTCACAGGCCACGGCCACACGATGAAAAACGGCTTCACGGCAGCTCGATCGATTCACGATCGTCCTCCCTTCGTCCCCAGATCGATGATGATCGGGGCGGCGATCGGTGCGTATTCTTCAATCTCGTCCATCATGGCGCGGTATTCCTCCGGGGGACCCCCGAAGGGATCCTTCAGATCGTCCCCCCCGGCCAACTCGCCCAGGGTGACCACCCGCGGGGGGGAATCCAAGTCCAGCCCCGTCAGATGCCGCTTCACGGCATCCCCGTGGTGTCCCGCCATGCCGACCACCAGTGCCACCCGGCTCCAGCATACCTCTTCTAGACCCCGGGATCGATGCCCCCCGAGATCGTATCCCCGCTCCCCGGCGACCTCGACGGAACCCGGGCTGGCCGGCGTCCCCGCAGGGGCCGCTACACCGGCAGATGCTACCCGCAGGCCGGCATTGCGCAGGCGGTGGCGAAAAACCGCCGCCGCGGCGGGACTGCGACACGTGTTTCCCGTGCAAACGAACAAAATCGTATCCCGGGGTGGCGGGCTCCCGTCCTCGATCTCGATGGACGCCCCCAGGACATCGCGGATCTCCCCGGGGGATACGGCTCCCCATCGCAAAATCTTCGGCCTGCCCCGGACATCGATCACCGTGGACTCCCGTCCCCCGGGACTCGGTCCTCCATCGATGACGGCGGCGATGCGGCCCTCCAGGTTCTCCAGGACATCCGCCGCGGAACGGGGGCTGGGGCGCCCACTGATATTGGCACTGGGAGAGGTGATGGGTCCCGTAACCCGGACCAGGGCGCGCGCGGCGGGGTGGGCGGGACACCGCAGGCCCACGGTCCCGGTTCCCGCCGTCACCGCCCGGGGGACGGCCTCCGCGGCATCCAAGACCAGGGACAGCGGCCCGGGCCAAAACGCCCCCTCCAGGAGACGGGCAACCCGGGGAATGTCGACCACCAGGTCCGCGGCGGCGTCCAGGTCGTAGACGGCCAGGAGCAGGGGTCGATCCGCCGGTCGGCCTTTCGCGGCAAAGACCCCGGCCACCGCGGCGGCATCCGTTCCCGCCGCCGCGAGGCCGTAGACCGTCTCGGTGGGATAGGCCACCAGCGATCCCCCGCAAATGAGTTCGTGGGCCCGCTCCACGGTGGATTCCCGCTCCCGGTCCGAAACCCCGTCCCAGGGCAATACTTCCGTTCTCATGCCTCCACCTCCCCGGGGCGGCGACCCAGTACGACGCGGGGAATTCCCGCCAGGTCCGGAATCGTCGTCACCGCGACGAAACCCGCGGCCCAAAACGCCTCCGCCACGGCCGGCGCCTGTTCGGCTCCCAACTCCAGGGCCATCAATGCGCCGGGGATGAGAAGGGGATTCGCCTCGGCCAGGATCCGCCGCACGATCGCGAGGCCGTCTCGGCCCCCGTCCAGGGCGGCCGAGGGCTCCCACCTCGAAACCTCGGGCTGCAGCCCGTTCAACTCGTCCGATGGGATGTATGGAGGATTGGCCACCAGGATGGCCACGGGCGTACCCGGGGGCAACGCCCGGGTGAGATCGCCCATCCGAAGATGCACGCGGTCTTGTAGCCCGTAGCGGTAAACGTTTCGACCCGCCAGGGCCAGGACGTCGGTACTGATATCGGTGGCGTAGAAGGGGCGATCCCGCAATTGCAGGGCGAGGGATATCGCGATGATACCGCTACCCGTCCCCAGGTCCACCGCGGCACCCGCGGGGACATCGCCGGCTCGCTCCAGCACCGCCTCGACCAGGATCTCGGTCTCGGGCCGGGGGATAAGAACCCGCCGATCCACGTAAAACTCCAGGGACATGAACTCGGAACGGCCCCGGATGTAGGCCAGCGGTTCCCGGTCGACGCGCCGATCCACGCGGCGGACCAGGTCTTTGCGCTCGGCCGGGGGAATCTCCTCGGTGGGACGCATCAGGAACGAGGGTGCCGCCCCGGTACCCGGGGATAGGACCCGCCAGGCCTCGCGGCCGGGTTCGTCCAGCCCGGCGGCGGCGAGTCGATTCGTCGCCCACCGAAGGAAGGCACCGCGCGTCCGGGGAACACCGGCGTCGATCACCCGAGGGCCACCCTCTCCAGCAACTCGGACTCCTCGGCGCTGCGCAGGGCCTCGATCATCTCCCCGAGATCTCCCTCCAGGATACTATCCAGGCGGTGCAGGGTGAGGCCGATCCGGTGATCGGTGACCCGGTTCTGCGGATAATTGTAGGTCCGGATGCGCTCGCTGCGATCCCCGGTCCCGACCTGGGACTTGCGTTCCCGGGATAGTTCCGCCTGGCGCTCCCGCTCCATCATGTCCAACAACCTGGAACGGAGCACCTTCATCGCCTGGGCCCGGTTGCGATGCTGTGACTTCTCATCCTGGCAGGTGACCACCAGCCCCGAGGGTAGGTGCGTAATCCGCACCGCGGACTCGGTCTTATTCACGTGCTGGCCTCCGGGACCGCTGGCGGTATAGGTATCGATCTCCAGGTCCGATGGATCGATCTCGAGATCCACTTCCTCGGCCTCGGGCAGGACCGCCACCGTGGCCGTAGAGGTGTGGATCCGACCGCTGGATTCGGTATCCGGAACGCGCTGGACGCGGTGGACTCCGCTTTCGTACTTGAGGTCGCGGAAGACGCCGTCCCCGGAAATCGAGGCGATGATCTCCCGCAATCCACCCAATTCCGTCGGGCTCTCGGTCATAATCTCGATCTTCCACTTGTGGAGTTCCGCGTAGCGCGAATACATGCGGAAAAGATCCGCCGCGAACAGGGAGGCTTCGTCTCCCCCCGCCCCCGCCCGGATCTCGACGATGACATCCTTCTCGTCCCGCTCGTCGGGCGGCAGGAGCATACGATGTAGATCCGCCGTCATCCCGGAGAGGGTCGTCTCCAGTTCCTCGGCCTCGCGGCGAAGCCAGGTGGCCTCCTCCTCGTCATCGGTCTCGGCGAGGAGATCGCGGGCTTCCTCCAGGTCACCCTCCAGGGCGACCATCGTATCGTAGGCCTCGAGGATGGATTGAACCCGGGAGTGCTCCTTGACGAGGGATCGCCACTCGTCCTGGCGGGCGATCACCTCGGGGTCACTGACCAAGAGGTTCAGTTCCTCATAACGATCCCGGAGTTCTCCGATGTGTTCGCTGATCTCCTGGGTTAGGCTCACGTCTCTTCATCTCCTTCGGCGACACATCCCCGGAGGGCAGCCAACGCGACTTCCAGCTGGTCGGGGTCGGGTTCCCTGGTGGTCAGGCGCTGCAACCACATGCCCGGGATCACCAGGATCTCGAATATCCGGCCCCGGCCCTCCGCCGCCAGCTTGATCAGCTCGTAGGCGATACCCGCCACCACGGGGAGCATGAGTAAACGGATGGCGATGCGGCCCAGGATCGAGGGCCATCCAAAAAAGGAAAACACCAGGACACTGACCACGGCAACCATAAGGATGAAACTCGTACCGCAGCGCGCGTGCGCCGTGGAGGCCCGCCGGATCCGCTCTACGCTGGGCTCGAACTCCGCGGGCGACCCCTCGTCTTCCCATGTGCCGATCACCATGTGCTCGGCCCCGTGGTACTGGAAGACCCGGGACATGTCCGGAAAGTAGCCTATGGCCGCGATGTATCCAACCACCAAAGTCAACCTCACGGCCCCCTCGAAGAGATTCAGTGCCAGCCGGCCCTCGAGAACGTTGCGCATCAATACGGTCGACAGCGTCGGCAATAGCACGAACAGGACCACGGCCAGGCCGAGGCCCATCGCTACGGCGAGGCTCATCTCGCCCCGCGTTATCTTCTCGTCTTCGGCTTGGGCCTGTAGATTCGCGGAAAACATCAGCGCCTTGATGCCCAGGGATAGGGATTCCACCAGGGCGAGGCCACCGCGAAGAATCGGAAGGCGGAGTAGGGGTCTACCCTCGGCGAGGGAGGCGACCCGCTCGCGGTGGAGCACGATCTCGCCATCGGGAGCGCGGCAGGCGACGGCCATGCGATGGCCCGCCCGCATCATGACACCCTCGATGACGGCCTGACCCCCCGCGCGGGTCACCGCCTTATCTTCGCCCTTCTCGGCGAACACCTACTCGGACTCGCGTTCGGCATCCCCTTCATCGGAGGCAATTCCGTACTTACGGCGGAAGCGCTCGATGCGGCCGCCGGCGGAAGGTCTCTGCCGCCTGCCGGTATAGAAGGGGTGGCAGCTACTACAAATTTCCACGTTCAGCTCGCCCTTGGTGGTCTTCTCCTTGAATTCCGCACCGCAGGCGCAGCGTATGATGGATTCAGTGTATTCCGGATGGATATCTGTCTTCATCGTAAATCTACCTCCCCACAAAAGACGCCGCCGGGGCGGCGTCCGGTCGACATGGATCACGGCCCCACACTGGGGCGTATAGAGCATTATAGCACGGAGACGTCCGCTAGCCAATACGGGCGACGGCGCGCCACTCCCACCGCCAGCGGTGGCCCGGGCGACATCCCGACATCGTTGGGTCGACCTTAGAAGGTCGCGTGGAGAATCTCCAGGAGATCCTGGTTCGATTTCGTCTGCCTGATGAGGCGCCGAAACTCCTCCATCAACTCCCCCGCGTCCATGTCGGCGGTGGACTTGCGGAAGCGCCACATGACTTCCAGCTCCTGCTCGGTGAGCAGCAGCTCTTCCTTGCGGGTCCCGGAACGCTTCAAGTCTATGGCGGGGAATATGCGCCGCTCCGCCAGCTTGCGATCCAGGTGCAATTCCATGTTGCCGGTACCCTTGAACTCTTCGTAGATCACGTCGTCCATGCGACTGCCGGTATCGACGAGGGCCGTGGCCAGGACCGTCAGGCTCCCGGCATCCTCGATGTTCCGGGCCGCACCGAAGAATTTCTTGGGCTTGTACAGGGCCGTGGGATCCAATCCCCCCGACAACGTACGACCGCTGGTGGGAATCACCAGGTTGTGGGCCCGTGCCAGGCGCGTAATGCTGTCCAGAAGGATTACGACGTGCTGGCCCTGCTCCACCAAACGCTGGGCCCGCTCCAACACCATCTCCCCCAGCTTGACGTGATTCTCGGGAAGCCGGTCGAAGGTGGAGGCCAATACCTCGCCCTTGACGGACCGCTCCATATCCGTCACTTCCTCCGGTCGTTCATCCACCAGGAGGACCATGAGCTTGACGTCGGGGTGGTTGGTGGCAATGCTGTTGGCCACCTGCTTGAGCAGTACCGTCTTTCCCGCCTTGGGCGGTGATACGATCAAGCCCCTCTGGCCGCGTCCGATGGGCGATATCAGGTCCATGAGGCGCGTCGATACTTCGCCGTTTTCGGTCTCCAGGTTGTAACGGACGTCGGGAAAGATCGGGGTCAGGGCGTGGAAGGGAACCCGTTTGCGGGCCTCCTCGGGGGACTCGTCATTCACCATCTCGATGCGCAACAGGGCAAAATAGCGCTCGGAATCCTTCGGCCGACGAGCCTGTCCGGCCACCTTGTCTCCCGTCTGCAGGTCGAACCTGCGTATCTGGGAGGGAGAGACGTAGATATCTTCATCGCTGGGTAGATAGGAAAATTGCCTGAGGAAACCGAAACCGTCCGGCATCACGTCCAAGACGCCCTCGACGAAGATATGGCCTTCACTCTCCGTACGCGCCTTCAGGATGGCGAAAATCACCTCGCGCTTCCGGAGGTTGCTGTAACCGGATATATCCAACTCCCGGGCCATCTCGTACAATTCCTGCAATTTAAGATGTTCCAAGTCCGCCACTTCAAGAATCTTTTCCCCCAAAGGGCTCACCTTCCTGTAATGAAATGTTGGATCGCGGTTCCCCGCGTCGCTAGAGATCTTATGGCCGGCGGGAATTCCAGTCGGCGAGAAACTGCTCCAACCCCGCATCGGTCAGAGGGTGTCCGGCCATCTTGCGGAGAACGGCGTGGGGCACTGTAGCTATGTCCGCACCCGCCAGGGCCGCGTCCAATACGTGCTGCGAATGGCGAATGCTGGCCGCTATGATCCGGGTATCCAGCTCGTAGTACCGGAGGATGTGGGCGATGTTGGCTACCAGTTCGACGCTGTCCACCCCGATGTCGTCCAGCCGGCCCATGAAGGGGCTGACGTACGCCGCCCCGGCCCGGGCCGCCAGGAGTGCCTGCTGCGCGGAGAACACCAGGGTCACGTTGCAGTCCACGTCGTGCTCGCGCAGGCGGGAAACGGCTTCCAACCCCGGGATCGTCATGGGGATCTTGACCACCACGTTGTCGGCCAGGGCGGCCAGCTCCAATCCCTCCGACACCATGCCGTCCGCGTCGGTGGAAATGACTTCGGCACTGATGGGTCCGGGGACCAATTCGGCGATCTCCGCGATGACATCGCCCAGATCGCGGCCCTCCCGGGCCAGCAGTGACGGATTGGTCGTGACGCCGTCCAGGACTCCCCACCGGGCGACTTCTCGAATCTCGGAGATATTCGCAGTGTCAATATAGATGTCCAAAAAATCTCTCCCCTCGCTGGATCCTGTAATCGATTGTTTTTCAAAGTCCTGCCCGGGGCAATCCTCGGATTGGCACAAAGTAGGGCGGAACTCACAGGTAGGATATTCGGCAAAGGCGGACGAAAGATTTCTTCGCCGGGAAAGGGAAACCCGTCGATCGATGCGAAACGGTTAAATCTTTCCTCCGAATCCAATCATGCCAAAGCCGCCGGTGCTTGTCCACCCTCCGGGGCAAAGCCGGGCCGCGGCGGATCAGCCGCCCCGCAAGAAACCCACCAAGCGGCGCAGTGCCAGGGGACTGCTCCAGGTTCCCGCGTCGAGTCGCGGCAGGACCCTCTCCCTCCACCGTCGCGTCTCGGAGTCGGAAAACAAGGGGATACGGAGATCGATGGGGGCGGTCCATTCCCCCCCGGGCGATCCATACCTGATTTCGCCACGCCAAAACTTCCGGTCCCGATCGGGTACCGATAGCAACGCTTTACCCGCGGAATCCAGGGAATGAATCCGTCCGTCGAATAGGAGGACCCCCGGGGCGGGACGCCCGTCATCCAGGCGAACGGAGATCGCCATATCGCCGTCGGATCCCCCCGCCGGTGCAACGGTGACCAAAACGCCCGACCGCCCCACTTCCACGCGCAGCACGGTCTCCGCCACCACTCGACCCTCGGAATCCCGCAGACCCACGGCGGCCCAGTACCGACCCGGTTCCCGGGGAGCGCCGAGGCGCGCGATCAACCTGGCAGTCTCCGGCGTGGTACCCAGGCGGAATACGCGAATATCCCCCACCTCGGGCCAGGCATCCACCGCGAATTCGAAGGAGGTTCTCTCCTCGGACTGCGATCGAGCTACCACCAGGTATCGTCCCGGGGATGGGTTCGAAACGTGTGCGCTCGCCAGGCCCTCGGCCTTGGGGACCACGCTTCCGTACTCATCGTAGGCGTAGATGTACAGTTCCACGGGGCTCCTCGGGTAGTTGGTGGCATTGCCGGCCCAAGCCGAGAGGCGATCGGTGCGCGGTGCGACTTCCACCTCCCGGTAATGGGCCTCCCCGGGTTGATGATCCAACCACTGGCGCGGAACGAGGCGAACGATATCCGAATCGGAAAACCACCCGTGTCCGTAGGGGGACAGGGCCCCCACGTCCACCTCCGGACCGGCGTCAATGGCGACATGGACATCTCTGAAATCCGGTTCCTCCCCGGGTAGGAACCTCCATTCGCTGCGCTCGGGAGTGAGCATCAATCCCGCCTCTTCCACCAGCGATACCCGTAACTCGTAGGCGCTGTGGCGAAGGCCGTAAAACGAGAGGGAGGCAGAGCTGGAGACGTTCACTTCCCAGACGCCGGGGCGCGGCAAATCTATGGTGCGGGATATCCCCGGCAGATTCCCGGTGACCCCGTGGCCGCCCACGCCGACGTGGGGGCTCACAAAGGCCGATGCCCCATCGGGGTCCACCAGCTGCACCGTGATCCGTCCTGTATCGCCCCCGGGATTGACCAGCTCCACTTCGAGCCCGGAGATTCCGGGGGGAACCTCCACGAAGTAACGGTTCCAGGCCCCGGGCTCCAGGGTCCCGGAACCGGTCAACTGGCGCCGGTCGGGGCCGAGGCGGATCGGGTTCACCAGGGTGTGGAGCAGGCGGGATTCCAGCCCCGGGGTATCGACGGAGCGCGCCACCAGGAACCCGCTCTCCACGTGGCCCTCCGACACCGGCCCGTATCGCACCGGCACGGTCACCTCACCGTTTCCCGGGATGGTAATCTGGCCGGGCGGTACGACCACGCTGGGTAGATCCTCGGTATCCAGGCGGACGCGATGGGCCTCGTCCGCACGGTTGACCAGGGAAATATTTAGTGAGCCGGGTTCCATACTCCGGAGGTACACGCCCCCGGGCGTCGTTCCAGCGTAGGGGCGTTCGACCATGGCCGCCGAGTCCACCGCGAGGCGGAACGGCTCGGACCCCCGGGGATCCCCGAGCAGGGCCGACCAGGAAGCCCGGGGATCGATCAACCCAAAACCCTGTTCCATGACCAGGTATCCCGGCAGGGGAGCGGCGCCGATTTCCAGGGCGCCCTTGACGCCCGCCATGCTGTAATCCAGGTCCCGGGAACGCGCCGCTTCCACCAGGAGGGCCGCGAGGCCGGTAACGTGGGCGGCCGCGCAACTGGTTCCCTCAAAGAACACGGCGTCGGCCGATCCCAGGTGCTGCGCGGTGGGAACGTAGGCACTGGCGGGCCCCAATACGCCGGGCGCCAGGGCTCCGTCCGCCCGCGGACCCACGGAACTATGTTGCCACACGCCCGGCTCGGCCAGTGTGTAACCGTAGTCGCGGAATACGATCTCGGGTATATTGGCCGCGCCGACGGCCAGGGTGGAATGAACGTCACCCGGGGTAAAGGCTGTTGCCAGGCCCGGTCCCGCGTTCCCGACGGCGGTTATGATCAACACCCCGTAGCGGTCGGAGATCTCGCGGAGCATCCTGGATTCCCGGCTGCCCCCCGCGGACAGGTCCTGGGCCCCGGTCACGCTGACGTTGATGATATCCGCACCCCGCTCCGCGGCATAACGAACGGCGCGGAGGACTTCCTCCCAGGTACCGGATCCGGAGGTGGACAGGGCCTTGAGGGCCATCAAGTCGATTCCCGGCGCCGACCCCGGAGGATAATCCCCGGAGGTCCCGGCGATGGCGTTGGCCACCTGGGTACCGTGGCCGTTCCCATCGTACCCGATGTTCATTCCTTCTCCCCGGGAATCCAGGTCGGCGACCACGAAATTCACGGCGGGGCCGTCGGATCCGGCGGGGTATAACACCCCGGAACCCCCTCCCGCGTTGATGGCCCGGAACACCTCATCCGACCGGAGCACCCCATCCCCGTCGGTATCCACATAAGCCAGGTCGAAATCGCCGTCGTCCGTGCTCCGGCCCGCGCCCACCAAGAGGGACGTACCGTCCTCGACGCCCAGGACCTCGGAACGAATCCATCCGACGCGAAGGACTCCATCCGCGGGGCCTCGCCCACGGACCTGGAAACTGCGCCCCTCGAATTCGAACTGTCCATCTTCGATTTGCACCGAGGTTCTCAGGAACACGTCTCCCTCGGCGGCGCGACTCGCCGGGGCACCCACGATCCGTTGGCGCAGGGAACCGGATCCGGTAAAATCCTTCCAGCCGACGAGATTCGGGCCGCCCTCGGACCATAGATCCGGCGTACCCGGGTCGATGCCGGTGTCCACCACGGCCACCGTGACCCCACTGCCGTCCACACCCAGTTCCTCTCGGAGCGCGGTAATTCCCAGGAGATCCGGGTTGGAAGGGGCCGCCCCACTGCGCCAATCCGTGTCGGGATCCCACTGCATTGCCGCGACGCCGATCAGCCCGGGCATCCCCCGATCGTACGCTTCGGCGTACAATACATCGTGGCCGTCCCGGGACAGCACCACGCCGATCCGCGCGCCTTCGCGCAAGCTCCCCGCTCCCACGATCCGGCCCGCGTACTCGATTCGACTATTGGCCGTGAGATTCGCCGTGACTTCGTCCCCTCCCCGACTCCAGGTAACGGACTCGAACTCCCCGTCCACCTCGAGGATCTCTCCCCACGAATCGTAGGAGACGGCATCCGCCGCCAGGAGGTCGGGGCCGGTGGCCGCCAGGTGCGCGTACACGCGATCCCCGGGCCGTAGCGCGGAGGCGGAAACCCGGATCCCCTGGCGGTAGAATTTCGTTCCCTCTCCCCAGTGAAGCGTGATGGATTCGGAGGCGATACCGCCGGTCTGGGGCCGCCCCGCCGCGGTCCAAAAACCCAGCTCGGCCCAGCTGGATAAATCGCCCCACCCGCCGGGCTCCCAGGGAGTCACCCGTAGGGTGGCCTCCGACAGGCTTACCCGTTCGACGGTCCCCACCAAACTGCGGTGCAGGGCCTCCAGCCAGATGACTTCACCGGATCGGTCCAGGAGGATTCCCACCGTGTCGCCGCGAGCAACCTCCCGACGGTAGATCGTTTCCTCGCCGCGATATACCGGTATGATGCCGACGTCCAGGGAGGCGGTATTTCCATCGTTCAGCAGGAGGTCCAATCGGCTTCCGCTCATGGATCGATCGATCACCTGCCCGCTCAGATCGAAGAGGATCCCGCGATAGTCCAGGGCCCGCCGCAGGATGGTAACCACCTCGGCCCGGGTCGTCAGCGCCCCGGGTCGAAAACTCCCGTCGGGGAAACCCCGCACGAATCCCATGGAACTGGCCCAGCCCACGGCTTCCCGGGCCCAGTCGGGGATGCGAGGGGAATCGGAATAGGAAGTGGGTGCACCCGCTGTCGGGCTTTCAAATATCCGGTGGATCAGGGTGGCCAACTCGGCCCGGGTGATCGGACCCTCGGGTTCGAAGGTGCCGTCGGGATACCCCGCGATCAGGTCTTCGTCGACGGCCGTGTAGGCGTATGCCTCGAACCAGTGCCCGCGCCCGATATCCGCGAAGATCCCCTCGGGGTAGTAGATCGGGTCCCCGACCCGGGCGGGAAGCAGGGAACCGAAATCGAAGCCCGAGACCACCATGGCCACCGTCTCGGCGCGGGTCACGGGACGATCGGGTCGAAATGTCCCGTCGGCATAGATCTCGGCGGCATCCTTGGCCAACAACAGGCCAATGTCCCGGGCAGCCCAGTGTCCGGAAATGTCCCCCGGGGCGGCCCGGACAGGGCTCGGGAGGAGCAAGAGAAAACAGGCCAAAAGGAGGGCCACCAGTACTGGCGCGGTGCTCTTTGTAAACCGCATGCGGGCTCTCCCTTCGACCTTCTGTTCTAGTTGCACGTTACCTATTGGATTCTAGAGCGAGGGATCTTTCTCCTTGCCCCATCTTGCACCAGGGGGGCGTCGCCGACAAGGGCGGAAGGCGAAGCGACTCTCCGGTGAGATCGGCCGCGGGAATCATCCCTCCTACTTTACCGACGCGGACGACGGCCGGGTGTTCCGACTCGCATTGAGGATTCGTCCTCGACCACCGGTCGGGCCGAGTCCGCCGGGGATACCGTACGGTTCGGGACTACACAACCCGATTGGGGAGCCATGTGCCACAGCGCCAACCCCGGTTGCGGCGCGCATGCCGTTTCGGTACTCCCGATCGGTGGAGGACGTACGGGCGCGGGATGTGGGGAAGCCCACGGGATCTCCCGTGGTCCTCCGGACGCGGGCGCCCGGGGAAATCGCCCGGGGATCGGGCCCGACGCCCGCGCATCGATCACGTGGTTCCGGCGCCCTCATCATCGGTACCCAACCCTTTCCCAAGGTGCGTAAGGCGAAAACCCGGTGAGGGGCATGGCCCGGCACACGCCGGGAATTGCCGGGGGCGACTGCTTAAACACGTCCCCGACGCGGACCGCATCGCCCGCGAACCCCGGTCCGGGGTACCCTGCAGAACAACCCTACTATCAGAAATTTCCCCGGAAATTGCACTGCTGTCGGTTGGAGGGGTGAAGATCCGTTGGCATTTGGTGCCGGTGTCGGATTTCCCCGGTGGGATCGGCACCCCATCGGGGGGACAAAGACCTGAGGGGGCATCATACGCAGGCCGCGGGGGATTCATCTCCCCCGCGGCCGCTTGCACCTGAACCGTTCGGTATGCTAATTGATTTGATCAGCCGCCTTCATGGGACGGGAATATCCCGATACAGCTCACGATACGGTGGCAGCCCACATGATTTCCAGTTGCTCATCTTCTCCATCGACGCGGACCCGCACTTCCGCCTCGTAGCCCACCTCGATGTCGTCGATATCGTCATTGCCGATCTCTGCATCATCCAGGTACAGGTCCACCTCATCGAGGAGAGCGGCGAAAGTCAGGTCTTCCTCATCGATCACCAAGGTCAGAGTCAGTTCGCCGTTTTCGACCTCGATCGCCAGGATGATGCCCCGGTAGGCCGGGAAATCCTCCGCGGGCTCGATCTCCACCGAGAAGGCCCGGTCCCCGCGCACCATCAGGGCCACCGGATCGCCCTCCTGGGGCCGAAAGTCGTAGGATACGTCGGTGGTGTCGCGGATCTCGTACTCGTTCTCATCTCCATCGACATCGATCTCGATATACCCGGGGGCGTCCCCGGGGAGTACCATGTCGAGATAGGTCCCCTCGACCGAGGTCAGGACCACGGTGCCGAAGATGTAAACGGCCAGGCCATCGGCATCCACCCAGAGCTGGACCCCATCG
>PWSR01000071.1 GCA_003563985.1 Clostridia bacterium | reverse complement strand
ATCCGGGGTACGACGGCGAAGAGCGCCCCCGCCTCCGCGGCCTCCAGTTCGAATACATCGGGGACGTGGCGTTTCGGCATCACCAGGACCTTGTGGGAACGGGGCTGGACGATATCCAGGGCGGCGAAGACCTCGTCGTCCTCGTAGACGACGCTGGCGGGCGCCCCGCCCTCGATCATTTCGCAAAAGATGCAATCCAAGGTAATCCTCCCTCGGCGTCGCAAACCGGCTCCCCGCGCCAAATCGCGCAAGGGGTTACCCCTCGCCCCCTTCGGCGGCCGGGGCGCAATCCTCCTCGGCGCAGCGGTACAATTCGTCGGCGATGGAGACCAGGAAACTGCTCCAGTAGAGGGAATCGAGCCACTCCTCGGGGATGCCGCGGGCCCCGTAGTAGGCCCCGGCCAGCTGTCCGTAGATCGCCCCGACGGTGTCGGAATCCTCGCCCAGGTTCACCGCGGCCAGGCAGCCCGTCCGAAAGGTATCGGTGTGACGGAAGGCCCACAGCGCCGCCTCCAGGGAATGCACGACGTAACCGCTGCCCCGGATCTCGGGGGGCTGGCGTTCGGTGAAAGATCCCGCCGCCACCTCGGCCACCGCCGGCGCCAGGGGTTCTTCCTCCCACAGGCCCGGTATCGGCGCGTATTCGGGGGCCAGGACGGTCTCCTTCTCCTCCCCCGACAGGACCCCGACCACCAGGGCGGCGAAGTACCGGCAGGCATCCACCGCCTCCGGCGCCCCGTGGGTCACCAGGGAACTCTTCGCGGCGCGGCGCACCGCGAGCCGGGGCCTTCTCGCGAAGACCAGCGGTATCGGCGCCAGGCGCATCAGGGATCCATTGCCCGCGGATCGGGGGTGCGTGGGGCCGGCCAGCGGATCCCCCTCTGCCTCGAAGCGCTCCAGGGCCTCCCGGGTGGTGTTGCCCACGTCGAAACAGGTGCCTGTGCTGCTCATGTAGCCCTCTCGATACCAACGCAGGTAACGTTCCGCCTGGTCGCGGAGGTCGAAGCCCCGCTCCACCAGGCTCACGGCCAGGCACAGGGCCATGGACGTATCGTCGGTCCAGTACCCGGCGTCCAGGCCGTGGGGGCCACCGCCGATCATGTCCGACACCGGGGTAAAGTGACCCGGTGCGCTGAACTCCAACGGTGCACCCAGGGCGTCGCCCGCAGCCAGGCCCAATATGCTACCGCGATACCGATCGCGCAAATCCAAGTGCATCCATCCTTCCCTCGCCCCCCGGGTCCCGATCTACGGGGGGTAGGCACATATTATCCACCGGGCGCCCAATACCTCCAGGATTCGACGGATTCCCCGCAGACGTTGTCCGCGCGGGGGATACCCAGGGGCGCTCCCGGGGGATACAATGCCGGTATGTGTGCATCGCGTACCCGAAGGGGTGGAAACCGTGTACCGGAAGAATGCGTGCGTCGCCATCGTCGTTGCAGCCATCCTCCTGGCGGGGAGCATCCCGGTCCTCGCCAGGGCGGATTCCATCCCCACCCCCGGGGAACTCCTGGAGGCGCACATCGCCCGGCACGGCCTCCCCGGCGGCGCCATGGCCGTCTACACCCCCGGGGAGGGCCTGCGGCTCGGGGCCCACGGCCGGGCGGGCCCGGATCGCCCGATGACGCCCGATACGCCCCTGTTCATCACCTCGATCTCCAAGTCCCTCACCGCCGCGGCCGCCATGCAGCTGGTCGAGCGCGGCCTCCTGGACCTCGACGAACCGGTGACCACCTACCTCCCGGGCTTTCGCCTGGCGGAACCGGGGGCCGCCGACGGGATCACGGCGCGACACCTGCTCGGCCACACCAGCGCCATCTCCGAGGGTACCTACACCCCTGGGGTCCCCGGGGACGCTTCCCTGGCCGAGGCGGTGGCGGACCTCGGCGGGGCGCGCACGATGGCGGAACCCGGGGAACAGTTCGCCTACTTCAACGCCGGGTACGCGGTGATCGGGCTGCTGATCGAGGAATTGTCCGGGATGACGTACGGAGAGTACATGCGCCGGGAGATCTTCGAGCCCCTGGGGATGGACTCCACCTTCACCGACCTCGCCTCCGCCCGGGCCACGGGTCTCGCCGGAGGGTACGGGTTTCTCTTCGGCCGGCCCATCCCCCGGGAACAGGATTTCTCCACCCGCGACCTGCCGGCGGGGTTCATCCTATCCACGGCCCGGGACATGGGGCACTTCCTCGAGGCCCTGTTGGAGGGTGGACGGCGCGGGGACGTCCGCATCCTATCCCCCGCCAGCGTCGCGGAGATGATGCGGGTCGAGGACGGGGCCCCGGAATCCTACGGCCTCGGCCTGGCCGTCCGGGGGGAAGAGGGAAATCGCATCGTGACCCACGGGGGTTCCCTGGACAACTTCTCCAGCCAGATGGTACTCCTCCCGGGGGCGGGAGATGGCGCGGTGTACCTGTTCAACGGGAACCACCTGCTCTACGGGATGACGGCCCACGGCCGGCTGGTCGACGACATCGTCGACGTCCTCTCCGGCCGCGCGCCGGACCCGGGTATCGCCCTGGGGACGGTGGGGATTATCCTCGTCGTACTCTATCTCCTGGCCCTGGCCGTGGCGGCCCGGGACCTAATACGGCTTCGGAGATGGCGGCCGGACCCCCGGGCCACGACCCCGGAGCGCGGGTGGTCGGTGCTCGGGCCGGCGCTTCCCCTGCTCGGGCTCTGGTTCCTGTTACCCCGGGCCATCGCCCTGGTGGTGGGGCGGGTCCTCCCCTGGTCGCTGTTCTTCTCCCTGGCCCCCGACGTGGTGTTGATCATCCTGACCACGGCGGCGGCCGGGCCCATGGTCGCCCTGTACCGCCTCGCGTCCTACGGGCGGGAAGCGGCCACTCGGTAGGACCCCAACTCCCCCACCGGAATCATCGTCCCGGGGCCAGCTCCTCCACCCAGGACTCCATTTCCTCCAGCGAATCCGGTCCCCACCCCAGGGTGATCTCCCGGATCCGCCCGCCGTCGTCCAGTATGAAGCTGGTGGGCAGCGCCCGGACGGAGTACGCCTCGTGCATGGCCGCCTCGGGATCTCCGTAGGCATCCATCTCGACCTCCGCATCGGCCACGAAGCGGGTCATGTTCTCCCGGGATGTGGTGGTCACGAAGATCACGTCGAATCCCCGCTCCCGCCATTCTGCCATGTAGGGCTGCAACTGCAGCACCTCGCGAACGCAGGCCGGTCAGCCGGGGGAGAAGAAACTCACCGCCACCGCCCGGCCGCTCCAGTCGTCGGGGAACCGCACCATCTCCCCGTCCTCCAGGCGTTGCAGCTGGACGCTCGGCGCCGGGCTCCCCACCTCGGGGCGCGCCTCGGCTCCACAGGATGCCACGAAAACCGCGACCAACAAAACCGCAACCGCAGCTACCATAGAACGCATCTTCATCGGCAATCACCTCCCGCGCACATCGCGTGTCGTCCAAACTCCAGGGCGCCCGCCTCGCAGGCTCCGACGCACCGCAGGCAACGGATGCACTCCCCGTTCTGCGTGCCGCCGGCGACGGGATCCAGGTTCACCGGACACGCCCGGGCGCAGGCACCGCAGTCGATGCAGGCCGACGGGTCGGTTCGAATCCCGAGCACCGAGCAGCGGTTCATCAATCCCAGGCCGGCACCCAGGGGACACAGGCTGCGGCAGAAGGGACGATAGAAGAAGGCCGCCCCGGCCACGACGACACCCGCCAGGAGCAGGACCCGCCAGGCCAGCAGGGGCCCAATGAGGGTGCGCAGGGTCGGGTCGGCGATGAGCAGGGGGATGGATCCGCCGAGGGTCCCCGAGGGGCAGAGGTAGGTGCAGAAGCGCTCGTACCCGATGTCCAGGGGCCCCGAGGGCAGGGCGGCGACGGGCAGCAGCAGGGCCAGCACCGCGTACTTCCCCCAGGCGACGGGCCGGGGCAGGGGGCGCCGGCGACGATCCGCCCGGCCCCCGATCAGGTCCTGGAATAGGCCGAAGGGACACAACCATCCGCAGGGCAATCGGCCCACCATCGCTCCGACCGCGGCCAGAAACCCCACGGCGTAGAAGGGGAAATACCCCCGGACGACGGCGTTTTGGGCCGCCCCGATGGGACAGGAGAAGATCGCCCCGGGGCACGAATAGCAATTGAGAACCGGGATACAGGCCGCCTTCAGGGGGCCGCGGTAGAGGGCACCCAGGTAGAACCCGGGAATGTAGGCATTGGCCACAAGGGTCGCCACCCACTGCGTCCACCGGCGGCGGCGTCCCAGGTTCCCCCCGACCCGGTCACCCCTCATCGGAGGCCCAGGCACTCCAGGCACAGGGTGATGGCCTTATCCAACACACCGAGATGTTCCCCCCGGAATAGCCCGAGGGCCGTGGCAACGAGTGCCGCCGCAAAAAATATGTACCCCCACCGGTAGCGTCCCGGGGCCAAGGTCGTCACCTCCTCAAGATGCACCTTCCCCTCCGGCCGCGCTCCAAAACGCGCGGGAGAGGCTTGCGCCGAGTTCCCCAACACCACGCCACGACCCCCGCCAAACCTCGAGGTGGTTTCCGCGGCGAACTCAAAGAGAGCGGCCCACCTCCAGGTCGCGGAGGAATGCCCCGTATTCTTCGGGGGAGGACAAACGATGGATCCGGACGGAATCGGAGACCCCGTCGAGCATGGCCTAGATGGCGCCCTCGTTCTTGTCGCGAAATTTCCATATGTACCAAAGGAAGGAGGGTAGACCCGAGACGCTCTCGGGACAACCCGCGGAGATATCCGGGCGGGACTCTCGCCGCAGGGTGCGCAGGAAGGCGCGCCGGAGACAGATCCCACGGGGGAAGTCGAGGTACACGACGGTGTCGGCGGCATCCAATCGCGCCTCCAGCGTATTCCCGTAGTGCCCGTCGATGATCCACCGGGGTCGCTCCAGGAGGGCGGCGTGCATCGCCTCGAACCGGTCCCGGGGCATTTCTCGCCAGCCGGGGTTCCAGTACAGGCGATCCAGGTGGTAGACCGGAAGGCCCAGGATTTCCCCCAGGCGGCGGGCCAGGGTCGACTTCCCGGCCCCCGGGGATCCGATCACCGCCACGCGTCGGATTGACGCCATTCGTCGCCGCCTCCCTCTTCACCGCCCGATGCCGAGCCCCCCGATGAGTTTCATGGCCCGGGGAAGCAGTAGGAAGGTGACCACGGAACTGATCAATCCCCGCAATAGGTTGAACGGAATGACCGCCGAGGTAATCAGGCCGCGGACATCCCCGGCCGGAATGCCCCAGGCGGGCAGGGCCACGTAGATATTGAGGACCACCCCTACGAAGGTGAGGCTCAGGATACCGAGCCCCATGCCCACGAGGGCGCCCCTCCGATCCGAGCGTACGCCGTAATAGATCGCCCCCGCCACCAGGATGAAGGCCAGGGTGGTACTCCAGTTCATGAAACTACCGATGGGGCCGGAGCGGGCCCGGGTGATGAAATACAATACGTTCTTGATGGTCGTGATGAAAATGCCCGCGATGGGCCCCAGGGTAAAGGTACCGATCAACACCGGGACATCGCTGAAGTCGTAGGTCATGAACGGGACCTGGGGCAGCAGTGGAAACTTCGGAAACCACATCAATACCGTGGACAACGCACCGAATAGGGCGATGGCGACCAGTCTCTTCGTCTTACGCATGCGCAATTCCCTCCAGTGGGGGTGGGCGGAAGGGGGATCCCGCCGGTTCGGGCGCGATCCGCCAATCTTCTTCCATCCGGACTCTACCGTCGGCACCGGATTCTCACCGGTTCGGCTGCTCGCGCAGTTCGTGGGCTGGCGCCGGATCGGCGCATCACCACCGGTTGGGATTCGCCAGGAATCCTGGCTCACCCTACCCCGAAGATTGGGTCTCCCCGGGGGGAGACTATCGGTATTGTAGCACACCGGCGCCTGTTGCAAACCTCCCCGGGCAAACCGAGGAGTCACCCGCCCGGTGACGAAATACCATGGGATGACCCGTGCCCGCCCCGAGGGCGCCGGCACCTGGATTGGTGAGGTGGACTGAGAAATGGCGGAAACATTATTCGATCACTACTACGACTACGAGGAACTGACCGCGGCCCTGCGGGAATTGGCGGCGGACCACCCCGACCTGGCCGCCCTGTACTCCATCGGGCAGACGCACCGGGGGCGGGACCTCTGGATGATGGAGATCACCGCACCGAACGCCCCGGGGGAGGAAAAGCCCGGCTATTACATCGACGGCAATACCCATCCCGAGGAGGTCACGGGTTCCATGGTGGCCCTGCACACCTGCCGCCACCTCCTGGAGGGGTACGGGCGGTGCGAGGACATCACCCGCCTCCTGGAGACCCGCGTCTTCTACATCCT
>PWSR01000186.1 GCA_003563985.1 Clostridia bacterium | reverse complement strand
GCGGGACCCGTCGCTCGTACCCGGGCCAGGAACTCGCCGATGTCCGAGAAGGACTCACCTTCGTCCATTCCCAGCCCGGCCAGGAGGTCGGAGAGGGCTGGAGAACCCGGGGCCATGCTATTGCCGCAATTGCCCCCGAATTCCGTGGTGACGCCCATGAGGAGCGACGAGCCCGCGGCGGGTTCGTCCAAGATACCCCAGTCGGAATGAGTATGGATGTCCACGAAACCCGGGGATACCGTCCGCCCCCCGGCATCGATGACTTCGGCCGCCGTTGGTACGGGGTCGGGGCCTTCCCCGCGCCAGACTTGCGATATCATGCCATCGGTGATGCCGAGACAGCCCGGGAAACCCGGGTTGCCCAGGCCATCGACGATGACGGCGTTGCGGATGATTGTGTCGAGCATATCGATCTCCCCTCGTAGATCCAAAGCGAACCAACAACGTTTAGACGACGGGAGGTCGATTTCCTCCCGGAGCCGGGGATCAGACCCGGATTCCCTTCCATTTGCCCCCGAGGAAGCGCAACCGCGTGAGGGTCGATCGCAGTACCTGGTCTGCGACCAATCCGATCCATGCCCCGGGGACACCGAAACCCAGGACGACGCCCAGCACGTATGCCGCGACCAGGCGAACCCCCCAGATTCCCAGGGCAGTGCTGACCATGACGAATCGAGTGTCGCCGGCGCCGCGCAATGCACCGGCCATGGTGAAACTGATTGCGCAGAAGGGTTGAGCCAACGCCAGGATTCGCAGTGCCATACCGCCCAGTCGGATGACCTCCGGATCGTCCGTGTACAGGTGGACCACCGACGGCCCGAAGGCGAAGAGGAGGACGCCCATGACGCTCATCGAGATCAGCGCGACCCGCGAGGTTGTGAGCCCGGCTCGCTCGGCCCAAAGGGGCCGCCGGGCACCCAGGTGTTGGCCGACTAAGGTGGTGGCGGCCACGGAAAACCCGAAACCGGGCATGATGGACAAGGACTCCACGTTCATCGCGATTTGGTGAGATGCCATAGCGGCGGTACCCATTCCCGCCACCGTCTTCACGAAGATCAGTTGCCCGCTTCGCATGATGATCTGTTCGGCGGCCGCGGGAATCCCCACGCCCACGATGCGCCGGACGACGGCCATGTCCAAGCGTCCCACGAGGGAACCCCTCCAACGGAGCGGGGTCCAATTGCGCCGGATGGCCCAGTACAGGACGACCACCGTGAAGACGCGGCTGAGGATGGTTCCCGTGGCCGCTCCCATGACCTCGAGCCGGGGGAATCCGAAGGCACCGAATATCAGGAGGTAATTGAGGATGACGTTCAATATGTTGGCTACGCCTCGAACCAGCATCGGTGTACGGGTGTCGCCCGCCCCTCGCAGGGCCGCTACGAAAATGATGGTCAGGGCGGTAAAGATCATTCCACCGACCACGATCCGGAAATATCCCAGGGAGGGTCCATAGACCTCCGGCTCTGCACCCATGAAGGTGATGATGCTGGGGCTGATGACCAGGAAGAAGATAGAGGTGAAAAGTCCCATGCCCAGGGCCAGGATCACGGATTGCCGGAGCACGTTCCCGGCGGATTCTCGATCCCCGCTCCCCGTCATTCTCGCCACCACGGCGGTGGTGCCCACGGCTAGGGCCTGGAACACCGCCATGATGAAAAAGGAGGGTTGATTGGCGATGCCCACCGCTGCGATGGCCCCCGGACCCAGTCGTCCCACCATCAGCATGTCGACGATCTGGGTGATGGTCATCAGGATCATTTCGGTGATGGCGGGCCAGGCGAGGTTGAATATGCCCGACCGGATAATCCGGTCGTTTGGGGGCTCGGTAGCTCGGTCGACTGGGACGGGTATGGGGCGCCCCGCCGGGGAAGGCCCGGGAAATGTTGGGCGGGGTCCGGTTCCGCTGCCCGGCCCGGAGTCGTTGGTGTTCAACCCGTTGGTGCCTCCCCCCGAATGATAAGGCCATTCTAGCACCGGCCACCGGGGGCGTCTATCCCTTCGGGAGTCGAACTTTCTCCGGTGCCCCCGCCCGGGATCTACGGCCGGCGGTGATGGGCCCTATCGTTTGGTTTGGGGTGGAAGGGTCGCGCGAGAAGCTCCGGGGCGAGGCATCCAGGGTCCCACAGCCTTGACGTCGGAAACCGGGTCTTCGTGATCCGGGAGGGTTGCGCCCCACCGCTGGCGAATCCTTCGAGTGGTTTGTGTGTTCTGGCCGGGGAACGGGGTGAAGGGTTTGTGCGTGACAATCGGGATCCTGACGATCGGGCAATCGCCCCGGGACGATGTGGTCCCGTCGATGCGAGCGATATGGGGTGAGCACGTCCCCGTCATCCAGCGGGGTGCTTTGGACGACATGTCCGGGGAGCAATTGGAATCCCTGGCTCCCACTTCCGACTCCCTGTTGGTTTCGCGTCTGCGCGATGGCGCCGAGATCCGGTTAGATGCCGACCGCGTCGAGGAACTTCTCCAGGATGCGGCGGGATGGCTGGTCCGGGCCGGAGTGGATCTCCTCCTGGTTCTTTGCACCGGATCCTCGCGGGTGCGCTCGGATTCGGCGACGGTGATACAGCCCCGGGAACTGTTCCCGCGGCTCGTCCGCGGACTCACACCGGGGCGAGTCGGGATCCTGTTGCCCGCCATAGAACAGGAGATGGCGGCGCGCGACCTCTTCGGTGCACACTGCGCGGACGTCATCACGACCCACGCTTCCCCCTACGCTTTCGATGGGGATCGGACCGCCTTCGCCGACGCGGCAGCGTTCTTCCGAAGGGAGCGGGTAGATCTCATTGCCATGAACTGCATGGGTTATCGAGCGGATATGGCCCGGTTTCTCCGAAGGGAAGCGGGAGTTCCCGCGATACCGGCATCGGTGGCCGTGGCCCATTCGGTCGCACTCCTCGTCGATCCCCAGGGATCGGCGAAATTGGAGGGATAGGTATTGAACGAAATCACCAGAGAAGAGCGCGTTGCGATGTTGGAGGAATTGACCCAGGCTCCCGGGGTGCCGGGATACGAGATGGCCGTGGCCGACCTGATGCGGGATTACATCGGGGATGTTGCCACTCCCACCTACGACGGCCTCGGTAGCGTCATCTTTGAGCTCCGGGGACGATCGGAATCCCCGCGGATCATGCTGGCCGGGCACATGGACGAAGTCGGTTTCATGGTCAACAGGATTACCTCCGAGGGCTTTATCAAGTTCCAGACCCTGGGTGGTTGGTGGGACCAGGTTCTCCTGGGTCATCGCGTCACCGTGATGACGCGTGACGGCGATCGGGTGGGGATCATCGGATCCAAGCCACCCCACATCCTGGAGGCCAAGGACCGCGACAAGCTGGTTCGAACGAAGGACATGTTCATAGACGTGGGTGCGCGGGATGAAGAAGACGCCCGGCAGAACATGGGAATCCGCGTCGGCGATCCCATCGTACCCTTCAGCCCCTTCAGCCGGATGGGGGGCGGCGACCTATTGCTCAGCAAGGCCTGGGACGACCGGGTCGGTTGCGCCCTGATCATAGAGGCCTTTCGCCGCCTGGGAGACCGTGATTTCCCCGGGACCCTGGTCGGCGTGGGAACGGTGCAGGAGGAGGTCGGTTTGCGCGGTGCGCAGACCAGTGCCGAGCTGGTGAAACCCGACGTCGGAATCGCCCTGGAGGTGAACATAGCCGGGGACGTTCCCGGCGGGGACAAGGACAAGGCCGGGGACGAGTTGCGCGGTGGACCATCCCTGCTGGTCTTCGACAAGAGCATGGTGCCCAATCGCCCGCTGCGGGATCTGGTCATCGATCTCGCCGGGGAGAAGGATATACCCCTGCAGGTGAGCCTGATGAGTGCCGGGGCCACCGATGCCGGGAAGATCCAGATGCACCACGGCGGGGTACCCAGCGTCGTCCTGGGCGTTCCCACCCGGTACATCCACGCCCAGGCCGGCATCATTTCCCTGGACGTGTACGAACAGACCCTCGATTTGCTGGTGGAGTTGATCCGGAGATTGGATGCCGAACGGGTGGCGAGCTTCACCCGATGACCCGAATCGGTGGGGATCTGCAGTACGAAAAGAGAGAGGAGATGTCTTGATGCGAGGAACAATGCGAGCCCTGGTAAAGACCGAGCGGGCTCCCGGCCTCACCCTACAGGAGGTGGATATACCTTCGGTGGGTCCACACGATGCCCTGGTAAAGGTGGCGGCCACATCGATATGCGGTACCGACTTTCACATCTACTCCTGGGACGAATGGTCCCAGGGTCGCATCAAACCGCCGATGATCGCGGGCCACGAATTCGCCGGGGAAGTCATCGAGGTGGGCGATGAAGTCAAGGTGGTGGCCCCGGGGGACATGGTGTCCGCCGAGACACACATCGTGTGCCACGTCTGCCCGCAGTGTAAGACGGGCCAACTCCACACCTGTATCAATACCAGTATCATCGGGGTGGACGTCGACGGTTGCTTTGCCGAGTACGTGTCCATTCCCGCCGAGAACCTCTGGATCAACGATCCGGACCTCGATCCCGCCGTGGCTTCCGCCCAGGAACCCCTGGGGAACGCGGTTCACACCGCCCTGGATGGGCCGGTGGCCGCCGCACGCATTGCCGTGACCGGATGCGGTCCCATCGGACTCATGAGCATTCCGGTATTGAAGAAGTGTGGCGCCCAGCTGGTTATCGCCACCGAAGTAAACGAGTACCGTCTTAACCTGGCCCGGGAACTGGGTGCGGATATCGTTATCAACCCGGCGGAAGAGGACCCGGTTTCCATCGCCTTGGAAGCGACCGATGGCCTGGGTGTCGATGGTGTCCTGGAGATGTCGGGAAGTCCGCAGGCGATCAACCAGGGGCTGAAAATGCTGCGCCCCGGTGGCCGCATGAGCGTCTTGGGCGTCCCCCCGGGACGGGAGGTCTCTGTGGACATGGCCAACGACATCGTTTTCCCGGGAGTGAGCGTCCGGGGTATCGCCGGTCGCAAGATGTGGGAGACGTGGTACCAGGTCTCAGGACTCCTGGCCGCGGGCCTGGACATCGAACCGATCATCACCCACCGGCTCCCCCTGGAGGAGTTCGAGCAAGGTATGGAACTCATGGCCTCGGGTAACTCCGGCAAAGTGGTCCTCATCCCCTGATACGGGATTTGCCTCTGGGGGGCGCTTCGCGGTAGGATTTCCTACGGTTTGAAGCCAACCCCCGGAGGTGTCTCTCCTTGATTCAAATTAAGGGAACGTCCAAGGGATTGCGTCTCGTGGTAGATGCCCGGGCCCTGGCCCAGGATCCCTCTGCGCTGGAGCAAGCGGTGGTCGAGCGGTTGCAATCCACCGGCGGCTTTTTGGCCGACGCCGGCCTCGTCATCGAGGTCCTCGAGGGTCCCCTGGATCCCAGTATCGTGGCGGCCCTGGCCCGGGCCGTATCCCGGGGATCCACCTGTCGCCTACTTGGCATTGTGGTCGCGGAGGATGGGTCGGCACCCGATCCCGGGGCCGAGACCGAGTTTCATCTCGGCAACGTCAGGAGCGGGCAGACGGTATCGTCTGCATGCTCCCTGGTCATCCTGGGCAACGTGAACCCGGGTGGCCGGGTGGCGGCCGTCGGGGACCTGTACGTGACCGGATCGCTGACCGGTCTCGCCATGGCGGGTATAGACGGGGACACGAGCCGGATGATCTACGCCGGAAGAATGGACCCGCTGCAACTTCGAATCGGGGACGCAATGGCTCGGGGGGAGAGATTCTCGGAGTCCCCGGGCCCCGAATGCGCCCTGGTGGAAGAAGGTCGGGTGGCGCTGTACCCGGCCACCGAGGCCATTCGACCCAGGTCCCATCATGCTCCCGTCGATCCGGGCGATCATGCCCTCTAGAAATCGGATCGGTGATCGACGAAGCCGAAACGTCTTGCGCGTGGGGCGGTTCCGGAGATGGGCAATGGCGCCCGTGCGGTGGACTTGGACTCACCGTCCACCGTGTCCACTCTCCGTGCCACCCGTCACGGGCGCCCGGTGGCGATCGTCTTGTCATCCCCTCCCACAAGCACATTGTACGATCTTAGGTCCCTCCCCCGGGGGCGACGGGGTGCGAGGATTCATCTGGCACCCCTTTGTGTGCCGTGCCATGGATGCCTCCCCGGTGCCGGGGAGGCATAGAAGAAAAGGGAGTGATTCCAGAGGTGAAAACCGCATCTTCCGTTGGCCGTGGATATCGAGCGCGCATCCCCCACCGGGTACTCCCCGCGGAGGGCACGGCGCGGCGGCATTTTCGGTGGGCGTTTAGCTCCTTCTCCATTTCTCTCTCCAGTCCGAAACGAGGCCTTACCGATTCGCCACGAGGCCGGCGAAGGCGCAAAATCGGTGAGCGAACCGGCGCAGAGATCGGATTTCCAGAGGAAATAGCGCCGAACTCGTCGAATATCTTACTACATCGGCGTTTGCCGCGCTCCCCCGGGATTCGGTCGGCCGATGAAAGACCGGGTCAAGTCCAAGGTGGGGAGAATAGTTAGGGGGAATC
>PWSR01000063.1 GCA_003563985.1 Clostridia bacterium | reverse complement strand
TTCCTCCTCATCTCCGCCCGGATCGGGGCGACCGTGGCCGTCTCCCTGGCCTCCCCCGGGGACTTCGCCGCCAGTCCCCTTCTGCTCGTGGCAACGGGAGCGATCATCCTGGCGGCAACCTGGACGGGGATCGACGTCCTCCGGTATTTCAGCCTCCGGAGAGCCCTGGGGGCCGATCATTTCTCCCCCGAGGTTCGGGAGATGGGCCTGGTGCGACGGGGCGTATTCCGCCACGTCCCCAACCCGATGTACACCCTTTCAAACCTGGTATTCCTGCTGCCGGGCTTGCTTCTGCGGTCCTATCCCGGGATCGCCGTCGGTTGCTACCACTACGCCGCGGTCTGGCTACATTACTGGGCGACGGAGAAGCCCGACATGGAGTTCCTCTATCCGCGCCCGTGAGCGCCCAGGGCGAAATCCCCCACTTACACAGCCCACACGGTGCGCATCGGGACACCTTCCCATATTATCAAGGGGATCATCGAACGGGCGGGACTCGCTCCCCGACCCGGGGAATATCGCCATCCCCATCAACGGTCGGCGACCGGGCATTCCCGGGTGGTTTGCTACATGGGATCGTGACGACCCCGGTGGAAGGCGGATCTCGCGATGATCAATGACGTGAAGTCGAGTAATGCCAGTGGGGCAACCACGCCGAATACAATTTGGCCGATCCCCGCGTCCACGAATGCGGAAAACAGCGTGTCGAGCGGGCTCCCACCGGAGATGAGCAAGACCGTAACCATCGATGCCAGCGGTACGATGAGGATCCCCCGGACAATCCACCCCCCCGCTCGATGACCCCACGATTGCAGGGAGAAGAAAGCGGCGATGCCCGCCATGGCCTCGTAGGCCAAGAGTACGCACAGCACGACGTAAAAACCGACCCGGGAGAAGGCTGGAGGAAGCCAATCGCCTGCGTAGGTCAGGCCCGTCGTAACCCCACCCAGGATGAGCGTGCCGCAGAATACCGCGAGCGCATACAGCACCGGCAAGGCCAACTTGCCGAAAAAGACGACATCTTCTGACGCAAATGCATTCGGGCATTCTTTGGCTACTTCCGTCCCCCGTTCCGACCCAAAGGTGGCGGTTACCATGTCTCCGAGCAAGAACAGGGGAATATAGGCCCACATGAAAATCATCTGGGGCACCTCCATCCACGGACGCCGCAGAACCGCCGGTAGCGCGACACCGAGAAGTAGCGAGACGAGGGCCGCCACCAATAGCCGAATACCGGGCGGATCCCCCCCGGGCCAAACATGCTTGCGCCACTCGACTCGAATCACCGCCGTCAATCCGTCAACCGGATCCATAACCAATTTCCCACCCTTGCTCATTGCGGGGCACCCTACCGTCCCGACTGCCGTCATCCCGGGTTCGGCCGTCAAAGCGAAATAGTCGGCGCGCCGAGCGCCGGGGGTACCCCGGGATCTGGGACCTCGCAACCGATACTTCACATCAATTCGCGCAATACCCCGACGACCCTGCCCTTTTCGGCTCTTTTCCCGTCGCCCACGAAAAGGATGCGGTAGCAAAGAAAGCCGCGACAACGCGGGACCACTCCCCGCTCCGCGAAAGCGTGATGGGGCCCTTGTCATCTGCTCGGCGAGGGATCCGTATGGAGTTCATGCGCGGGATCGCCACTTTCTAGAGCCGAGGGCTCCGACCCGAGAAACGACGAACGGGCCAATCCCCGTTCGTAGATATCGGACGAGGGAACGGCCCGCGATCATCATCCTTCGTCAATTCATTACTTCGCTTCCGCACCGATACCGTTCGCCGCGGGTTCCTCGGTCCTCCGAGACTGACCGTGCTGGCTGGTCAGGCCGTCGAGGATGGATGCGCGCACGACGACGCCCATGAGCCGATTATCCTCGGATACCACGGGTAGCGGATGTTGCGATAGTGCGCCCATGGGAACGAGTTCTTCAAGGGTTACGTCGGCGCCGACACCCTCCAGGTCTTCTACGTAGGGCCCGATGTCGGTGTCTCCGTTCTCCAGGGCCTCCGCGGCGGCGTCGGCGGTGAGAATGCCCCGCAGCTTCCTGCCGCGATCTACCACGAGAATACTGGATAGCTGCGCCACGCTCATCTTGCGCAGGGCAGTGCGTGGCCCCTCGGATAGGTAGAGGATGGCATCCGGCTCGTCCATGACGTGTTCCGCGTTGATGACGCCCCAGGGGTTGACCCCGTCCACGAACTCGGCCACGTAATCCGTCGAGGGCGTGCGGAGGATTTCCTCTGGCGTCCCGATTTGGTGGACGATGCCGTCCTTCATGACCGCGATCCGATCCCCGATTTGGAGGGCCTCGTCGAGATCGTGGGTAATGAACACGATGGTCTTGGATAACTCGTCGTGCAACTCGGTGAGCTCATCCTGCATCTCCCGGCGGATCAGGGGGTCCAGGGCGCTGAAGGGTTCGTCCATGAGAAGGATATCGGGGTCGGTGGCCAGGGCCCGCGCCAGGCCGACGCGTTGCTGCATACCCCCGCTCAACTCGCCCACGCGGCTTGTGGCCCACTCCCCGAGCCCCACGGATTCCAGCATGGCATCGGCCTTCTCCATCCGCTCCTGGCGAGAGACACCGCGGACCTTGAGCCCGTAGGAGACATTCTCCCGCACGCTGAGATGGGGAAACAGTCCGAACTGCTGGAAGACCATGGATACCCGGTGCAACCGCAGCTCCCGCAGGGCCTCCTCATCCATCTCCACGACGTTCTCATCCCGGATCAGGATGCTACCCCGGGTGGGTTGAATCAACCGATTGAGGCAACGAACCAGGGTCGACTTCCCGCTGCCCGAGAGCCCCATGACCACGAAGACCTCGCCCTCTTCCACGTCGAAACTCACGTCGTAGATCCCGACGGTGGCGCGGGGCTTCTTTAGCACTTCCTCCTTGGTCGCCCCACCGTCGAGCATGCGGAGGGCCTCCTGTTGTCGGGGACCGAATATCTTGGTCAGTCCCTCTATGCGAATTGGTGCTGCCACGACTGTTGCCTCCCCAATGTTCGAACCGATTGAAGCCTACGTGGAATCATGCTGACTCCGTTCGCCGAGACCGGCGGTGATCCGGTCTATGATGATCGCCATGATCACGATGCTGATACCACCGGTGAATCCGCGTCCGACCTCGAGGCGACCAATCGCCCGGAGCACTTCGTCACCGAGGCCCCCGGCTCCGATCATCGAAGCGATTACCACCATGGCCAGGGCCATCATGATCGTCTGGTTGATACCCGCCATAATGGTGGGCATCGCCAGCGGAATCTGGACCCAAAACAGGATTTGCATAGTCGTGGATCCGAAGGATCGGGCGGCCTCGACCACCGACGTCGACACCTGGCGAATCCCCAGGTTGGTCAGGCGGATCACCGGTGGTATCGCGTATACCAGCGTGGCCATCAGCGCCGGTACGCGACCCAGGCCGAACAACATCAGGGCCGGGATCAGGTACACGAAACTGGGCATCGTCTGCATCAGGTCCAGCAGCGGGCGGATCATCGTCCGCGCCGTATCGCTACCGGACATGAGGATTCCGACGGGTAGCCCCAGGGCCGTGGCCAACAGGGTGGCCGATACCACCAGGGCCAGCGTCGCCATGGCCTCCGGCCAGAGGCCGAGGGCCCCGATGAATAGGAGGCCCACGACCACACCACCCGCCAAGCGAATGCCCACGATACGCCAGGCCAGGATCGCTACCAACAGGATCAGTACGGGCCAGGGAAGCCACAGCAATGCCCGTTCGATTCGCAGCAGCAGGACGAATAACACATCGGAAATCGCCTGGAATACTGCCGCACCCTCTGTGGTCAACCAGTCGGCTACGCTATCCACCCAGGATCCCAGGGGGATGCGGAACCATTCCGGGAACTCTCTCATCTTCTTACGTCCTCCCGAACCAATTTACGCATTGCTGCCCTCGACGGCGTCGTGCGGTCTAGAGGTCTGCGCCGGCTTCGATTAGAGCCGCTTCGAGGCGCTCTTCGACGTCTGCCGGGACCCAGTCCCGCCATCTGTCCTGGAAGTTTTCGAAGTACCAGAGCGCAGCTTCCTCTGCGGTGGCGTCTTCGGTTTCCATGTAGGCGGCGGTCTCGTTCAACGGTTCGGTGCCGACGTTCATTGCCTCCACGAACTCCACTACTTCGGGGGCGCGGTCCTTGAGCTCGGCGTTGATTCCCTTGTGCACGGCGTGGGTCTGATATGCGCAGGCGGTATCCAGCTCCTCGGCCTCCATATCTCCATCTATTACTCTGCGAATCATGCTCTGCACTTCGGGATCGTATTCGGGCTCATCTAACATTACGAAATCGTACTTACCCATGAGCCAGGTGGGCTCCCAATAGTAGGCGACGATGGGTTCCCCGCGTTCGTATGCGCGAACCAGGGCGGTATCCAGGGCGGCGGCGCCGCCGGGATACTGGATGTTGTAGTAATCGGTAAGCCCGTAGGCTTCCATCTTGATGGCGTTGATCTCCGTGCAGTCCCATCCGTGGATGCTGTTGAGGAATACGCCCTTGTTGGGGTCCTCGGGATCCTCGAACACTTCCCAGTAATCGGGAAGATCGAAAACGGAGCTCAATCCGGGGGCCATGGGCTCGATCCCGCGTTCCTCATCGCCTTCGACTACGTACCGCGGTACGTACCATCCCTGGCGCGCCGTGTCGTAGATGGGGCCCAGGTCGATGACTTCTCCGGATTCGGTGACTTCCGTATACCACTCCATCATGTTGAAGCGCCAGAGCTCGAGGTGGAGATCCGATTCGCCACTCCGAAGGCTCTGATTCATGACCGGTACGCTGGCGGAAATGATTTCCACCGGGTACTCGTAGCCCTCTTCTATGATGAATTCTGCGATGGCATTGTTGATCCAAAGCGTCTGAAACTGGGTGTCGGTAATGACGATCGCTTCTTTGTCGTCTCCATCGCCCGCTTCGCCGCATCCGGCCAAGGCCAGCATACCGACCAGCAATGCGATCAAGACGCCTGTCACGAGATTCCTATAATTGATGGGTAACATCCTCCCTGGAACTACTATCCTCTTCGACCTTTCGCATTCTATCTAAACGGATCGCTTTGGCGTCCGCCCCGCCTCGCGGGACCGAAGGCCCGACCCTCGCGAGTGAATCCCGGGCGCCGGTACCCGAACTTCGGGTTCGTCCTCGGTTTCCCGACGCTCCTCGCCTCGCAGCCTCCACCCGTCCCGATCATCCCTACGGCACCTATATGCGCTCGGCACATCGGATCATGGCACACGACGAACAGCCCCACCGGGGGGACTGAGATGATGTACCTTGGATCTGATTGCAACGGCAGGGAATCTGGTGTCAGTTCGGAGCCTGCAGACTACTGTCAGTGTGACGATTACCGTCGATATCCGAGAACACGTTCCGTACGCCCGTTTCACTCACTTCAATAGAACCATAACAAGCCCCCGGAGGTTCGTCAAGGAGATCGGAAAGCGGCAACGCCCGATGCTTGGGCCTTTGCGGGCACGAAACCCCGATATCCGGATATTCGAAATCCCCGCTTATCCTATAGATATAGGCTAATACACCTCACCGTGCCCTCCGCAGCCGAGGGCACAACATCGTCGTTTTCCGTCGATTTTGGATTCCGGCCGTCGGACGCCCCTCGCCCGGGCGGGATTATGCCAATGAGCCCCGGGGAATGAACGCGCGTGCCCATTCCCCGGGGAAGGTGATCAATCGAACACTTCGATCTGTCGATCCAATATGATCCAAGACTCCCCCGCGTACTGATAGTCGACCCGGAGTCGATATCGACCGCCCACGAGTTCCGACTGGTGCTCTTGCATCAAGTAATATCGGCCCGGATGTTGTACATAGACCCCGAAGGGGACCTCTTCCTCGATGAAGGTCGGGCCGTCCCGGGGGATCAGGTAAAGGACACCATCCTCTTCCTCGTAGAAATCCTCGACGTATCCCTCCGCCAGATCCCGATCCATGATCTCCGCCAGGTAGTCGATGAGGCTGGCGGCATCATCGAAATCCCGGACCTCCGGCAGGAACCCTTCACCGTCGACGGTATCCTGGAAGAGCCGATCCCGGAACTCTCGTTCCAACTCCAGAGTATCTGCGGGGAGAAGGGGCTCTACCTCGATGGCACGAGCTGTGGCCCAAAGTAACTTGGCCGCCTCGGCCCGACTCGCGGATTCGCGGGGTCGAAAGCTGCCGTCGGGGTACCCGGCGATGACGCCGAGGTTCACTGCCGTCGCCACGTAATCGCGGAAACGGGAATCGATGGCATCGGCATCCTCGAAATCTAAGTCCCCCGGAGAGGGGGATGCTCCGATGGCGCGGACCATCAGGACGGTCATCACTTCGCGATGGATCGGGCGATCGAGATCCTCGAGCAAGCCGGCCTCCAGGATTCCCAGGGACATCGCCCGTTCCACGTAGGGTGTGTACCAGGTAGTCTGGCCGGGCACTTCGCGATACCCCCGGGCGGCGACGATCATCTTGATGAACTCCGCGGCGGTGATCTCCGAGCCCGGTCGGAACGTTCCGTCGGGATACCCCTCGAATAGGTTCATCGCCACGAGGGGAGCGAGATCCCCGGCGAACCAGGCTTCCACTTCGACGTCCTGGAAATGCCCCTCAATGTCGATACCGCTCTCCTCGCGGTGGATGCTGTAGCCCGCCTCGTACGGTTCATCCTCGCCCACCATGTATCGCGTGAAGGATGTCACGCCCAGGGTCTCGGTGATTTCCCGGCGTTCCCAGTGGGGACCGTCCGCCTCGCGATATTCCACGGTATAGCTTCGAAGGCCATCCTCGAGTTGCACGGCGGTGATGACACACTCCAGCGTCTGCATGTCCCCGCCGCCGGCATCGACTTCTTGCGTCCAGGTATGACCCTCCTGCAGCGGGGTTCGAATCAGTTCCAACCGGTCGTAGCGAGACTCGAGCAACTGATCCCCGGTGTGCTCCTGGATCAGGACGTCCGGGGTGACCAAGTACTGCATGGCCAAAGAGAAGTCTCCTTCGGCCTCACCCCCGGAGAGGTCGAACACCTCTCCCGACACCTCGTAGGTCCTTCCTTCTTCCGTCCGGACGATGGATTCCACCGCCATCTCATGGCCGTATCCCGCAATCCCGAAATACGTCCATTCGAAGTCTTCGAAGGACGGAAGCAAGTTTTCCACGCTCGCAGAGGATGTAGGCTCCAAGGCCCGGGCGGCGGGCGGCAATCCGGCGAACATAAGCAGGGTCAGTACGACTGTCAAGGAAATGTACATTGCCCGTGTGCGGCGATCTCCTGTAACGATCATCTACTATCTCCTCCCGGGATTCACTTACGCGCGACATCCAAGACCCACTCCGGATGCCACGGAGAAATGGAGCGATCTTACTTCATTACTTTCCCGTATCGGAAGCCAGTAATCGTTATCCATTCTCCCTCGACGATGATGGGTGCGGAGGACATCCGGCGGGCACCCACAGCGGGAGAAGGAAGACCCGGGCGGGATCCGAATTCGGAATCCCGAGGACTTCGATGGCCCGACGGTTTCGACGTCTGTTCCAAAGCGCGCTTCGACGGAGAAATACCGGCTACGATCCACCGATGCACGGCCGCCTCGAGGGCGTGCCATCCACCTATGCCGTAGGTCCAACCTTGCCATCCGATAGCCATTCGCTTCCTCGAGGTAACGCCCCTCGAAGGATCTCGTCGATATCACCGCTCGATAGACACGAACGGATCCCGTCGATTAGAATTTGGGAGTAATCATGGTCAGGAGCGATACTCATCGGTATCCTAACGCGATTCCTCTGGAAATCCGATCCCGACGAGGGTGGTCGCATCGCCTCCATCCTCGGCTTCCAAATCCCCCTGGGGATCACGGCGATCCTCATGGCCAGCGGATTCAGCATCATGAACGCCGGCCTGACCCGCACCCCGGACCCCCAGTTCGCCCTGGCGGCCTTTGCCCTGGGCCAGACCGTGACCAACATGTTCGGTTCTCCCGTCTGGATCGCGCGGCAGATGCTGCTGGCCTATAGCACGGATCGCGAGAGCATGCGGGCGGCTCTACGGGTGAGCGCCGCCGTCGCGGCCCTCGCGACGGCCTGGATTGCCATCCTCGCCTATAGCCCCCTGGGTCGCCTCATCTACATGGACATCTTCGGTGCCAGCGAGGCCCTCTTTCCCGAGGTACTCTCCGTGGTCAGGATCTGCATCTTCCTACCCCTGGTACATTTCATACGCGTGTGGCCGCAAGCCATACTCATGCGGGGACAGCGAACCATCCTGATGACCTGGGCCATGGTGCTTCGCCTGATCCTGATGCTCGCCATGGCGGTGTACCTGCCCGGAACCGGATTCCTCGAGGGAGCCGCCCTGGGTGCGTTCCTATGGATCGCTGGAATGGGCTCGGAGGGCGTGTTCTGCATATTGTTCGCCTGGCCGCATCGCATGACCGTACACGGGCGGAAATCCGCACCGGGTGCGACTCCCGCCACCGAAAGGGACTGCATACGCTTCCTACTCCCCATGATCGCCCAGGGCTTCCTGATGACCTTTTCCCTCCCGGCGGTTAACGCCGGCCTCGCCCGAACCCTGAGTCCCGAGCGCAACCTGGCCGTGTTCCAGGTCTCCTGGAGCATCGCCTTCATGTTCCTGGCCTTCATATTCGTCAATCTCAGCCAGACCGTCCTGGTCTTGCTCCGGGATGCGAAGTGGTGGCGATCCCTCAAGCGGGTGGGAGTGGGCCTGGCGACGCTGGACAGCCTGGCCCTGGTGCTCTTCGTGCTCACCGGCGCCTCGGATTGGATCCTGTTGAACGTGATCGGGGTGGAGGCCACGCTGATCCCGGCGACGCGAACCGTGCTGCTCTTGATGGCCGCCAGTCCCTTCCTTGCGGGCTTCGTGGAACTGCACTCGGGGATCGCCCTCAAGCGCGGACAGACCCCCCTGGTCGGCATCGGCAAAGGCCTGGATCTCGCCGTGGTCCTCCTGGTGGTCTTCGGCCTCTCGCATTTCTTCCCCGGCCTGGAGGCCACCGTGGGACCCCTCGGGTTTGCAGCGGGCCTCACCGTAAACTATCTCTTCCTGCGGCGCGCCATCCCCGAACCCCACCTCGGCGAGACAAGGGAAACCATTTGAAGCGCTGCCGCGAATCCGAGGGGTGCGACAAAGCCGATTCCCCTTGCCGGGCGGATCGGCGTCCTACCATAGGGCAAGACGGTCTTTAGAATGACCGGGGAAGTGAGGGCCCAAGGGTTGCGGGCACCAGAAGTTCGAGGGCAATCGCGGCATCCTTTGCCCATACTCCCGGCGCTACCGGATCTCTATTGGGACGGACCTCAGACGGTGCGGATAGCGGGTAACGGTGGAAGTCCGATCATGACCGGCCACGAAGGGATGCGCAATGGTATCCCCCAACCCATCGCGGGCCGCGAGACCTCACTACCCCGGGGCGAAAAGTTAGACCATTCTCATGCGACGGCGAGGACGAGGAGAATCTCGCCCGCGCCGCATCATCTTCGAAGAGGGGAACCATCCCGATCCCGCGGTGCCTGCCTCCGTCCCCGTAGCGTCCGGAAAGCGATGGCGAATGAAGAAGGAAGAGGCGCCGGTCAAATCACGAAGGGAGGACCGGCGGCGAGGCACCGATCAGTCCCCCGCGTCGTCGCCGTTGGGCACCGACGGGATCAACAGTACGGGCCGACGTGCGATGCGCGTCGTGGCCTCCGCCGTGCTACCGAGGGAGACCCCCTCGACTCGCCCTTTACCCCGCGTACCCATCACGATAATGGTAGCATCTTCCTCCTCGGCTACCTGGGCGATATGCCGCGAAGCGATGCCCGTGGCCGAGCGGACTGCGACCTCTGCCGAGTTTTCTTGACCCAGGCGCGAACGGAGGTCTTCCAACTCTTTCTCCGTTCGCATCTCTACGGCTTCAATCTCCTCTGGCGTACTGCCCTCATCCACGACGGACATGAGTACAATCCTCTCGGCAAAACCCGCCATCTCCACGACGGCATTCTCCGCCTCCAGTGCGCTCCCGGAGAAGTCCGTGGCGAAAAGTATCCGCGAGAATTTCTTCTCACACACCACCTCGCAAGAGATGCGATCTACTTCTTCAATGAGTTGGATCCGCTCGATCAAGGTGGGGATGTCGGTCATGCGGATGACAGCGGAAAGCGTGCTGCCCAGGAAGCGCTCGCGCAAGGTGTCGGCTCCGCGCGAGGCGATCACGATCAATGATGCGTCGTACCGGTGAGCGGTACGAATGATCTCCCGGGGCGGCAAGCCGATGGCGCTTCGACCTCGCCGGCAAAGCCTTTTTCGCGCAGTCTCTTCACTTCTTGCTCGAGGTGCTCCAGGTTATACTCTTGCATGGATACGGAAAGGCCCTGGGTCTCCCTCACGTCTGTGGCCCCAATGAGCACGAACTTCTCGGCGCCGATCCGGAAGACATCGGAGCATCTCACGGCCCCGGGCGAAAGATCGGTGGAGACAACAATGTCCCGGAGCACGGCACACCTTCCCTCCGTTGACCTCATCGCTTCGCACCCGTATTGGCATATGCTAACCTTGGAATGAAATGATCGCATGGCCCCCAGGTTGCGATCGAGCACCCCGCGTAAATGGCCACCCGTACCCCTTTTATCTCCCCCGCCTGCACACTCCGCAGACCTCTTCGATGTCTTGATCACGGTCAGCGGGACTTTCGCGCCACGACGGCCAACCACTCCGATCCCCCGCGGTATTGCGCGCCGGCGATATCTCCCCGGACTGCCTCCACCTGAAATCCCGCCGCCCCCAGGAGATCCGATATCGATTCGGGGGTGTAATAGCCCGACCAGACTCGATAGATCTTGGCACCGCCGTCCCCCGAGACGACCACGTGCTGTTCCAGGAAACGATTCGCCCCGGGGTAATCGTAGTCCGCGCTCAGGAGAATGTAGGGATCCGGGCTCCAAAAACCACCTTCGGTCACCACCCACGAGCGCGCTTCGCCCCCTCGGCCGAAATGGTCGCGGGTGGGTACGTCCAGGGCCAGGTACCCCCCGGGCTCCAGGCGTTCGAAGATGCGCCCGAGCAGTCGCCTCTGCTGGGCGGGAGTGGATACGGCGAACTGGCCGTAGATGCAGAGCACCGCGTCATAGGGGCCCCCGAGGTCGATGTCATGGTAGTCACCCAGATGATAGGTAATGGCGTCACCCCGCCGGGTTGCCTCGGTTCGGGCGTATTCGAGGGAGTTTTCCGACAGATCGACGCCCACCACTTCCAATCCCGCCCGGGCCAGGCGGGTACAGTACAGCCCGGGTCCACACCCCAAGTCCAGCACCCGGTGCCCGGGGCGGAGCGCCAACGCCTCCATCAACCACGCCACGGATCGATCCATGAACTCGGGACGTCGGCTCGCTGCGTCGATCCCGGGATCCAGATGTGCCTTCAACATTCCCTCGGCGATGTGTGGGTCGTCCCAGAAATGCCTCTCCCCCGGGGCGTGCAGCTCCGGTCGCGCCGCCGCACGCCCCAGTCGCTCGAGATCGATCCGCCCATCCTGCAATACGTTCAATTCCTTTTCTCCCATCGGGGTCAATCGGTGGGATGACCCAGGGGAATGATCATCAGGGGTGCCAGCTCCGTCTCCAGGATCTCACCCAGTTCGTCGTCGTCGAAGGCGCCGATGGACACGCTGCCGAGTCCCCGGGCTTCGCAGGCGAGGTGGACGTTCTGCGAGGCGTACCCGACCTCCATGTGGACGTATCGTACGCCCCGCTCACCGTAGCGGCCCGTGGTGCGATCGTAGTCCGCCGCGACGACGATGGACGCCGGCGCGTCGGCGACCACTCCCTGCCCTAGGGCCGCCCGCGCCACATCGGAACGGATATCGCGGGAAATTAGGAGTTCCAACACGCCCTCGGCGGGATCGTATCGATACATGCCGGGATCGAGGCCGGACACATTCCCCACCAGGGCATAGATCGTCAGGGGATGCGTAGCACCCGCGGAGGGCGCGGTGCGGGTTGCGCCGGATGTGGCGTGCGTCGGGAATCCCGTGGCGGCCCAGAGCACATCCGAAAGCGCCTTGGACTCCACGGGGATCTCGGCGAAGGTCCGCCGGGAGACGCGCCGATCCAACGCCTCCCAGAGCGTCATTCCGTCTCCCCGGTCAGCGGGGCTCGCTAGTTGGACCCGGGGCAACGCCTCCGGGGACTCCGACGTCGGCGGTCCGCAGGAGCCGAGTGCGACTATCATGGTGATCAAAGCGACACAGAAAGGGATCCTCACGACGATGCACCTCCCGGTTCCACTTTTGATGGACGCAAGCCGTTTTCCTCCGTCGCGGGGTTCGAGGATGGGGATGGACTAGATGAACAAACGCAAGAGCCAGAAGGTCGCCATTCCGGCGCCCACGGTCAGGGGGAAACTCTTCGTTCGCATGGCTACGAAGAGGGCCAGGATACCGGCCAGGAGGCGTTCGTTGCCAAAGGAGACGTCCGGTACGCCGTTGGTGTACACGATGGCCGGCAGGATGATGGCGGACACCGCCGCCGAGGGCACGTAGCGCAGGATGCGCTGTAGGACCGGGGGCACTTCGCGGTCCGCGAAGAACTGTATGAAGGACAATCGCAGGAGGAAGGTTCCCACAGCCATGGCCAGGGTGATCCAGAGGATCGTCGAGGCGGCCATCAAGATGCATCCTCTCTCCGCCGGGGGCGACCGGCGGAATCGGCCCAGTAACCGGCCAGGATCCCCGAGAGAACGCCCGCGATGAGACCGAGGTTCATCGGCAGATTATAGGCCACGGTGGCCACCAATCCCCCGATGAGGGCAGCGATGATTGCCGGACGATTGTCCAGAGCCTTCACCAGGACCGCCATGAAGGTGAGGGGAATGGCGAAATCCAACCCCCAGTGGGCCGGGACCGCCGAGCCCAAGAAGATCCCCAAGGCGCTGAAAACCTGCCAGGTAACCCAGAGCAAGACCGAGGCACCGAGGTAATACCAGGTGGGACGTACCGATTCGTCCTCGCGAAACCGAATGAGGGATATGGCGTACCCCTGGTCGGTGAGAAGGTACGCGTAGAGCCATTTCCAGGGGGTCGATAGGGGTTTGAAGTAGGGCGCGATGGAAGCACTGTAAACGACGAAGCGAAGGTTGACCACCAGGGCCGTATAAACGATTACGAAGGATATGGCACCGGATCCGATGAGCTGGTAGGCCACCAGCTGGGAGGCCCCGGCGAACACCAGGACCGACATCAGCATGGCCATCCCCTGGCCGATGCCCACGTTGACGGCGGTGATACCGGATATCATGCCAAAGGGCATGATGCCCATCAATATCGGCGTGATATCCCTCGCACCCGCCCAAAAGGATTCTCTCCGGGTCATCTCATCCGACGCTCCTCCGCGGGATCTGCATCCCTGGCATTCCATAATAGTCTAGCGCATCGCGTCTCCCGATGCATTCCTCGCCGCGGACGAACACCCAACGCTCAATCTAGGGGCCTGTAGCTTCGAGGTGGAATGCGATAGCATCTTTGATGGAGCATCGCATGTGGGGGCGACGGGAAATCCGACCCTCGGGCACGCGCCCACAGAGCCGATCGAGGGGACCCCGGAAGGGAAGGCCATGACGACGCGATTGCGATCCTTCGCCACCACCAATCAACGGGTACTGACGCTCACGGGCATCGCCGTCTTGCACGTGACGGCCATGGTCATGATGCGACAGCTGCTTCCGCTCTACCTCGAGAGTACCGGAAGTTCTGCGGGGATCATCGGGATCGTCACCTCCCTTTTCTCCTTCATGCCCCTGCTGGTCGCCCTGCCCGGGGGCACGATCACCGATTTCGTAGGATACCGGATCGTGATGGTCTCGGGCTCCGCGGCCCTGGCGGCCACGGCCCTGCTCCTGTCCACCCTGCCCACGACGCTGCCCGTCATGATCTCCCAACTATTGGCCGGACTGGGGCACATCCTGGTCCTGTTGGCGGCACAGGCGTACGTAGCGAACCTGGGCGGGGGCCGGGAGCGCGCCCGGAATTTCGCCATCTTCTTCTCCGGGCCCCCGATCGGTTTCCTCGTCGGTCCGCCCCTGGCCGGCTTCCTGCGCGATACGTACGGCTTCGGAACTGCCTTCCTGGTGGGGGGCGCGATCTCCACCGTCGTGGCGCTCTGGTGTTTGCGCGTCCAGGAGATCGGCGTCACGGATCGCGGGCAGCAGTCCCTCTTGGCCCTGCTGCGGGAAGAGTTGCCGCACACCCTCCGGCGCAGCGGAAGCCTACTCAAGAGCCCGGCCATCCGCCTGTCCATGATCGTCAGCGTGAGCCTTCTCATGGTCATGACCCTTCGCACGAGCTTCCTGCTCATCCACCTGGAGGACCTCGGGCTCTCCGCGTTGCATATCGGGATCGTGGTGGCGGCGGTCTCCGCGGTTTCCCTGGTCCTTCGCCCCTTCATGAGCAACCTCATCGGGCGCTTCGGCCAACTCACCGTCCTGACGGGGGCCTTCTCCATCGGGGCCGCCGGCCTGGGCATCCTGGCCACGGCGGAGACCTTCGGAACCCTAATCCTCGGCGCCACCCTCTTCGGCGTCGCACCGGCCTACGTGCTCCCCGTAAGCCTCGCCATCCTCACGGCCAACGCCCCGGACGACATCCAGGGGATGGCCATCGGTCTCCGGCAGACAGGCAATCCCGTGGGGCTCATGGTGGGCCCTCTCCTCTTCGGAGTTGTCACCTCCTACCTCGGGGCCGGCCTGGCCATCGCCCTGGGCGGGATCATTTTGCTGGGCATGGCGATCGCCACCCGATTTCTCACCGCGGATGACGACTGAAGGGTACCACGTATCTCCCTCTCACCCCCGCCTACCTCCACCCACGGCGATACACTCGCAGAGGGATCCGGGGCAATCGGCGATCCCGGGAAGGATCCGAGCGGGTCCGCGTAGCATTAGCTACTTGTGGGCGGCGCCGGACGATCCCCGGGGTGGGTGCGCCGGGCGCCGCGCAGTGCAAGTGATCATGCGAGGAGGATGGGAATGCATCGTAAGATCGTGAAACCCGAGATACTGACCGAGGAAGCCTTCGCCCCCTTCGGCGACGTGCTACATCCGGGCGGGGAGGAGCCGGACCAGGACCTGGGGATCTATCGCTACTGGGACAAGATCGCCGCCCTGGAATTCTCCGGGGATCCCACGGAACTGGGGTACCTGCGGGTCCTGCGCCGCCCCTTCGAGTTCGAACGAATGGAACGGCACAGGAAGGCCAGCCAGACCTTCATCCCGTTGAGCAGGAGCACCTGCATTTTCGCCCTGGCCCCCGCCGGACAATTGATCGACGGAGAACGACCCGATCCGGATTCCATCCGCGCCTTCATCCTCGATGGCACCCGGGGTGTCAACCTGCACGTGGGTACCTGGCACTGGAGCATCTTTCCCGTCACCGAGAGCGCGGATTACATCATGGTGGTCCGCCGGGACACCATCGTCGACGACCTCGAAATCGTGGACCTGGAGGCTCCGGTGGAACTGCGACTGTAGTTGGCTGCACCCCGGCGAAGATTCGGATCCCTCCCCATCCCCGCGGGGCAGCGGGCGGTGGGGAGTATCGTGTATTTGCACCCACGGACGGGAGAGCCCGGTGGATTTCTGCAGAGGAACCATACGGCTCGTTCGAGGTTGCAGGATCCACCCAATGTGTGCAGGATAAGAGATGTGAATCGTCGGCTGCCGAGAACCCGTCATTGACTTCGTGGGGAGGAACCCGGGTGAGGTCGAAACTCCTTCTACTCGCCTTTATCGCCATCGCGGTGGTCGCGGTATTTCTGACCGCCTCGACTTACGATCGCTTTCTCGAATCCCACGCCGCCGTCGGGGACTTCAACATGCGTTTCCTTCACCTGGAGGGTGGCGAGGACCCGGCCACCTTCCACATTGAAATCGAATTGATCAATGCTTCGGATGCCCCCATGGAGATCCGGGCCATCACCACGTCCCTCTACCATGACGGCCGGCTGATCGCGACCCGCCAATCGATACCCGAGGACTTCACCGTACCCGCACGCGGAGAGCGGAGCTTCGCCCCGGAGTTGACCTCGAACCTGGGCGCCGATAGTTTGCCGGGTGCGGAGGAAGTCGCAAACTCGCCGGATTGGTCCGTCCGCGTCAGTCTGGACCTGAGCCACAAGTATAGATCGGGAACCGTAATGCTGCGGGGGAATCGGACCCTGCACCGATAACAAGATCGTCCCGAAGGGAGGGAGTACCCGTGAATCCTCCGGATCGTCCCACGATGGTCGTCGGCATACTGGCTGCCATCGCAGCCTTAACGTACATCATGGTGGCCTCCTCCAATGAATTGGCCCCCTTTGCGCCGGTGGCGGTGGACGAGATCGCCCGGGGCATCGGGGCGGGGCTGGTGGGAATCGTGGCCGTCCTGTTGACCGAGGGAATGTACGAATCTCGGCGCGCAGCGGTACTCCTCCTGGTGGTGGCAACGCCGATCGTGGCCTACGGTACGCTGTTGGTCATGGGATGGACGGCGCTGGGAGGGACCGGGTTGATCGATATTTTCGTCGTGGCCGCGCTGCAGCGCATGTTCGGCCAGCTGATCACCACGGCGGCGCTCTCCGCTGCCGCCATGATGATCGCCCTCATCGTAGTCGCCCGGGCGTCCCGGATGCGCTAGCCCCGAGGGGTAAGCGGGACACCTCGACCGCCGGGACGGGAAAACATTTCGCACAAGGCACACCTTCCCCAAGTACTGCCCCGGCATCTTACCCCTCCACATCGGAGATCCCTATGGGACCATCCCACACGAAATGGCCGTCCTCCCAATACTCACCCTCCACGAGGATCTGGACCCGGTCCACCTCCGGGAACTGCGCCAGGGTCCGTACGATAGCCTGGGTAAAGACGATGCCACCCAGGGACCCCCCGGACCAGCCCGGGCCGAACATCTCGGCGGACAGGTCGAACACGGCGACTCCCCCACCCACTTCAAATCCCAGGATCTCCACATCGTCGGGCATCACCGGGAGTGCGTCTCCGTCCTCGGGGGCGGGTCCATCGATGAGTTCGTGGAGCGCGAGGAGCAATGCACCGCCGCTGACATCCCGTATCTCCCGGGTTACCGGGGCGACAAAGCCGAACTCGCCGGGTTCCCCGGTGGTCGTAGCCTCCGGGCACCCGAAGAAGACGGAAATCTCCCGGGTTCTCTCCGGTCGCTCTTCGAAAACGGCGACGAGATGAGCATCACCCGTTACTTCAAACTCGTAAATCGCGTTCTCACTGACGGTTTCCCCATCCAGTAACCATTCCACGAATGCATAGTCCTCGAAGGCTTCGGCGGCAACGGCCGCCCGTCTCCCCCGAACGTAGGTTCCCCCGCCGGCGACGATACCGCCCCCGGCCGGCTGCGCTTCTACTTCGATCTGATACTGCGGGTTGCAACCGATGGCCACGAACGCGGTCAGGGCGAACGCCATGGCGACCAGTGCAACCTTCTTCATTGTGGTAATCCACATCGGGTCAAGCTCACCATCCCGTCCAATCCCCACCTCGCCGGCACCCTTTGCGCCGGCGGGCACAGTTGCGGGGTCCCGTTCACCCCTTACCCCAGGCGACGTCGTTCAATCAAACCGACCATGCCTACGCTGGGGTGGGGAGACCGGGACCCCGTACGGAAGTATACTTCGCGCGGTGCGTCTGTATCGCGGTCGGGGTCAGTTGGATTCCGGAGCCTTCTCCGTCAGTACGACCTCCCGGGTGATGGGCTCATCGATGACTTCGACGCCGCCGGAGGAATCGTGGTAGCCTTCCTTTTGCACCAGGTAGTCGCGATCCATGGGAACCAACGTGAAGGTAATCGTACCCTCTTCGTCGGTCGCCCCCTCGTAGCCGTTGATCATGACCGTTGCGTCCTCGATGGGATCCCCCACTTCGCTTTGCACGATGAAGGTGACGGGAACCGGTCCCGCGACCTCCAGTAAGGCGCTGGTCGTCGCACCGGAATCGGTCCGCTCGAAGACGATTTCGTGGGGGGACTCTTCGAAGGCGGTCTCATCTTCACAGCCCAGGCTCATTCCCGGAGGCGTGGTGTCATCACCCGGATCGATGGTCATCTCCACCACGGTTCCGTGCGGGAGGTCCTCGTCGGGGCTGTACGCCAATACCGGGGTACCGGGCGGAACGGTGGGATCCCAGCTCACCTCGCCGGCGGGATACACCTCGATGTCCCCGGGATCGCCGTCGAAATAGATGCCGTGTTCGGCGGCCTGGGTGAAATCGATCCGGATCCGCTCGTCGGCGGATAGGGCACCCGACAGGGTCACGGAGAGGTCCAGTCCCCGGTATCGCTCGCAATACAGGGTGCCGATTTTGGCCTCCCGTAGGGTCTTCTCCCGGGGGACGATTTCAAACTCGGCGGTGAGGACCTCTTCTTCGTCGGTGTCGACATAGTGTACCGCCTTACGGACCCGGTAGCGATCCCCGGCCTCGGGGATCACCTCGGCAAAATCCTCGGCGGGTACAAAGGATTGCTCCAGCTTCTCACCGGGGGCCAGGGATTCCAGTATCATGATCCACGCCAGGTCCAGTTCGACCTCGATCCATTCACCATCTTCGTATTTCTCGACCGAGAAGGGGTGGCCCAGCTCCACGGTCATCTCGCTCCGGTTCGCGGTGGTCAGGTACACCGTCTGGTCCGGGTAATAGGCCTTCTCATCCAGGTAGAGGACGGCGCGCCCGTCGACCCACTCCAGGGATCGATCCAGGATCACGACGCTCTCCGCCCGGGTAATCGAATCCCCCGGCCGGAAGCTCCCGTCGGGGTAGCCCGTCAAGAGGCCGTGATGCACGACGGCATTTGCGGCCTCGGCACCCCAGGCGGGAATGGCGTCGGAATCGGAGAAGGCGTCGAGATAATCTTCGTCCGCGCTCTCCGGGTCGAGCAAAGCGAAGAGGATCGAAGCGGCCTCGACCCGGGTAATGGGATTATCGGGTCGGAAGGTCTGGTCTTCGTAACCCTCGATGTAACCGGCGGCCACGGCCCTCGCTACATCCTCGGCGTACCAGGCAGTATCCGGGACATCCACGAAGGGATGCGCCACAGTATCGGTGAAGCCGAAGGCCCGGTTGGTCAATGCCGCGAATTGGGCGCGGGTCACTCCCTCGTCCGGTCGAAAGGTTCCGTCGTCAAAGCCGCCGATCCAATCCTTATCCACCCATTCTTCGATGGTCTCCTGGGCCCAGTGGTCCTCGATGTCCCCCAAGACGATCAGCGCCGAGCCCGTGGGGGCACTCAATAACATGACGAGGATCGCGATCAGGGCGGTGGGTACCATGTTTCCACTTCTCATGTGATATACGCCTCCTCGAATACATCTATGCATCCGATCCGGTGAAACGCCGGATCATCTCGCGTGCGCATTGGGTCATCTGCGTTCGAGGGACTTCCATTCTTTCCATTCGTGGCTTCTATTCGGGCCTCGTGTGCATCCTGCCATCTGCATCCATCTCCATTATCGCCTTCAAGGCTTCCGCGAACAATCCTGCCGGAAGGGGAGGAAACCTCGTTGTCCATTCGCATGCAGGGTGGCGATCATGCGGCGAGGTCTGAATCATTGGAAGGTCGCGCGACCCGGTCCAATGCGTCGATTTCCCGAGGGAAATCGGACCGGGTCACCCGCGATCACTTCACGTCCAGTTTAGGATCCGGGCGATGTTCCCGCCCATGACGGCGTCGCGTTCCGCGTCGGTGAGGGCGGAGACCTCGATCTTCGCCTTCTCCACCGTGGGATGATGCAGGGGAGCATCGGAACCCCACACCAGGCGGTCCAGCCCGATGCGATCCACGACGTCCCGGGCCATGCGGTGCGCCCAGGGCTGGACGGCGGTTTCCAGGACCACGTTGGGTTCCTTGCTGGCGACGTACATGGCGTCGCGGTAGTGATGCATCCCCATGTGCGCCATGATCACCGTGACCTTCGGGAATCGCGTGGCCAGTTCCCCGATCAGCGCCGGTTGGGATCCCGGCTGGTGACTGTGGATGGTGACGGGGACGCCCAGTTCCTCCGCCTTGTGCATCAGCGGATCCGCCATCGGGTGGCCGGCCATCCACGAATCCGATGTCGGATGCAGTTTCAGGCCGGATAAGCCGTATTCCCGCACGCACTTCTCCAGTTCCCCGGGGGCCGCGGGATCGTGGGGGTTGCCCCAGTAGAACCCGCGCAGCCGGTCCGGATACTTCTGCACGCCCTCGATGACCAGGCGCAGTCCCGCATCGGAAGCCCGGGTGCCCAGGGGGAAACAAAGGGCAGCGTCCACTTCGACTTCGTCGAGTAAGGCGATCAGGTCGGCGGCGGTGAAGTAACCGGACATGTCCCAGTTCTTGGCCTGTCCGTAGTATGTTCGGTCGCATTCTCCCAGGTGAGTGTGGGCATCGATGCGCATCGGTTTCGCCACCTTCGAATTGGATTCGAGGCCCCGGGCGGTGGATTTCATCGCTCCATCCCCGGGGACCTCCAGGTACCATTATACCCATCCCCTTGCGCCCTCGATATCCGGGGTTCCCCCGTCCTCACCTTCGAACCCTTGCAACTCCCATCCCGCCCCCTATTACTCGACGAGGCGCTGTTTCCAGCGACCCAGGGTGAACCACCAAAAGGACAGGGAGCCCCCCAGGAAGTTGCCGATCGCGACGGCGTACCACAGGCCGTCAACGCCCAACCCCGTGAAGCGGGACAGGAGATAGGCCAGGGGGACCCGGAACCCGAGCAGGGACATCACGGCGAAGACCATGGCGGTGATCGTCCTGCCGGCCCCGCGAAAGGCGCCGTTTTGGACGTTCAATACGCCGAGGAACCCGTAGGAGAAGGCCACGGCTCGGATGTACGCGCTGGCCAGGGCGATGGCCTCTGCCTCGCCCGGCAGGAAGATGGCGGCGATCTGGCGGGAGAACGCAAAGGTGAAGAGGCCGAAGAGGGTCAGGGTCCCGAAGGCGATGCCGGCACTGAGGTAGGTCGCCCGCTCTGCCCGATCCTCCCGCCGGGCACCCAGGTTCTGCCCCACCATGGTCGTGGTGGCCTGGGCGAGGCCGAGGCTGGGCAAGAAGACCACCGACGAAATGCGGTTCCCCACCCCGAAAGCCGCCAGGGTCGGCGTCCCGAAGGCGACGACGATCCCCGTCATGATGGTGATTCCCACGGCCTTCATCGATTGCTCGGCCGCGGCGGGTACCCCGATCTTCACGATGCGGGAGATGGTAGCCAGGTCGGGGATCATGTGGCGGGGAGTAACCTTGAGCCCCAGGGTACCCCGGAAGAGGAGGGCGAGGCCGGCCACCGACGCCAGGCCCCGGGATACGACGGTCGCCACCGCCGCCCCCTGCACGCCCAGGGCGGGAAAGAAACCCCAGCCAAATATGAGGAATGGATCCAGGATGATATTCAAGACCACCGCGGCAATCATCACCTTCATGGGATTGATGGTGTCCCCGTATCCCTTCACCAGGGCCTGGAACACGAAGAAACCGAATATGAAGGGGATCCCGATGAACCACGTCCGAAGATACGCGGTGGCCTCGAGCATCACCGCGGGCTCGGGGCCGAGGAGGGCGACGATCCGGGCGGACAAGAAGTAGCCCAATATGCTGAGGACCAGGGACAGGGCGGCCACGAATCCCAGGGTCTGGGAGGCGATGTAGTCCGCCCGTTCCGGGCGCTCGGCGCCGATGTACTGGGCTACCAGGGCGGTTCCGGCGATGGTCAGGCCGGCACCCAGGGATACGAATAGGAAGATGATCGGGAAACTCACCGAGATGGCGGCCACCGCGAAATCCCCCAGCCGACCGAGCCAGAAGGTATCGGCGACGTTGTAGGCCGTTTGGAGGAGGTTGCTGAAGACGATGGGCCAGGACAGCTTCAGGAGTACGGGCAGGATGGGTCCGTCGGTGATTCCCTCCACCTGGGTTCCCCGGTTCAATTGAGCCATAGCGTACAACGCTCCCATTCACGAGTCGAGGGGTACCGGCATTCCTCGATACAATCTTCCGCCCACCTGCAGCGGTGGACTCCATACCGTTCGCCAAAAGGG
>PWSR01000123.1 GCA_003563985.1 Clostridia bacterium | reverse complement strand
GAACCCGTGGCAACCGCTCTTGCTCAAACCGACCCGGTCACCGCAACCGTCTTGTACGGCGGGGACTTCCACGTTCAAATCGTGAGCTTCCAGTTCCCGCTGCAGGCTCTCCAGTACCTCGAGGGCACCGCTGGCTACGCAACCGGTTCCGGCACAAACGGATATGCGCATCTTTTCCCGGGCGCGCTTTTGCTCGTGGCGATCTTTCAATAGGCTGAGATCCCGTGCGTTAGTGATCATCGCCCAACTCCTCCCGGGACCGGAGATCTTCGAGGATCCCCGACATCCTGTCGACATCCACCTCGCCGTAGACCTTCTCGTTGATCACGACCACCGGCGCGAGACCGCAGGCACCGAGGCACGAAACCGTCTCCAGGGTAAACAACAGATCGTCGGTCGTCCGGTTCTCCTCGGTCATTCCCAGGATCTTCTCTATGGCCTCTATGATGGGGTTGGATCCGCGCACGTGACAGGCGGTACCATCGCACACCTGTATCACGTACTTGCCCTTGGGACTCGTGGAAAACTGTGAATAGAAAGTGGTCACGCCGTACACCCGCGCCGGCGAGATGCCCAACACCGTCGCCACGTACGCGAGGATCTCCGTGGGTAGGTACCGATACTCCTCCTGCACCTCCTGGAGAATCGGTATCAGGGCACGGGAATCCTTGCCGTGTCTTTCGACAATTTCGTTGACCTTGGCGAAGGTTCTCGAAGTGGATACTTCGTTGACTGCGCTGTTGCTCGCCATCTCCATCCCTCCAATTTCCATCTAAAAGTAGACTGCCTCGACGGTCTTGCCTTGCGCCTCCAAGATCTCGTGAATCTTACCCACGACCTGTTGCTTGAGTGTCATGTCGAAGGGCAACTCCGGATTCTGATGCGCGGGATTAATTGCCCTGCCGACGTTGAAACGAATGGAATCGCTGTGAAGGATCATCTCCGCCAGTTCGGCCGCCGGCGAGGTTTCGTCGTCCGCTTCTCCCTTGAGATGCTTCAAGACACCGCAAAGCGTGACGATACCCTCCCCCACGAAATCGATCCCCTGGATCCGCCCCTTGGGAGGATGGCCCGGTATCACGTCGGCGAGATCGACTTTGATTTCCCGATCGAGTTGATCGGCGATGACGTTTGCCGTCGTACCACCGCAAACGGCCCGGGCCCCCGGGAAACGACTGACGTGCATCGCGAACTCCCGATCGAGTTTGCGGTCCTTGGGAGGACCGACCGCCACGATCAGGCGCCGGGGAGTCCGAACCTTGGCCACGCACACCGTAGTGTCGTCACCCGGCTTGCCGTCATAGAGGTAACGACAATGATCCAGGATCGTCGTCGCAAGTCGCTGGGACGACATCTCGGGCTCTATCACTCCCTCGAGGAAAGACTCGAGGCCCTCCATCCCGAGACCCAACCGCAACCGTGCGCCTATCCCGGCGTGGATCACCCCATCACTGACGCTGATGAGGAAATCCCCCCTCTGAACCCAGAAGTGGGCTTCCCGAACCGTTTGGTCTCCCCGACCCACCTCGCGCACCGTGCGCTCCACCCGGACCGGGCGCCCATCGCGCAGGAGAATGATCGGTGGGGTATCGAATTCCGCGACGAATGCCTGCCCCGTATCCTCGATCTCTATCGCACCAATGGTGGCGTAGGCGATCTTCCGCACCTGGCAGACGGGAAGGGTCTTGCCGATCGTTTCCATCATGTCTTCCAGGCTTGCCCCGAAACGCAGCATTTCTGAGGCAATGCTCGCGGTCAGGGTGGAAAGTATGCTGGCCTTTACGCCGCTGCCCAGCCCATCGGAGAGGACGCTGATCAGCGAGTTGGAAGTCCGCGTATTGCGCACTGTATCCCCGCACAGTTCCTCGCCGTACTTGGCCATGGCGGCCACAGCGCTTTCGACGTGGAGCTTGCTACTCCGCATGTGGATCATTTTCGATCACCTGCATCAGGCTCGTAAGTAGCGTCTTGGTCTCCGCCGTCGTCTCGCCCATCAAGCCGGCGATCTCCTGGGCAACCCGCATCTGCTTGTCGATGACCTCGCGAGCCCTCAGGAGGGACTCTTTGCGAAGCGTCACCAGCTCCCGCTTGTGCTTTTCCTCCTGGCTTGTATCGACCAGTATCCCGATGACCACGTCCTGGTCCGCTACATAGAAGATGTATTCCTTGGTCTTCCGGTTGTACGAGGGGTATTCGCCTTCGACTATGGACATTTCGCCGGTCTGAAGTACCCGCCGAAAGTGCCTCGGATCTATGAGATAACCCAGTTTTCTGCCCTTCATCTGGTCCGAGCGGCAGTGAAACATGCGCTCGATTGCGGGATTAATGCTTACAATCCTCAGGTCGCGATCGGCGACGATCACGCCACTTGGCATCTCGTGCATTAAGACGCTGGCCATGGATTCGGCTCGTTTTCTCATGTAGGGGATGCACATCTCCACTTCGGCCGCTCCCCGGAATACGGCGACGGCCTTTTGGCGGCATGAATCGTAACCGCATGCTCCGCAGTTGAGGTGATCCTCGGGATCCTCCTTGCCCATCTTCGAGAGTACCTTCGCCAGCTCGCTTTCGGATGGTTCGACCAGAAGGCCCGGCCGTGCGCGGTAGCGACGTTTCATGTCGCGGGGATCCCCTTCGGCGGGAGGAGCCTGGTTGCCGTCTCCCTCTCCGTACCACTTCCACACCCGATCGCGTCGCGAGTGAAGCGCGTGAGAACTCGCATCGATATAGGGACCACCGATGCATCCGTCGGGACAGGCCATCAGCTCGGCGAGCTCCGCCTGTCCGCGACCGTGGGCGACCCCCTGGAGAAAGTCCAGGCACTCGCGCACCCCGCTGACGACCTGGAATGAACCCTTGAGCATATTCATCATGGATACATCGATGTCGGCGGTTTGCAGTAAGCCGCCCTCGAGGGGGAAGAGCCGAGCCGTCGGTTGCGCCAGCGAACTCCGCGCGGGTGCATCTCCTTCCCCGTCCAGTTCGATATCCCTGGATTCCAAGAGTTCGGCCAATTCGTCAAAGGTCAGGGCTGCATCGACGGCGCCCTGGTGTGTATCCAATTCCATTTCGTACTTCTTGGCGACGCAGGGACCGATGAACACTACCCGGGCGTTTCCCCCGTGCTGCCGCTTGATCATCCGACCGTGGGCGACCATGGGAGAGACTACGTCGGCCAACAGCCCGATCCACTCGGGAAAATGCGTCTCCACCATGGACACTACTGCGGGGCAGCTGCTGGTGACGACGGGAAAGGGTCCCCCGGCCTCGAGCCGCGAATGCATTTCGTCAACGTGGGCCCGTGCGACCCTCTCGGCGGTCACGGCCGTCTCCTGAACATCGTAGAAGCCGAGATCCCGGAGGGCATCGGCGAGACGATCGAACTGCCCCGGCCATCTTGCGACGAAGGAGGGTGCAATGCTGGCCACCACGGGCAGTCCGCCCCGGAGAAAAGTCTCTACCCTTGGAAGGTGAGGCTCGGCTCTCTTGGCGCTTTGGGGGCAAACGTTGATGCACGCACCATCGTGTACGCATAGTTCATCCCAGACCTGCGCCTTACCATCCACGACCTTGATGGCCTTTATCGGACAGTGCCGAACGCACTTGTAACAATCCTTGCAGCGTGCATCGCTGGTAACGATAACCCCCATGGGATGACCTACCTTTCTAGCCTGGGAACGATATGCGTATCGACGAACTCTTCAACCGATTCCGGCACGACGTTCCCAACGATCTTGTCCCCAACCTTGACGTTGGGCCCGTCTATGCAATGCCCCAGGCAAAACTCGGCCCTGAGATCGACGGAGGCATCCAGGTTTCGCGCTCGTATTGCCTCCTGCAATCCATCGATGACACTTCGCGAGTCCCTCACGTGACAAGAACTTCCGACACACACCGAAACGCTGAGCAAATCGGGCACCTCCCGGCTTGTGAAATATTTCTCAAGCCAACTGTAACCCACCTCCCGGCGGGGCGCAACCCTTTCCGCAAGATTCGTCTGATTTCGTTTCCTATTCCGAGTTCTTATATTCTTAGCGGCCTATGAGCCCCTAATCGTCGCACCCACCGGCTCCTGCGCGCGTCGATCGTGTTCGGCTGAAGGTGGCATGGTGCAAGGAGTCGACCGAGATTGCGAGGCAACTCCCGCGGTGCTTCCTTGAATTGCGAGAGAGTACTCGCATACTCAGGGGGACTTGGCCAGATACCGACCCCGAGATCGGACCGGCTCGAGAAAGTGTGAAGGTGAAGGCAAGACTGTAGAGAATTGATAGGTCAAACCATAGACCAGTCCCCTGGCACCGACTACATGGTCGGTGCCCCGAGATGTGACCCTGGTATGGCTGGCAATCAAGAACTCTCGCTATTCAAGAGACAATCCGCCAAGGAAGGCTATGCACCCATGAGAACCCGATAGCGTGTGCCCGAGAGGAGTGCAACTATGTTGAATAAACCCTTGGCCATCCTCGGTGCCGGAGACGGTGGACGAACGATGGCGGCAGATCTGACGCTGGCAGGATACGATGTACACCTCTACGAACATCCCCGCTTCCAGGACGCTTTTGCCCCGATACTGGAAGGCGGCGAGATAGAACTCACCGGCATCGGACGAACCGGAGTGGCGAGGTTGAAGCGCGCGACAATCGACATAGGGAAGGCTCTCGAGGACGTCGAGCTGATACACGTCGTATTGCCGGCATTCGGGCACGACCTCTTCTTCGATGCACTTATCCCCCACCTCGATGACGGCCACAAAGTGGTCGTTTGGGCAGGGGATTTTGGTTCTCTACGATTGAAACATATGCTCCGGGAGGCGGGGAACGACCGGGACATCCTGGTGGCGGAGGCCAATACGTTACCCTATGGGACCCGTGCTGCGGGTCCCAGTACACAGAGTCTCAAGCTCAGTGCGGCCCGGGTAGCGGTGGCTGCACTGCCGGCATGCCGCACCGACGAACTCCTCCCCGCCCTGGCAGAGCTGTGGGCCGGGGTCATCATCGACGGCGGCAATGTCATCGTAACGGCCCTTTCCAATCTAAATCCCATCTGCCATCCCCCGGGATCGCTCCTTAACGTCGGCAGAATCCAATGGTCGGAGGGCGAATTCTACATGTATCGGGAGGGTATCACCGAGGCGCCGGCACGGGTAATCCGGGCCATGTACGAGGAGACCGCCCGTTTGGGGCGCGCCCTGGGACGCGAAGTGATCCAATACGAAGACAGGGACTTTCGCAACCCCGGGACGATAATGGCGTCGGTATTTCGCGCACCCTTTGACACGTTGAGGGTCATCGGCGATATTCGTGGTCCATCGTCGATCGAATCCCGCTATATCACCGAGGATCTCCCCTACGGCCTGGTACCCATATCCCAGCTGGGCGACGTCCTCGAGGTGGAGACGCCCCTTATAGACGCGATAATCACCCTCGGCGGTTACGTGTGCGAACGCGATTTCTGGCGAGAAGGCAGAACCCTGGATAGGATCGGCCTCAAGGGAATGGACGGTGAGACCATCAAGGCTTTCGTGGAGGGGTAGCACTACGTCGTTGGGGGGCGACCCGCGGCGGGATCACCCCCCGATCCATCGCGGAACTCCGACCGGCCGAGAAGGCGACCAATGCAGCCGTGACCCTTCGTGGGAAACAGCGGTCCGAAAGGGTAAGAATGCGAGTTGACCACTCAGGGGCTAGGGCCTGCGGAAGACTTCCCCCGGCGTCAACGGGCTAACCTTGGTCCAGCACTCGTTCGGGGCAACCCTTTAGAGCCGGAGCGCCCTCGCACTCCGGCTCCAGATGTCGACATGCGTATTAGCCCTCTCCTATGGCGAGCAGAAGTAGGACCCCTCCAGTCCGTACTTGGTGAACACCTCACAACCGGGACAATTGCAGCCATTCTGCGCAATCTTCTCCGGCTTCTCCGATTGACCTCGCGCGCAGAACAACATGTTCGGAGGTAATTCCCCCAGGCTGTTCTCCTTCATCGTGGGACAGGACCCGCAGAATCTGGCGCAGATCTCAGCATTTGCGGCAGTATCCTCTACCCTGGCCATCCTCTTCACCTCCCCTGTTGCTCCGATCCAAAACCTACAGCACTTTGGGGTGACTCAAGTGGGGATTGGCATGACACAAACTCGGCCGAGATCGACTGCTGGGAGATTTCACCGTTTGCGAATCAAATCCCTGCAGGCGACGCTGCCAGAGCTATCTTCGGCGGCAACGTTGCGGCTCCGAGGAGAGGAGGATTCGGTGTGCTATCACCGCCGACTTGATGTTCGCCTGATACGAGAAGGTTATCAGCACTCACAATACGGACCCCCTCCTGCCTTGCCAAAACTAACCCTTCTTCCACACCGTAGCGCGCACTACTGACGGGTCGTGATGACTCATGGCCCCTCTTGAGTGAGAATGGTGAGGTAGTTCACAATCCGGTACGAATTCCGTTTCTTCTTTTCCCGAGGTGGATTAGCGGTGGATTTCACCGTGCTGCTAATGCATTTCTCGACAAACATACGTTGTCAGGGTCGTCTGGAGTTCGAAATTTGGAGGTGCCAACTGTGACCAGAAGGTTTGGAATATTCATGTTCTTGTCAGCCATACTGGTGCTACTTCTGAT
>PWSR01000080.1 GCA_003563985.1 Clostridia bacterium | reverse complement strand
AGCTTATCCCCGCTAAAGGTGATGAGATCCATGCCCGAACGCACGGCTTGGACGATGGAAGTCTCCTCTACCCGGCCCGGAAGGGCCCCCGCCGCGAGATATCCGCTTCCCAGGTCAAACACGCTCAATACACCCAGTTCGCAGGCCATCGCCGCAATCTCCGCCGGGGTCACCTCCGCGGTAAATCCCTCCATCCGGAAATTGCTGTGATGCACCTTCAAGAGCACCGCGGTCGCCTCGCCTACGGCGTCCCGGTAATCCGCGGGGTGGGTGCGGTTGGTCGTTCCCACCTCGCGCAGTCGGGCACCCCCGCTGCGGAGAACCTCGGGGATGCGAAACGACCCACCGATCTCCACCAGTTCTCCGCGGGACACCAGCACATCGCGATCTGCGGCGAAAGTATTCACGACCAGGAGCAGGGCGGCGGCATTATTATTGACCACGAGAGCATCTTCGGCACCGGTCAACCGGCGGAGGGGCGCAACCAGGGCATCGTGCCGGCTACCCCGTTCGCCGGACGACACATCGTATTCCAGGTCCGTATAACTGCGGGACGCCTCCATGACACGCTCGCCGGCGCGTTCTGAAAGCGGGGCCCTGCCCAGGTTCGTGTGAAGTACGACACCCGTGGCGTTTATGACCCGGCGCGGGGAGGGACGAACCCAGGACCCCAGGGTCCGATGAACCCGGGCGAACAGGCCGGAGATATCCAGGGGTTCAGCGGCTTCCGGATCCTCGACGACGCACCGACGATAAGCCTCGAGGGATTCCCCCAGGGCGTCGCGAACGAGCTGCCGGCCGTATCGGCCCTCGGCATCGCGCATGGGAGCGGCATCCAGCAGCTCATCCACGGATGGTATGGCACGGAGGAGATGGTTGCGTCGTTCATCCATCAGGCACCTCCGTTATAGGGCAACGCCCCACTCGAAGCTCTGCTTGAATACCCGAAGGAGCAGGGACGTGTTGATCTCCCGGATTCCCTCGACGGCACTGAGGTCTTCGAGGATGAACCGCGATAGGTCTTGGTTGCTGGGGAAAACTCCCTGGACGATGATATCAAAGTTGCCGGTGGCGAGCCCGACGTAGTGTAGGGGCCGCAGCTTGGCAATCTGCTCGGCGACCATCTTGCTCTTCCCGGGCTCGACGTTGAGGGCGATGATGACCGGGGATCCGAATCCGATCTTAAAGGGATCGGAAATACCCGCTATGTGGATGATCCCTTCATTGACGAGTCGATAGAACTTGCGGCGTATCGTTCCCTCGGTAACTCCGATTTCCTCGGCCATGTCCACGAAAGACATCCGGCCGTCCTTTTGTAGCAGCTCCATTACACGTTTTTCCGTCCGATCCAGCTTAACCATCTGCTTCATCCTCCTCTAGTTATGTATGTTGCACGCGGCCAGGGGAACGCGAGTCACGTTCTCGTACGACCGACCCGGCGATGATTATACGGTAAGCATCGGATACTGCCGACAACACCGAAACCATTCGACATATATCCGGGATCACCCTTCAAGATTCGCCGGATACTTCGAAATACCGAAGATGGCGATCCCACTCCAGTAGATCCGTCTTCATCTCGCGCCCACCGCCGAACTCACCGAGATCCCCTCCCGAACGCACGACCCTTTGACACGGGACGAACAACGGGAAGGGATTTTGCGCCATCACGGTACCCACCGCTCGAGCCGCCCCGGGGCTGCCGGCCTCTCGGGCCACTTCCCCGTAGGATCGGGTCTGCCCCGGAGGGATGGCAGCCACTACGCTGCGAACCCGCCGGGAGAACGCGGTGCCGCGAGGAGCGAGGGCCGGGATCTCCCCCGGGTTCCGACCGGCGAAGTATCGCTCGATCCAGCGCCGATAGGGCCCTCCTGCGCCGGGCGATTCGTCGCTACCGGCGATTTCCGCCCGGAAATCCTCATCTCGTCCTCCGGGGAGGGTGCTACGGTACAACCCGTCCGGGGTCCAGGCCAGGAACACCCGACCCATCGGGGTCTCGACGCCAGTCCATTGCAAGAGCCCATCGACCTCCCTAAACCTCGAATTACCCTTCTTCGACATTTTATAGCTCAAAGGACGTTCTGCAAAACCGAGTTTCGAAAAATAATGGGGCGCGAGCCCTTGGCTCCCGCCCCACCTTACGTCTTCCGTATGCCCCCGGGGGTTCTTACAGCAAATCGGCCACCCAGTCGATGCCCAACTCGTCGAGGCGGCTCGAAGTAGGACGGCCCAGGTCATCCCAGCCCATCATGTGATAGTACGTTACGCGGGCCTTGTTGAAGGTCCCGCGATCGATGACCTTGCCCTCCAGGGGCCCGCGGCTGAACGCCGTGAAGAACCGGTCGTTGAGTTCGTCATCGCGATCGTCAAACCCGCAAGTCATGTTGAAGGCCCGGGCCAGGGTAGCCGTGCGCTCGCCTGCCTTCATGAGTTCGTGCACGCTGGTATCCCACCCCGTCAACGCCCTCATGCCGTCGACGTACTCCCTCTTCGTCCAGGGAACGAACTGGCAACTCACCGCAGAGTTGAGCATGTGCTTCCAATTGCTCTCGTAGTAGAACACGCGCACTTTCTCGCCCGAGAGATCATCGATGGGCAGCGGATCGATCACGCCGAAGACGTTGACGGCATCGGCACTGTTCTCGTAGACCGTGTCGTGGATGTTGTGGCAGTGATCGGCGCCGGTCGGGGACACGGCGTAACCGATCCCCAGGCCGTGCTTGTAGCGCGGCTCGTGCATGGGGATCTCCTGCCCCTTGATGGTGAGGGCCAGTTCCAGGGCCTGGGGACCGATGGCCCGGGCAGCCCGGGCAGCGCCCTCGGCCAGGAGATCTCCCACTCCTTCTCGCCGGGCGATCTTCTCCAGTAGCGCCACCATGGCCTCGCCATTTCCGAAGTTGAGCTCGAGGCCATCCAGGTCGTCCTTGGACAATACCCCGCGCTCGAAACACTCCATGGCGAAACTGACCACCATGCCGGCGGAGATGGTGTCGAGCCCGAGTTTATTGCAGATCTCGTTACCCTTGGAAATGGCCCCCAGGTCGTCGATACCGCAATTGGAACCGATGGAACCAATGGTCTCGTACTCGGGTCCTCCGTAGATCGGATCCACGCCGCCGTAGGCGTCGGTCTTCACCACCCGTTTGCAAAAGATCGGGCACGCGTGACAGGTCTCGCGATCCACCAGGATCGTGTCCGTCATCGTCGGACCCGAGATCTTCTCGGCACCCTCGAAATCCCCGAACTGGAAGTTCCTGGTCGGAAGGCCGCCTCCGGCGTCCAATCCCATGACGCCTCCGGCGGTACCGTGTTCCTTGAGACTGGCGGCCCGGGTACCGTCGTTGACTTCCTGGCTCATCCTGCGGGCCAATTCCCGTACGGTATCCATGTCGTCGATTTCGACGTTCTGGGTTCCCCGTACCGCCACGGCCCGCAGGTTCTTCGAACCCATGACGGCTCCCATGCCGGTTCGGCCCGGGAAGTGAGTCAGATCGTTGATGACACAAGCGTAGCGCACCAGGTTTTCCCCCGCCACGCCGCACTGGGTGACGCGAATTCGCTCGTCGCCCAGTTCTTCGCGAATCCGATCCTCAACCTCTTTCGTTTCCTTGCCCCATAGCTGGCCGGCGTCGCGAATCGCCACCTCGCCATCCTTGATCCAGAGGTACACGGGGGACTCGGCGCGGCCCTGGATCACGATGTGGTCAAAACCGGCCTTTTTCAGCTCGGCCATCCAAAATCCGCCGCCCTGGGCGTCACCAAATCCACCGTTCAAGGGGGACTTGGCGCCCACGTTGTTTCGCCCGCTCCCGGCCAGGGGCGTCCCGGTGAAGGGCCCCGTGGCGAAGATGAGGCGATTGTCCGGTCCCAGGGGGTCGCAATTCTCCGGGAGTTCCTTGAGGAGATAATACGCCACGACGGCGCTTCCCCCGAGATACGTTCGATACCAGGATTCCGGTGGTTCCTCCACCCAGGTCGTACCTTCCGTCAAATCCACCCGCAGTACTTTTCCTACGAAACCTTTCGGCATCTATACCCCTCCAAGCTGATTTTTTGCTGCCGTCAAGAATCCGCGAGAAATTCTCGAATCCGCGACCGGGCCTCCTCGGGATCGGGATTCTCCACGGCGATACGTTCCAGGGGACAAAGATCGTCTCCCCTTCGGTTGGTGATATGTGGGACGACCGTCTCTCCCTCGACGTAGATGCCACTCTCCACCAGGTAATCGCGGGCATGCTCACTCAAGATTTCTCCGAATACCGAGCTCACCCCTGCCTCGTGCAGAAAGAGTGCCGCAGCCATACCCACCACTCGGTCGGCCACCGCGGCCCCCACGAAACCGTCTCCTAGGACTTCCCTCGCCTCCATGATGGGCTTGATCCCCGGACCGTTCCCGCGGAGGATAACGCGCCCCCCGGAGGCGACCACGAGGGAGTCCTCCGAGGCCAGCAACTCATCGGCGGCGAGACCGTGATCCTGCGGACGCGAGGTATTCGCACTCAACTCTCCAACGCTCCCCCCATGGCCGTCCTTCCGAGGACCAAGGCACCCCAAAGTTTCTTGAAGGCCGCCAGGTAGTCCCCATCGATGATCTCCACCGTCTTATCCCCCGCCGGCTTGACCGAGGGGAACAGGCACGCCATCCCGGCCGACGCCGTAGAGCGGAAGGTAACCTCGAAAACCACGGGTAAATCCACCTTCAAGGGCTCGACCCGGGGGGATCCGGTGAGCGCTTTCTTCGCCGCCTCTTCGATCATGCCCTTGGTCTCCGCGGGGGGTATGCAATTGGAGGCGTGGCGGTCGAAGGAATCCTTAACCGTCACCGTTTCGATTCCGGGGATGCGCCCCCGGGCCTCCCGGGCAACCTCGGCATCGCCGGTGAGGAGCACCACCGGCACATCCAGGGCACCCGCGATCCCGGCATTGATGGCCGTCTCTCCCACGGCCTCGCCGTTGCAGCGGATTTCCTGGACCACTGACCCCATGATGGTGTGGTTGAGAAGCCCGACTCCAGAACCCTCTCTGGCGTGGTAGGCGACGAAAAATGCGGCGTCGAAACCCCCGTCCACTCCCTGCATTTGCAGTAAGGGCTTATTGCTTCCGCTGATGAGACGCGCTCCCTCTTGGAGTTCCTCGATCAGTATGTTGGTCATGGGACCGTGGCTATCATTCACCAGCACTTCGTTCGCCCCGGCAGCCAGTGCGCCCCGGACGGCCGCATTGACATCGCCGGTCAAGAACTTGCGCCCGCGCTCGTACTCCGTGGTTTCCTTGGGTGAACACTGCTTGGTACTGGTTATGCCGCTGGCACCTTCCATGTCTGCAGATATGAAGACCTTCACTCGTACGCCCCCTCTATTCGTCAGATCCTACAGGTACGTGACGATCTCTTCGAGATCTCTTCGGGCCCGCGGATCGGGATCCATACCCTTCCACCCCACGGGTGTCATGGCGACCGGGCGGTGGTTCGCGGGCAAATCCAAAACCGACGAACACGCCTTCTCGTCGAAGGCACCGATCCAGCAGGTCCCCAGGTCCCGGGCCTCTGCCGCCAACAGGATGTTCTGAACCGCCGCGGCGGTATCCTGGAGACAGTACAAACTCCGGCCGCGATCCCCGTATTTTTCCGCGGAGCGCTCGGCATCGGCGCAGATGATTATTACGACGGGGGCCTCGGCAATGAACCCCTGTCCACCCGCTACCTCTACCAGTGCGCGCCGTTGCGGTTCTTCGGTGACCACGTAGAAATGCCAGGGCTGGCGGTTTCCGGCACTGGGGGCCCAGCGGGCGGCTTCCAACAGCTCTTCTACCACTTCCATCGGCACTTCTTCGGGTGAATATTTCCTGATGCTCCTTCTGCGCTTCACGGTTTCCATCAAGGCCAAAGGCCTCACCTCCGGGGATGTTATTGTTCATCTGTTCGTGAATGGGAGTGTGGATTCCTACCACGCCGGGCCGTGGGCACGGCGCACCACCATCACCGGGGCGATGTCCCGTTCGATGATGGAAGCGAAGACCCCCGGGGGGACGACGATTCCCGGGGGTCTTCCGCGGTTATTCGGGCTTCCAGAGTTTCATTATGAGTGCGTGGGCCCGTGTCGCCTCTTCTTCCTCCAGGGGGCCGATCGTGAGGGGATTGCCCACCGTCTTCTTGATGCGAATCTCATAACCCTCATCGGTTTCGACCATGTCACAATGACTCATGTCCTCAAATCTCACGGTGGTCTTGCTCTTGCCCAGCCTTCGCTGCTGTACCGCTGTGACCTGGTCGGCCTCGATGATGGCCTCGTTCCCGGTCGCGATGGCCTGGAGAGTAAGCGGAAGCGATTCTTCAACCATGTTATCCTCTGTGGCGAAGTCCACTGCGATTCCCCCTAACTATTCTCCCCACCTTGGACTTGACCCGGTCTTTCATCGGCCGACCGAATCCCGGGGGAGCGCGGCAAATGCCGATGTAGTAAGATATTCGACGAGTTCGGCGTTATTCCCTCTGGAAATCCGATCTCTGCGCCGGTTCGCTCGCCGATTTTGCGCCTTCGCCGACCTAGTGGCGAATCGGTAAGACCTCGTTTCGGACTGGAGAGAGAAATGGAGAAGGAGCTAGACGCCCATCGAAAATGCCTCCGCGGGGAGATCCGGTGTGGGATGCGCGCTCGAAGTTCACGGCCAACGGAAGATGTGGTTTTCACCTCCGGAATCATTCCCTTTTCTTCGATGAATCCTCGTACCCTGTCTCCCCGGAGGGGGAACCTGAGATCGTACAATGT
>PWSR01000138.1 GCA_003563985.1 Clostridia bacterium | reverse complement strand
AGATCTCCGTCCCCCTGGGCCTTTTGCCGCAAGCGTACCGCTCGCCCCAGTACGCGGAGGACGCCGAACAGCAATTCGCGGGCTGGTCGGAGGAATTGGAAGTTCGGGAACTCCGCGATGGGCTGGTGAACCTCCCCCTCGTTCTCCGCGGGCCGGATGGCCGGGACCATATTTACCTCTCCCCGACCTCCCTCTACGAACCCAAGAACAACGACGTCCTCCGGGTCAATCTCGACGTTGTACCCGGACGATCCCTGGATGGCGACCAACTCGTTCTCACCCTGCACCCGCCCGCGCATTCCTACGTCGAGCAATGGGGCATCCGGTTCCCCGAAGGCATCCCGCCCCTGCGCTGGGACTGCGAGGAAAGCCTGGACCTCCTGCGAATCGGCGTATTCAACCCAAGTCGCTGGTGGAGTCGAGATGGCATGTACTATCGAACGCTCCCCGCCCACATTCCCTCCTGCGAATTGTGCTTCTACCCGAATCCCGCCCACCACGTGGGCAAGGGCTACCTGGGTACCCCCGTCGAAGATGGCTTCTTTTCCGCCTTCGCCCTGGTATCCCTGCACACCGCCGCGCGCATGCAGACCGCCGGGGGGTATTGGACCACCGGCCCGGGATCCGAGTGGCTCCGGGGCCTGTACGGACTCGAGGGAGGATTGTACGATACGCGCTGGAGCACGGATGCCGCCCTGTTCCTCCTGTTGGGATATCGCAAGCACGGGGACCCCCATTTCCTGGATGCCGCCATCCGGTACGCCGATTTCCTGGTCGAGTACATCGATACGCACCACTTCCCGACCGAGGGCGGCTACCTCGTATGGGACTACGCGGATCCCGACCAATGGGGCGCGGTACCGACGCACACCTCCCTCAACCATCAACTGTCGGAGATGAGTTTCCTCTACGAGATGTACGTGGAAACGGAGCAACCCTCCTACCGATCGCAGGCGGAGATGTTGCTGCTCGGCATCGCGGATACCCGGGAGCAATGGATCCGGGAAGATACGGGAGATCTCTGGTATGCGCGGATGCCCGACGGGCAATATGGAGTGGATGACTATCCCCTGCTGACCCTGCGCGACCTCCAGTACGCACAGCGCCTGCATCGCCAGGTCTACCAAGACGAGAACGAAGACCTGCAGTGCCTCATCGATACCAAGGAAGCCTACCTGGTGGATGCGAACTTGCCCCTGCACTGATTCACGGCCCGGTACTCCTTTCCCGATTCTCCGCGGACATCCTGGAGGATACCGCTCCACCGATCTCGTAATCCATAGCATGTCGGAGGGCTCGAAGCGCAAGGTCGCGACGGAGCCAGGGTCAAACGGGTCCAGGCACCGCGGGCCTGCCAGCCGAGCTTCTCCCCATTATCGGCACCCCAGATATGCCCTCAGAAAGGGGGGAGGCGACCCGCAGGGGTCGCATACCAATGGACAAGGAAACCGCCAAACAGCAGGTGGCCGAGGCGATAGACGCCGCGGCCGAGCGACTAATCGCCTTCGCCGATGATATCTGGCAACACCCGGAACTCGGTTACAAGGAGCACCGCACGGCGAAGAAGGTAATGGAATTCTTCGATGAATTGGGATTGGAGTACGAATCGGGCCTGGCCCGAACCGGGGTGCGCGCCGATCTGCCCGGACGATCCGAGGGGCCAAAGATCGCCGTCATGGGCGAGTTAGACGCCATCATTTGCCGGGAACACCCGGACGCCGACCTGGAAACCGGCGCCGTTCACGCCTGCGGCCACAATGCGCAGCTGGCCATCATGTTCGGAACCGCCATCGGGCTCATGCACAGCGGCGTCATCGACCAGTTGGACGGATCCCTCTCCTTCATGGCCGTCCCCGCCGAGGAATACGTAGAATTGGACTACCGGCGCCACCTGCGCGACGTAGGGGAGATCGAGTTCTTCGGGGGCAAACAGGAATTCATCCGCCTCGGCTTGCTCGACGATATCGATATGGCCGCCATGGCCCACCTGTTCGGCGGCGGCCTCGGAAAGGGCATCATGATATCCGATGGGAGCAACGGGTTCCTGGGCAAGATCATCCGATATCTCGGCCAGGAAGCCCACGCCGGGGCCGCGCCCCACAACGGAGTCAACGCCCTGAACGCTGCCATGTTGGGACTCATGGGGATCCACGCCCAACGCGAAACCTTCCGCGACGAGGACAACATCCGCGTACACCCCATGATCACCAAGGGTGGTGACCTGGTCAACGTCGTCCCCGCAGAGGTCACGATAGAAAGCTACGTCCGCGGACGGACGATGGACGCCATCCTGGATGCCACCAAGAAGGTCAACCGGGCCCTGGAGGGGGGCGCCCACGCCATCGGGGCCGAGGTCGAAATCACGGAGATCCCCGGGTATCTCCCCCGCGAACTCAACAAGGAAATGAATGACCTGTACGCGGAGAATATCGAGGCCCTCATCGGTCCAGATACGGTGACCCGCCAGGGAACCCTGGGTGGATCCTCGGACATGGGCGATGTCAGCCAATTGATGCCCGCCATCCATCCCTTCATCGGCGGCGTGGAGGGCGGAAACCACGATCGCAATTTTACCGTGACCGACCCGGAAATGGCGTACCTGACATCGGCGAAGGCCATGGCCTTCCTGATGATCGATCTACTGTGGGATGGGGCTTCGAAGGCCCGCGAGATCCAAGAGGATTTCGAACCGGCCTTTACCAAGGAAGAGTACCTAACGATGTGGCGGGACTTGCTCTAGTCGAAGCGCTTTCGCGGCGAGGGAGCCCGAGGATCCCCAAGGGGGTGTTCGGGCTCCCCATTCCTTCCGCATCGATCTCCACCCGCGGATGGATGCGGTTTGGGGCGCATCAAGAACGGGCCAGGCCCTTGTCGACGTTCGCCGTCAGGGGCTCGCAGCCGTCATCTCCCACGGCCACATCGTCCTCGATCCGAATCCCCAGCTCTCCGCGGATATAGATGGCTGGCTCGATGGTCATCACCATGTTGGGCATCAGCCGCCCCGCGTGCACGTCCACGTGCGAATAGGCCGGGGCCATCCGGCCATCGTTGCCCTCGACCAGGTAGGGATCCTCGTGGACATCCAGGCCCAGGCCATGGCCCAGGCGGTGGGTGAAATGCTCTCCATAACCGGCCCGGTCGATTACGCTGCGGGCGCAGCGATCCAATTCCTGGGCCCGTACACCCGGGGCCGCAGCGGCGGCGGCGCTCCTGGCCGCCTCCTGGACCACCGCGTAGATCTCCAGGGCCCGGGGGTCGGGCCGACCGAACACCACCGTCTGCGTAATGTCAGCGTGATAACCGTACTTGGTAGTTACGAAGTCTACGAACACCACCTCATCCTCGGCGATCGGACGGTCGCCCGTCCGCCCGTGGGGAAAGCTGGAATTCGGTCCCGAGAGGACCGTGGCACTCGCGGTGTGCAGTCCACTCTGAAGGCCCCGATTGACGATTCGCGAGGCCAGCTCACGCTCAGAGATGCCGGGTGTGAATTCCTCGGCGAAGGCCTCATCCAGCACCGCCTCGGTGATGGATGCGACATCCCGCATTACCCGCATCTCCTGGTCCGTCTTGATGACGCGCATACCCTTGATCAGGGCGGTGGCCGGGACCACCGCAGCATCGCCAAAGACCGACTGGATGCCGACGAATTCTCCGTAGGCACACTGGGGCCCCAGGCCGATCCGCCCGATCGAACCCCCCGATTCCCGGCCGTGTTCGGCGAATAGAGCGAAGGGATCTTGATGCTCTTCCCAGGTGAGGAGTGTCTCGATGTCGGTAATCCCCGACAGGTAGTCGGCTTCGAAGGCAGGACACAGCAGCGCCCGCTCACCCTGCCGCGACAGGAGCAGGGCGTGGGGCCTCTCGGACCGCCCGGCTTCCATCCCGGTCAGGTATTGGAAATCCGAACCCGGGGAGACGTAGAGCCAATCGATTCCGTTCGCATCCATTCGTTTCGTCATTTCCATCTGCCTGGCCAAGAAGTCCTTTGCGGAAAACACCATCACGGATCCCTCCCGTACGCTCTCTCGGATAGAGGTCTCTCATGCCCGGGGGGGGCGCCGCGGGGAGCATCGGGCACTCCCCTCGCGCCACGCCGAAGTGTATCCGGGCGGTAACCGCCCCGCTACTCGGGTCGAACCAGGCGACCCCAGCCGGCGAAGCCCAACACTTCACCCGCTTCGTACACCTTCTCTCCGCGGGAAAAGGTCGCCTGAATGTCGCCCTTGAAGGACTGTCCCGTCCACATAGAAGTCGACCTCTTGGCCTTGGTCACGGCCGTAGCGGGATCGGCCACTTTGCTCCCCTCGGGATCGAAGAGGACGATGTCCGCATCGGCTCCCACCCGGAGGAATCCCTTCCGGTCGGCGATCCCGAAGCGGCGGGCCGGATTCGCCGAGATGGCATCGATGGCCAGGTCCAGGGGGAAGAATCCCCGCAGTGCCTGATCCAATACGTAACGGCCCAGCATTTCCACTCCCGCGGCCCCGGCGGGGGCTACTCCGATGTCCGAAAGGCCCCGGTCCTTTTCGGCTTCCGTCCACGGGGAGTGATCGCTGACGACCATCTCGATCGTGCGGCGGAGGAGGGCCGTTCGCATTCCCGCGCGGTCCACGCCGCCCTTGATCGGGGGAGCAACCTTGGCGTACGGGCCGTACTCTTCAATCACGGTGCCGTCCAGCTCCAGGTAGTGCGGGCAGGTTTCTCCGCTTACGTCGATGCCCCGGCCCCGGGCGGCCGCCAGGAAGTCGGCCGAGAGGGCGGCGGACATGTGGGCCAGGTGCACACGCGCCCCGGTGATCTCCGCGAGAGCCATGAGTTTAGCCGTGGCGTAGTCCTCGACGAAGGGGGGCCGCATGGCAAGGTGGTCCATGGGGTCGCTCCCGATGTTCTCCGGAAGGCCCGCGGCTACCATGCGCAGGGCGACTTCATCTTCGGCGTGCACGCTGCAGATCATTCCCGTGGCTGCGACCATCTGCAATACCCGGTAGAGATGCTCTTCATCGGTAACGCATAGCCCCTCGAATTCATCCGGCCGATCCGGCGGAGCCGCGTGCAGGAACAGTTTGAACCCGATGGCGCCCGCCTCGATGGCCGAGCTGATGTCCTCGTCCCGCCCGCGCCCCGGGGCGGCGTAGAGGCCGAAGTCGACGATGCAGTTTTCCTCGCCCAGGACCTTTCGCTTCTCTATGATCTCTCCATTGTAGGCCGCCGGAGTACTGATGGGCATCTCGAAGAAGGTGGTAATCCCCGCCGAGGCCGCGGCGGCACTCCCCGAGGTGAAGTCCTCGCGCTCCGGGTATCCCGGGGCGCGGCAGTGGAAGTGGGCATCCACGAAACCGGGCAGAACCCAAAGCCCCGTGGCGTCGACGACCCTGCCAGATGAGCGCAAGTCCGAATCGCCTATCGCCCCGATCCTGCCATCCTCGATGGTCACATCCCGTTCCCAAAGACGTCCGTTTTGGTATACCTTTCCTCCGCGTATCGTGGTGATCAATGGTAACCCCTCTCTCCGGTCAAGCGCACGTATCCCATTCGATTTTCGTATGGTATCGGGTCGCGGCCGTCCTCATCGACGGAGCCACTCCAGGTAGCTGCGCAAACCCTCCTCGATGGAGGTCTTCGCCACGAAACCCGTCTCTTCCAGTAAGGTCGGATCCATCGGCTGATTCCCGCTGGTCCCCGTCATCACGACGTCCGCCTCCGATTCGGGCACCCACTCGATCCCGTTGTCGGGCTCGAGGGCGTTGAAGGCATCGATGACTTCCGCGAGGGTAATGAACTCCCCGGTGGAGAGATTCATCACGTCGGGCCCCCCTCGCACCGAGGCCAGATGGATCAGCCCGCGCGCCGCATCCCCGATGTACGTCCAATCCTGGGCAACCTCTGCCCCGGCGACCTTGCACGTCTCGCCGGCGGCCACCGCCCGCGCCAGGTGGTATACCTGCGACATGTTCTTGCGGGTACCCGTGGGCCGCTCCCACGGACCGTACATGGAGGGCAAGCGCACCGCACAGCAATCCAAACCGAGGTTGTCCCGGTAGATGGACAGGAACCGCTCCCCCGCTATCTTCGTCAATCCGTAGGTGAACCGGGGATCGACGCACATGCTTTCCTTCATGGGACCCGAGGGCGTCGTGTACCGATAGACCGCCGAAGAACTCGTGTACACGAGGCGCGGCACATCCCGCTTCACGGCCCAGTCCAGCGCATAGAGGGTGCCCATCAGGTTGACGGCGGCCGTCCGCTTCGGATCGGGATCGTCCTCGGGGGCCGTGATCGCCGCCGTGTGGATGGCGGCCTCGTAATCGTAGCCGGGCAACGCATCCCAGGCGGCTTCGTCGCTGACATCCATGGAAACCCACTCCACGTCGCCGAGTTCCCCTGCCTCGTCTCGCAAGGCCGCCACGGGTTCCGCGTAGTCGCAGGCTACCACCCGATGCCCCAAACCCAGGAGCTCCAGCAGCACGTTGCCTCCCACGAACCCGCTCGTACCCGTCACCAGGTAAGTATTCAAGATTCCACCCTACCTTCCGTATCAGCCGGCCATCCATCCGCCATCGACCATGAGGTTATGGCCGGTAATGTAGGTCGCTTCATCGCTGGCGAGGAATAAGGCGGCGCTGGCGACGTCCTGCGGTACGCCGAGCCGGGGCATCGGCGTTCGGCTCCTGGAATACGTCAACGGATCCGCCGGGTCCAGGGGTTTTCCGGTGAGGATCCGACCGGGCGCCACCGCGTTGCACACGATCCCCTGTTCCGCGTAGTCCACGGCGATTTGCCGGGTCATGTACACCACGCCGCTCT
>PWSR01000090.1 GCA_003563985.1 Clostridia bacterium | reverse complement strand
TGGCCGCGGACGGCTATTCCGTTCGCGTGGAGGCGGACCTGCTGGCAGACCACGAGATGATCATCGCCTACATCGTCGACGGCGAGGGCCTGGGACCCGACGACGGCCCCCTCCGGGCTTTCATTCCCGGTGAATCGAGCATGTACTGGGTTCGGAACCTGAGCCGTATCGAGCTGTCCCGCGTCCCGGTGGCGGCGGAATCGCTCGAATCCATCATCTTCCTGGAAACGGCCTCGGGCGAGATCGAGTCGTCGGAATACGGCGACGGGGACCTGGCGATTCGAACCCGCGACCTCGTTACGGAGACCGAGGATCTGCGCGAGGTACGGTTTTTCGCGGCCGACGGTTTCGAGAAGACGGAGCAACTGGACGTTTTCCTGGAGGAATTCCTCGTCATCACCGGGGAGACGGCCCCCGCCTTTCGCGGCCCGGAACTTCCGCGGGGAATGCACGTGCGGGACATCGCGTACTTCATCGCCGGAAACCGGGGCTACTATTCCGTATCCCGGGGTCCGGGACTCCTCGATCTCACGGATGTAAACGACGCGCGGGGTGTCTCCTTTGCAACCCTGGTCGCTGCGATGAACCTGGCCGAAGCCGAAACCTACATCCTCGAGGCGGTGGATGGTTACGCCGTGGAGGTGGCGGCGGAGGATCTCTCCCGCGGTATCGTATTCGTCGATGACGAGGGTCGGGTCACCAGCCTTTTCGAGGACCTCCCAAAGAACACGCGCGTCAGGGACTTGCTGACCATCCGGGCGGCAGAATAGGTGGTCTCGATGGCGGGATTATTGGAACGATTCACCATATTCGACCTCATCGTGATTTCCCTGACGGCCTGCCTCGGGATCGCCTCCAAGCCCCTGGTGGTTCCCCTGGCCCACATGATCACGGGTCCGCTTTTCATCCCCGGGGGCGTGCTGGCCGGCGGTTTCTACATGCTGTGGATCGTCCTGGGTGCTGCCCTGATCCGTAAGCACGGCACGGGGACCCTGATCGCCACCGTCCAGGCCATCCTCGTCATGGCCCTGGGGATTTACGGAACCCACGGGTTGGCCAGCATCGTCACCTACATCGCACCGGGTATCGCGGTGGATGCCACCTTCCTGTTGGCCCGACGCTGGAACCACTCCCCCGTCCCCTGTTTTGCCGCCGGGATGGCGGCCAACACCACCGGATCGATACTGGTAAACTTGGCCTTCTTCCGGCTACCGATGATTCCCCTGGTCCTCAGCCTGGCCACCGCCGCCCTCTCCGGGGGGATGGGCGGTTGGATCGCCTACGGGGTGTCGGCGAAGTTCAAGGATCGGATGGAACCATGATGTATTCACGATCATCCCCCGGGCCCCGGAGGGTGGGATTCTCCTACCCTGTATCCATCGCACTCATTTGCCTCGGCCTGGTACTGGGTGCCGTCCTCTCCTATCTATACCTGCCCGGCACCGCGGCTCCCACCCCGGCAATTCCCCTGTCCGTTGGAGGGGACGTGGCGACGCCCCTGCGCATCCGCGGGTTGGACCCGCAGGACTATACCGTGGATGGGATCCGGGCCGGGGAAAGAGGATTCCGAGCGACACCCCTGGCGGAATTACTCGCCCGGGCCGGACCCTGGAGCGAGGACTTCCGCGCCCTCTTCGTGGTGGACGATGGAACGAAGGTAGCGATCCCGGCGGACGAGCTCTCGGGCCTTAACGTGGGCCACGATGATGCGGGTCTCTGGGCGCTCATCGATACCCGAAACCGCCCCGTGGTCACCATCCCCGATCTCCGGGAAATGGCAGTGGTATCCACCGGGGATCCCGGTGGTCGGGGGCTGGCGATACTGGATCGGGACGCCAACCTCGTCGAATCGTCGCCGGGCGCCCTCTTTGAACGGGGTTTCCGCGTACGCCCCCTCCCCACCGAAGATTGTCCCCGGGATACCGCCGGCGACGCCATTCCGCGGACGGGCACTGCGCGGAGAGTCCGCACCATCGCCCTCGAAGATTGGATCGGAACCGCCCCCGGCGAGGAGATCGTGGTCGTGGGCCGAGACGGTTCCATTCATCGGTCGTCCGGGGTGGGGCACTTCCTCCTGGAGGAGAACCGCGTAAGTTACTGCGCGGGAGATGGGGAAGCGGCCTTCCCCGTCCGCGGCGTAATCCTCGACCCGCCCGAGAGGCGTATCACGGATGTCTTCTTTGACGCCCGGGATGCCCTCGGCCGGGGGGATCGCGTGCTGATCGTGCTGTTGGACGGACTCGGTTATCACCAGTTCTTCCGCGCCGCCGGCGCAGGGCGGACCCCCTTCCTCGGCAGTCTCGCGGAGCCGGATATCGCCCTGGCAACCTATCCCCCCATCACCCCGGTGAACTTCGCCGCCGCCATCACCGGCGCCGACCCATCGGAAACCGGCATCCGGGATCGGGACACCCGACGATCCCTTCGGCCCAGCATCTTTGCCGTGGCAGGGGAAATGGGACATCGATCCACCCTGGTCACGGGTTCCATCAGTCCCCTGGACCTCGAGATCGACCCCGTGATGAACGTGGATCGGAACGAAGACGGCAGCACCGACGACGAGGTGTTCGGGGCGGCCATGGATCGGATCGATTCCGGGTACGCGCTACTCATGGTACACCTCAAGGACGTGGATCGGGCCGGGCACTCCTTCGGACCCGACGCCCCGGAGACCTTGGATGCCATCGAACGCCTGGACGGATACCTGCATCAACTGGTCTCCGCCTGGAACGGACCCGTCATCGTCTTCTCGGATCACGGGATGCACGAGATCCCCGAGGGGGGTTACCACGGCGCGTTCCGGGTGGAAGACATGATGATTCCGTACTGGATAATCGACGGAGGGATACAGCATGAATAAGACGCTTGCAGTTGTAGTATTGGCCCTGGTCCTGGTGGTGGGTGTTTTCGCCTACCTCAATTGGGCCGAGGGCGGGGATCGGCTCCAAAGCCAAAGGGAGGCCACGCTGTTCATCGTCTCCGGCGGCGAACGGACCCACACGGTCGACTTCAGCGACATCGAGGATCTGGAGCAACGGGAGTTTACCGCGACCCTGCGGTCCAGCGGCTCATCTCCCCGGGACCTGACCTATACCGGCGTGGAGCTGCGGCACCTTCTGGAGCACCTGGACCTGGACATGGGGGGCATAGACCAGATCGTGACCCGGGCAGCGGATGGATATACCGTCGCCCTGGGCGCCGACGAGGTGTCCCGCGAGGACAATGTCTATATCGTATACATGATCGACGGCGAGCCCCTGGCCCCGAAGGAAGCGGGTGGTTCCGGCCCCTACCAATTGGTCATCCGCGAAGACGAGTTCGGGCAGCGCTGGAACAAGTTCCTGATGGAGATCGAGCTGCAATGACGATCCCGCTCCGGGCCCGGAACCTGGGCTACTCCTTCGCCGAGCACCTCTCCCCCCTCTTCTCCGGCGTGGATCTCGGGGTTGAGCGGGGCGAAGTGGTGGCCATCGTCGGTCCCAGCGGGAGTGGAAAGACAACGCTTTGCCACTGCCTCAGCGGGATCATTCCCCTGATACGCGGTGGGGTCATGGAGGGTGAAGTTCTGCTGGATGGCACCCCTACCCGGGCGCTGCGGCCCCCGGAGATCGCCCAGAAACTCGGGATCGTATTCCAGGATCCCGAGGCGGGCCTCTTTTTCCCCGTGGTCGAAGACGAGGTCGCCTTCGGCCCCGAGAACCTCTGCGTGGCACCGGTCGAGATCCATCGGCGGGTGGGCGCTTCCCTGGCGGCGGTGGGGATGGACGCCTTCGCGGAACGAAACCCCCATCGCTTGTCCGGGGGCGAAAAGCAACTGGTCGCCACGGCCGCGGTGCTCAGCCTCCAGCCCGACGTATTGATCCTCGACGAGGCCATGTCGCAGTTGGACGACCGCGGGCGGGACATGATGAAGGATATGATCCGGGCGATGCGGGATCGGGGCAAGGCCGTTCTCCTGGTGGAACACGATCCCGAAAACCTGGATGTCGCCGACCGCGTGCTGATGCTCCACGACGGGGAACTGGCGACCTTCGACGGGAATTGGGACGGGTTCCCCCGATCCGTACCGGGGGGGTCGGCGAGATGATCCGCGCCCTCGGGGCTTCCTATCGCTACCCGGGAGAAGGCCAGGTGGTTGCCCCCGTGGACCTGGCGATCCACGCCTCGGACGTCACGGCCCTCTTCGGACCCAACGGGAGCGGGAAGACGACCCTGGGCAAGCTCCTGGCGGGGATCCTCAAGCCCACCTCGGGTCGGGTGGAAATCCTCGGGGAGGACACCCGCACCCTCTCCCTGGGTCGAATCGGGCAAAGATTGGGGTATCTCTTCCAGGAACCGGACCGGCAGATCTTCACCGCCCGGGTCGACGAGGAGCTGGCCCTGGCGCAGCGACTGCGCGGCGTCCCCGAGGATGACGTCCTCGGGCGCGTCGAGGAAATGCTGGACCGGTTCCGCCTGGAGCATCTCCGCGACGCCTTTCCCTTCGACCTCAGCCGGGGAGAAAAGCAGCGCCTGGCCCTGGCGGCCATCATGATCAATCGCCCACCCTTCCTGGTCCTGGATGAGCCCACCACCGCCCTCGATGTCGTCCGGAAGGCGGAACTCTCCGCCCTGCTGTCGCAGGCCACCGAGGGCGGCGTCGGGATGCTCATCATCAGCCACGATCGATCCTTCGTCGCGCGCCACGCGACCCGGATCCTCGAATTGTCCCGGGGGGAGATCGTCGATGACTACTCCGTTCGTTAAAGGGGATTACGACCCCCGGTCCAAGCTGGTCCTCGTCCTGGGGCTCTCCTCGCTGGCGGTCGTCTTCGACTACCCGCGCATCCTGCTCCCCCTGGCCCTGGCCACCGTTCTCTGCGCCCTGTATCTCCGGTCCGGGGTGCTGGGTTCCCTGGTCCGGATGCGCCGCCTGCTGTGGGTGTTCCTGGCCATGGGCATAATCCAGAGCGTCTTCACCCGGGGCGGACAACCGCTGGTCGAGTTGGCCGGCGTGGCCCTGGTCACCACCACCGGATTGGAGCGCGGGGTTTCCATCATCCTCCGCATATTCATCATCCTGGTATCGGCGGGGATCATGACCACTTCCAATCCCCGGGACATCATCCAGGGACTCTACCAGTGGCGGATCCCCTACGAACTGGCCTTCATGGTGGCCGTCGCGGTGCGCTTCCTTCCCCTAATGCGGGAAGAAGCCGAGGATACCCTGACGGCGCTCCAACTCCGGGGCGTTCGACTGGAGGAACTGCCGCTGCGCACGCGAATCCGTACCTACGGATACCTGCTGACCCCATTGATCGCCGGCGTCCTGGCCCGGGCGCGCCAAATGTCCCTTTCCGTGGAGATGCGGGGGTTTCGCGCCTATCCCCGTCGAACTTCGCACCGAACCCTCGTCCTGGACGGTCGAGACTACCTGCTCATGATCATCGCGCTGCTGCTGGTCTCCGGGGCGTTCGTGGCCCATTTTCGCCCGGGACCACTCTAAACGGAGGAGGGATTGGCTTGAAGGTCGTATCCGTCGTAGGGCCCTCGGGATCGGGTAAAACGACGACCGTGGAATGCATCATCGCGGAACTGCGGAGGCGACGATACTCCGTGGGCTCCGTCAAGGAGATCCACTTCGAAGAATTCGCCATGGATTCCCCGGGGACCAACACCGATCGCCACCACCGCGCCGGGGCGGAATTGGTCACGGCACTGGGCCTCTTCGAGACCGACGTCCTCTACAAACGGAAGCTGGATATCCGGGAGGTGCTGGGGCACTACCACCAGGACTTCGTCATCCTAGAGGGGGTGGAGCATCCCGCGATCCCCCGCATCGTCACCGGGTACGAAATCGCGGACCTGGCCGAGCGCGTGGACGAGGCCGTGTTCGCGATTTCGGGTCGCGTTACCCGGGACATCGAGGAATATTCTGGGCGGCCCGCCCTGGACGCCACCGAACGATGTCGGGATCTCGTCGATCTCATCGAGCGCACCGTCTCTCCCCCCCTTCCCGGTTTTCCCCCCGACTGCTGCGATGCCTGCGGAGGCTCCTGCGGGGAGTTGACCGGCGCCATCCTGCGCGGGGAGGCGACCCGGGAAGCGTGTCCCGTGGTGGGTCGAACCCGGGTGCAACTGCGCATCAACGGAGAGGGGATCGCCATGGTGCCTTTCGTTCAATCGATACTGGAGAACGCCGTGACCGGGGTGGTCGGAGAACTGGACGGCTATCGCCCCGGCGCAATCATCGAGGTTCATATTCTCCCGGAATGAACGGCCTCGCCAGTGGCCGAAATCGCGGCGATTCCGGTATATTGGTTGGTGCGGCATCCCCGCCCCATCGTGGGCCGGGAGCCCGATCCAACGAGGAGTTCGCGGAGAGGACGATCCATGCGCCTTATATCCTGGAACGTAAATGGACTGCGAGCCGTCGCCAAAAAGGGATTTTTGGACTGGCTCGAGGATGATGGTCCCGACGTCGTCTGCCTGCAGGAGACCAAAGCCCACGAGGATCAACTGCCCCCCGATATCCGGACAATCGACGGGTACCATTCCTACTTCTCGGAGGCGGAACGCAAGGGCTATAGCGGCGTCGCCCTCTACTCCCGGGAAGAGCCCCTGGAGGTCAGGGATGCCGTCGGGGAGGACATCCTCGATGCCGAGGGTCGTCTCCTGATGGCCCGCTACCCCGATCTCCTCGTGTACAATATCTATTTCCCCAACGGCAAAGCCTCCCCGGAACGACTGGCCTACAAGATGCGCTTTTACGAAGCGTTCCTCGTCCACGTACGTGCCCGACTCGCCGCCGGGGAGAACGTCCTGGTGTGCGGTGACGTGAACACGGCCCACCGGCCCATCGACCTAGCCCGGCCCGACGATAACGCCGATCGCTCCGGTTTCCTGCCCGAGGAGCGGGAATGGATCGATCGTTTCCTG
>PWSR01000042.1 GCA_003563985.1 Clostridia bacterium | reverse complement strand
CGGCCCGGGGACCGCTGCCGGTTCGCAATGCGACCTACGCCCGGGATCCCCTCCCCCTGGATCCCGCGTGTCCTTGCTCCACCTGTAGGCGCTTCAGTCGCGCTTACATCCGGCACCTGATCAAGTCCCGGGAAATACTGGGTTACCACCTGACCACGATCCATAACCTCACCTTCGTCGCTCGGCTCATGGCGGACATCCGCCGGTCCATCTCCGAGGATCGCTTCGGGGCCTTTCGCGCGGAGTTTTGGGATCGCTACTACGGGGAGGCGCCCCCGGGATAGGCCATTGCGGCGGGCGGCCGGCGGGCGTACAATGTCTTTACAAGGAGCGACCCCGGTGGGGTCGCCGAACACGGGGTTTTTGGCTCCCGGCCGAAGGCCCCCGCGACGTCTTCGTGGCAGGGTGAGGGGGATGCCCCCAATTCCCGACCGGTGGTGATGCCCCTTCGAGGGGACGAGTCCATCAGCCTCATCGGTTGATCCGGCGAGAATCCGGAACCGACAGTACAGTCTGATTGGGAGGAGGCGGAGCTTGAGAAGGGTTCGCCCCTCCGGCGTCCCTTTGATCCCTCCAGGTCCCCGAAGGGGGTCCGTGCCTCATCTCACCTTTTTCCGAAAGGGTGATTTCTTTGGCGACCAAGAACAATCGAGACGAAGGCCGCATGCAGCGGCCCGGTGACGGGGGACGCAGGTTGGTCTGGGGTGCGATGTTCGGCGCGGTAATCGCCGTCACCACCGCGTACATCAAGGTGCCCGGCGTCGGAGGCTACTACCACCTGGGTGACGGTTTCATTTACGCCGGCGCCATCCTGCTGGGCCCGGGCGTGGCGGCGGGGGCGGCGGCCATCGGGTCCCTGTTCGCCGACTTCCTGGCGGGTTGGCCCGCCTGGGCGGTGCCCAGTTTCTTCATCAAGGGTTTGACGGCCCTGGCCGTCGGCCACCTGGCCCGGGGTACCCGGGTAAACATCCGCAACCTGGGGGCCATGGGCGCCGGTGCGGTGGTCACCATCGTGGGGTACAGTGCCGTGGCGTATTTCCTCTTCGGGGAGGGTTTTGCCCTCTACGAGCTCTACGGCAATATCGGTCAAACCGCCAGCGGCATCGTGCTGGCTTCGGCCCTGCTGCCCCTGTTGAGCCGGGCCTGGACGGCCTCGCGCAGGGGACAATAGGTGAGGCAGATGGTGGATGTTGGGCCCACCGGGATCGGTGGGCGCGGGGAGGGTGGGGCGCTGGGGCCTGCGGGAGGCCTCGCCCCGCCCTCTTTGCCTTTTCGCCGCGGCCCGGGGTCGGAGGAGTTCCGCGGTCGGTCGCCGAAGGAGGCGGGACCCGGAGGATGGCAATCTCGTTTCCTGTGGAGGCCAGGCGGGGTTGCGCGGTGCGCCCCCGTTTCCCCGTCGGATCGGAAGAGTAGCGCGAGGAGGGAGATTCGTGTCCAACCTAATCGGAGACGGCGAGAATCGATGGAAGGTGCCCAGGACGGGCGACATGAACGTCGAGGCCCGCGTTTACATGAACCGTTTGCTCAAGCGCGATCACCTGGAGGAGGGGGCCCTGGATCAGCTGCGGGATGCAGCCACGCTGCCCGGCCTCCTGGACCCGATCGTCGGTATGCCGGATCTGCACCAGGGGTACGGGCTGCCCATCGGTGGGGTCATGGCCCTGCGCGCCGAGGAGGAAGACCTGGATCGTTCGGTGGTCTCCGCCGGGGCCGTGGGCTACGATATCAACTGCGGCGTGCGTCTCCTCTCTACGGACCTGGAGGCCGCCGACCTGGACGCAGACGATCTCCACGCCCTGTTGGCCCGCATCGTCTCCCGCATACCGGCGGGGGTCGGGAAATCCAGCGCGCGCCATTCCCTGGGAATCGATTTTGGGGACGTGGTCACCCGCGGTGCCCGCGCCCTGGTGGGGGCGGGTTACGGCCGGCGCGAGGACCTGGATGGCATCGAGGAATCGGGGGAGATGCCCGGTGCGGACCCCGACGCGGTGACCCGGCGGGCCCGGGAGCGCGCCGACCAGCTGGCGACCATCGGGGGCGGCAATCACTTCATCGAGATCGGTGAAATCGCCTCCATCTACGATCCCGACGTGGCCCACAGTTTCGGGTTGTACCCCGGGCGGTTGAGCGTGATGATCCACACGGGGAGCCGGGGCTTCGGTCACGAGATATGCGGACACTACAGCGGGTTGATGGCGCGGGCCGCCTCGGATTACGGGATCCGGTTGCCGAACAAAGGTCTCGCCTGCGTACCCATCGGTTCCCGCGAGGGACGGAACTACCTGGCGGCCATGGTCTGTGCCGTCAATTACGCCTTCGCGAATCGCCAGTTGATGACCCACGAGGTGCGGCGCGCCTTCGAGGACTTCTTCGGACGCGAACCCGGCCTGGCCGTGGTCTACGATGTGGCGCACAACATCGCCAAGTTCGAGCGGCATCGCGGGGCCCGCACGCTGGTTCACCGCAAGGGCGCCACCCGGGCCCTGCCCCCGGGGCATCCGGACAACCCGGACCGGTACCGGGAGACGGGACACCCGGCCATCATACCCGGCAGCATGGGGACGTCCTCCTACGTGGTCGTCGGTACACCGGACACCGAGGAGACCTATTACTCCGTCAACCACGGCGCCGGTCGCATCATGTCCCGGGGCCAGGCCCGCAAGACCATCGACCTGGAAGAATTCCGCCGCCAGCTGGGGGATGTGGTCTACGGCGGGGTGGCACCGCAGAAGGTCATCGACGAGGCGCCGGGGGCCTACAAGGACATCGACGAGGTCGTGGATAGCCTGGCCGACATCGGCATTACGAAGAAGGTTGCGCGGTTGCGACCCCTGGCGGTCATAAAGGGATCCTGAGGGGTTCCCGGGGGACGATCGGATACGAAGCGAGGAGCCGCGGGTCCCGGTCCGCGGCTCCTCGCGTGGGTGGATGGATCCTCGGAGGGGACGGAGCCTAGAGGTCGTCCCGCAACCCGAGCATGGTGGCGATGTTCGCGCGGGAATCCACGACGGGGACGATGAGCTCGTCGGAGCCGGCCATCAGGGTGGTGACCCCGGGCCCGTGGCCCGCGACGATGGATCCGCCGTGGATCACGATGCCTATGGATACGAACCCCCGCTTGTAGATGCGGCCGAAGCGGTGGTCGGTATCGGTGATGGCAACCATGTCGCCCATCCGCAGTTGGTCCAGGCGGTATTCCTCTACCGTCTCTTCGTCGAACAGGGTGATGTCGTAGTCGCCCTTGAATGCGTTGTCCTGGCCCAAACCCGATCCCATGATGGCCGCCGGGACCCGATGGGTTACGGGGACGCGCAGCGTCCCCGCCTCTTCCCCGATGCCCCAGGCATCCAGCAGCTCCGGGGCGGTGTTGAAGAGGCGTACCTCGGGATAGTCCTCCAGCTGCAGGCCCACGCCGTTGGCGTGCACCAGGATCTTGTCGCCGGGGACCATCTTCTCCATGATCTCCCGGGTGAAGTCCACCATGACGTGCTCGGCGCCGCCGTGTTTACCGGTGACGGTTCCCGCGCTGCCCTCGGCTTTCCCGGAGACGACCCGGGCCCGGTTACCCACGCAGGCCAGGAGGTTCAGGCCCGCATTGGCGCCGGTGTCACCCTCTCCCGAGGGGTTCTTGATGGTGACTGCGGGCTCCAGGTGATCCGCCACCCAGCGGGTCGCGGAGTCGCCCACGCGGACGTTATAGGTGATCCCGGCGGTGGCCGGCAGCACCACGGGTTCCCCCGACGCGGTGATGCGGTAGGGGGAGCGCCCTCGGATGGAGGGATGGGCGATCTCGCCCATCACCGACGTCTCGACCAGGTTGTCCCAATTCGTTCTCACGTTGCATGCTCCCTTCGCGTCTTCAGGAGATGACTTCTCCGGTCACGGTGATCTCGGTGCCACCGTGGAGGGTCTGGTGAACGGGGCAGTAGCGTTCCGAAAGTTCCAGGGTCGCGTCCAATTCCCTCTGATCCAGGCCGGGGGACTTGACCCGGAAGGCCATGGATATGGTCTCCAGCCGCGGGGGACGCTCCTCGGCGTAGGTTCCCTCGATGTCCACGGCGATGCTCTCCACCGGCAGCCGCTTCTTCTCCATGATGGCCTGGAGCGTCAGGGTGGCGCATCCGCCCAGGCTGACCAGCAGGAGATCCACCGGGGTCGGCTCGCCGTCCTTCATGGTGACCGTATGTTCTCTCACCTTCGCCACGGGCCGTCCGTCGACGATTTCCGCGGTTGCAAATTTTTTATCGGCCATGTCGCACCTCCAAAGCGCGCATTCTAACCGGATTCTACCCCAAACGAGCGCCGCGGGGAAGTTGAGGGCGTCCATCGCCGGCGGTGGACCGCCCGCCGGGCGCGCCACTGCGCGAACCGGGATTTGGTGCCGCCGACCGCCAGGGGAGGTGGGGTCGGAGACTCGCGCTGCCGCCGCCATTGTGATGAAATGGGGGTATGAAATATTCGGAGGTGTGAACGCATGCCGACATACGATTATCGCTGTCCCGGGTGCGGTGCCGAATTCTCCGCCTTCGTCACCATGAGCCGGCGCAACGAAGTGCCGTGTCCCGAGTGCGACCGCGCCGAGGTAGAACAGCGGGTTACGTCCTTCTATCACTCCGGCTCCGCCGCGGGCGCTTGTGCCCCGGGTCGTTGTGCCAGCTGCGCCGGGTGCCGCTGAAGGAACCTGGGCGGGCGGACCCGGTGTCGGCGGGCCCGCCCGCGGGCGTGGATGGACAACGGGCGTGGGCCCGATGTCGCCCCCGGGTGGGGGACCCCGGTTGGTCCCTGGGCTTGCCTCGGCCGGGGGAAGCGGGACGATTCCGGGGATCCCGCCCCGGGGGACAGGGAATACTTACCCTCCCCCACTGTATCGGGGGAACGCCCGGGAATTGTTAGGGGTTCGGGGGATTTCCCGCCCTTGTCCGGCCCGGAGTCGCCGACCCGGGAGGATCTGGGGTGAGCGGGTGGAAGCTAGTCCTGGTGACTATCTTCGTATGGATTCGTCAATACTACTTTGGAGGGATATCACGTGAAGGATTTCATGGATTTGGCCAGATCCCGTTGCAGTACGCGTGCCTACAAGGAGGATCCGGTCCCCGAGGCGGACATACTCACCGTGCTCGAGGCGGCCCGCCTGGCGCCCTCGGCCTCGAACAAGCAACCGTGGCACTTCGTCGTGGTCCGCGATCCCGGGCGGCGGGCGGAATTGACCCGCATCGCCGGGGGACAGCGCTTCGTCGGGGAGGCCCCCGTGGTGATCGCGGCCGTGGCCCTGGATCCCGACCGGGTCATGACCTGCGACGTGCCCTCGTACGCCGTCGACCTGTCCATCGCCGTCGACCACATGACCCTGGCCGCGGAAGAACTGGGCCTGGGGACCTGCTGGATCGGTCTCTTCGACCAGGACGAGGCCCGGGAGATCCTCGGGATTCCCGCGGACAAGAAGATCGTCACGCTCCTGCCCATGGGGTACCCGGCGGCGACACCCAAGCCCAAGCGCCGCAAGGAACTCGCGGAGATCTACAGCTGGGAGACTTTCTCCGGCGAGGAGGCCGGGGGCGAATGAGGGAACCGGGGGGCGGGGTCGTCTCCATCCCCGAGCTGCGACCCGGGGAGACGGTGGAGGGATTCTTCGCCGTCATGATCAAGGACCTCCGGCCCTTCCGGGATCCGGGCAAGGGAGCGTACCTGCACCTGAAATTGCGGAACCGAACGGGTTTCATCGAAGCCCGCGTGTGGGACCGGGCCGAGGAGTTGGCCGAGGTCTTCGAGGAGGGGGACCCGTTGTGGGTTACCGCCGAGGTCAATAACTATCGCGGGACCAACCAGCTGATCGTGGGTGACCTGGCGGCGGTGGACCCCGCGGAGGTGACCCCGGAACACTTCCTGCCCGAGAGCCCGCGTCCCCTCGAAGTCATGGAGGGAGAATTGTGGGCGGCCATCGAGGCCCTTCCCCGGGGTCCCGTGTCCCGCTTGCTGGTGGAGATATTCGGAAACCCGGAGTTCTACCAGGCGTACACCCGGGCGCCGGCGGCCAAGCGCGTCCACCACGCCTATCTATCCGGTCTCCTGGAACACTCCCTGGAAGTGCTGACCGTGCTCACCGGGGGGAGTCCCGGGGGAGATCGGTTGGACATGGAGATCCTCACCGCGGGCGCCCTGCTGCACGACGTCGGGAAGATCGAGGAGTACGAGTACCGGGTGGACATCGATTACAGCCCCCGGGGCCGCCTCATCGGCCACATCGCGCTGGGATACCGGATGGTCGACCGCTGGATCGCTGCGTTTCCGGACTTCCCCGGGGACCGGGCCACGCACCTGGGGCATCTCCTGTTGAGTCACCACGGTGAACACGCCTACGGCGCCCCGGTACTCCCGCAGACCGCCGAGGCAGTGGCCCTCCACCACGCCGACATCCTGAGCGGAAAGGTCGGCCAGGCCCTGGCCATCGGCGACGGCATCGAACCCGGCGCTTGGTCGGACTACGATCGCCTCCTGGGGCGCTACATGTGGTCGCCGCCCCGACCCGGAGACGCGGAACCGGAAGGGTGAGGACCTGAAGTGGGTGCGTTGGCGGACATGTGGGAGTGGATCCTCCGGGGATCCCTCAATTCCCCCGACTTCCTGGGCCCGGTGATCTTTCCCGGGCAGGCGACCTATGCCCCGCCGGTGGCGCGATACCTGGGCTTCGGGCTGGCCCTGGCGGCGGTTCTCTTCGCCCTCTGGCAGCGGATGGACCGGCCGGACATCCTCGCCGGTATCGTCCTCGCCGCGGCGGGCATCCGCGCCGCGGGCTCCGCCTTCGCGGCCTTCGGACCCCGGGGATACGCGGACCCTACCTCCCTCGGTACCATCATCGCCGGTCCGGTGGCCGGCATCTATCTCTGGTCCGTCCTGATCTACGCGATGTTGCGGATGATGCGTCG
>PWSR01000018.1 GCA_003563985.1 Clostridia bacterium | reverse complement strand
TAGCGTTGGTACCCTCGTCACTATCAAGGTAGGGATAATGTCCCTTTCTATCTAGGACATTATACTTCTGCGAACGAATTCGGGTCAACCATCGGCGTTTTTCAGCCCACCGACGCCCTAGAGGACGGATAGCCTCTGCCGTATCACTTCGTAGATCGCGATCCCGGCGGCTACACCGACGTTGAGGGAATGCACGCTCCCCCGAAGCGGGATAGATATCAAGCCATCGCAGCGATCTCGAAGCAAGCGCGGCAACCCGGATCCCTCCGCACCAAAGCAGAGGGCAACCCCTCCGGAAAGGCTCGTTTCGTAGATGGAATCTCCATCGGCCTCCGCCCCGTATACCCACAGGCGCTCCTCTTTCAATTCTTCGATGGTCCGGACCAGGTTGGTCACCCGGGCAACGGCCATGTGCTCCGAAGCGCCCGAAGATACTCGCACCACCGCTGGGGTAACACCACAGGCCCGGCGCCTGGGGAGAATTACACCGTGGGCACCGGCGCAATCTGCCGTTCTCAAGATGGATCCCAGGTTATGGGGGTCCTCGATATTGGCAGCCACGATCACCAGAGGATCCTCAAGTGACGCCTTCGCACGCCGAAGAATCTCCCGTACGTCGACATACGGGTACGCATCGAACACGCCGACCACGCCCTGGTGGACGGTACCTGGAGCGCGGCGATCCATGTCTTCTTTGGGTACGCGGCTTATCTCCGTTCCGGCATCCCGCGCCATAGCCAGGATCTCCTCGATAGGCCGTTCGTCGATGCCCCTGGCGAGATACAGGGCGCGCAAACCGCGGCGCCTTGCCCGCAGTGCCTCGGCCACAGCCTGTCTGCCCCAAATCACCTCTTGACCCATTCTACTGCTCTCCCCGCTTCCCGGTAATGCGCGGCGTCTTGAAGGGCAGACGTTCCACCGACATTCGATCGATACGCCCGCAGCTCATCTTTCCCTCGCGGCAGAGTCCCTGGGTCACGCACGGAGGTCCGGAGGCCTCGAAGAGCGCCGGCGCGGCATCGCGAAGCAACCGCATGATCCTGTTGGCCAATATCCGGATCTCCCACTGGGAACGCGTGCACGTGCGCAATTCGAACCACTCTAACCACGCCCGCGCATTCTTGGACATGACGATATTGGAGCTGGCTGCGCCCGGTAGAACGAATCGGGCGTCCTCCCGGCTCACTCCCCGATCTCGGAGCTCCCGATACAGTTCCCTGCTCGAATCCATATGCCGCTCATACATGTCGTTCAGCTTTTCATCCCGTCGAACGCTGGGCGGCGTAACGTATTCGAACCCCCGCTGATCAATATAGCGCTGAGATTGCTGCGAGTAGCTGGCGATCCTCGATCGCACCAGTTGGTGGGATGCCACGCGACTGAGTCCCTCGATACCCACCACGAAGTGTGCGTGTTCGAAGGGAGATAGGTGCCCGAGGCGTCTCAATAACCCGATCAGCCGGACCACCTCATCATGCGCCATGCGTTCGCTGAGCTCGCCAATGGAACTCGGAGAATAACACAGGTGGGCGGCCATGGCCACTGTGCGGTCGGGTTCGGTGGTGGATTGGAGCAAGGCGACCTTCACGATTGCTCCCCCCTCTTGATGCGAGTCCCCGTAGAGGTATCTTCAAGGACGTATCCCATTTCGGATAGCCGGTCGCGAATCATGTCGGCGTAATCCCAATGTTTGTCTTCCCGCGCCCTCTCTCTTAATTCGGTGAGAAGATCCAGGAGATCGCTCTCGCGAGACGCATCCACTGACTCTTCACCTCCCCCATCTTCATCGGGCCAGATGCCCAGGATGCGCCCACATATCTCCAGTGCATCACGCAGGTCCTCCAGAGCCTGGAGTACATCTCCCGTCGGTGCAAAATTCGGAGCATTCAAGCGCGCGTTCGCCTCCCGGATCGTCTCGAAAACCGCGGCGATGGCCCGGGCGCTATTCAAATCATCGTCCATCGCCCGACAGAAATTCAGATTCAAAGCGTCGGCCAACTCGCGCATATCGCTGGGTAAACGCCGGGAAATCACTGTCTCCTGTGCGATGGAGTCCCCTTCGATCGCGGCATCCAGGGTCTCGAGAAACTGCCGGAGGCGGCTCCATGCCTTCGACGACTCACGCATTCTCTCTTCGCTATACGTCAGGGGCTTGGAGTAGTGGGCGCTGAGCAAGAACAGGCGCAGGACCTGGGGTGGAAATTCCTCCAGGACCTCCTCCACCGTGACGAAATTACCGAGGGACTTGGACATCTTCCCATCTTCCCCGGTAACCATTCCGTGGTGTACCCAATAGCGGGCCTGTGGCCCTTGGCAGCCGGAGATAGATTCGCTTTGGGCGCGCTCATTTTCGTGATGGGGAAATAGGAGGTCGGATCCCCCGGCGTGGATGTCGAAGCCAAAACCCAGGTACTCGCGGGACATCGCCGAGCACTCGATGTGCCAACCGGGCCTCCCCCGGCCCCAAGGGCTTTTCCAGGAGGGAATATCTTCGCCGACCGCCTTCCAAAGGGCGAAATCTGCTGGATGGCGTTTCCTGTCGTCCACCTCCAGGCGGGCACCCGCTCGCAAATCCTCGGGGAGTTGACCGGACAATCTTCCGTAGTCTGCAAAACTGGTGACATCGAAATAGACATCTCCGTCCACCGTGTACGCGTGGTCGGATTCGATCAAATCTTCGATGGACTCGATGATCGCCTCGATGTGATCGGAAACCCACGGAGCCGCGTCGGGAGGGCGAACGCCGAGCCGCTCCATGAGGGCTTCGTAGGACTTATAGTATCGGCACGCCAATTCCCGCTCGGAAACACCCTCCAACTGCGCGCGCGCCAGGACCTTTTCATTGACGTCAGTGACATTCTGCACCACCGTAACCCGCCAACCGCGGTAGGCGAGATAGCGCGTCGCAGAATCCCAAAAGACCGAGGGCCGAGCGTGCCCCAGGTGTGTATCGCTATAGGGCGTGATACCGCAGATGTATATATCCAATTTGCCGGGGTTACGGGGTTCTAGGGGGCGTTTCTTCCCGGACAGGGTATCGCTGATGAGTAAAGACAAACCGTCCACCTCCCGGATCTCGCCATTATAACACGCGCAAAACCATCGCGGGGACTCCACGGTGGTGGGACTTCACTAGATTGGAAATCGGCGCAGGCAGCAAACGGCCCAGGCGGCCGCACCCTCGCCCCTACCGATGGGACCCATTCCCTCATCCGTAGAAGCTTTGATCGATAGATTGCAGGGTGCGATCCCGGCATCGACGGCCATATTATTCAACATCTGGGATATGTGAGGGCCGATGCGCGGTCTCTCGATCACCACGGTGACGTCAACGTTGGCGGGTTCGAAACCCGCGCACCGAACCTTGTCGGCGACACGACGCAGAAGATCTCCACTTCGGGCCCCCGACCAGGCCGGCTCCCCCGGCGGGAAATGTTGGCCGATATCCCCGAGAGAGGCCGCTCCGAGCATTGCATCCATGACGGCATGATAGATGACGTCGGCGTCGGAATGTCCCTGTAGTCCAACGGGCGAGGGGATTGTCCCCCCCGCCAGGACGAGGGGACGTCCCGCCACCAAGCGATGGCTGTCGTATCCAATGCCTACCCGTGTGGACACCGCGCCCCTGGCGTGGCTCTCTGTTTCGAGATCACCTGGTAAGGTCACTTTGCCGTTCCCCTCTTCCCCGGGCACCAGGACGACGGGCATCCCCAGGGCTTCGATGAGGGATGCGTCGTCGGTAAACGTCTCCAAGCGGTCCGCCCAACGTTCGTATGCATCGCGAAGGATGGGATGTTGAAAGACCTGCGGCGTCTGGATGGCGCGAAGGGCCGAACGGACCGGTGTATCGACGACGATTTCGAGCCCAGAGTCCACATCGGTTGCAACTTCCTTCACGGTATCGCGCAAAGGTATACCCGGAATAGCGGCACCATGGGAATCTGCGACGTCCGCCAACCGGTCGAGAAGCTCCCGGCTGGCAAACGGCCTCGCTACATCGTGGACTGCCACCAGATCACCGCAGCCATCGAGGGCGCGGAGTCCGTTGAGTACGGATTCGCCCCGGGAAGATCCGCCCTCGATCACCCGGGTGTCCAAAGAATACGTATCGGCGATGCAAGAGAGCGCCGATAGGATCTGCGGATGTCCGACGATAACGATTTTCTCTACGCGATCGTGTCCCCCCAACCGGGCGAGGCAGTGTTCCAAAAGGCTCGTACCCTCCAGTTGGATTAGGGCCTTATGCACACCGCCCATCCGGCTCCCTCGGCCGGCCGCTGCAATGATCAAGGCAATGCTAGGAGCACCGTCGCCGCTCACGTTACAGCATTCGCTATCTTGCGGGGCCGGGCGAAGATCATCCTACCCGCCGACGTTTGCAGGACACTGGTAACCACGACGGTAAGACTCTCACCCACGTGAGAGATCCCTTCGTCGACGACCACCATCGTTCCATCGTCGAGGTAACCGACACCCTGTCCCTGTTCCTTACCCTCCCTCAGGAGGAAAATGTCCATCTCCTCCCCGGGAATTACCATGGGCTTAACGGCATTGGCTAAATCATTGATATTCAAGACGGGTACACCCTGGAGAGCGGCGACTTTGTTGAGGTTGTAATCGTTGGTAACCACTTTCCCATCGAGGCGCCGGGCCGCCTCGAGAAGCCGCGAATCCACCGGCGTCTCCTCATCGAAATCCATGCGCTCCACCCGCACTACAACATCCATTTCTTTCTGCATGCGGTTGAGAATATCCAACCCACGACGTCCACGACTCCTACGAACTCCATCCGAGGAGTCCGCGATGCGCTGCACTTCGTCCAGAACGAAGGACGGTATCACCAGGGGCCCATCCAGGAAACCCGTCTTGGTCACATCCGCAATTCGCCCATCGATTATGGAACTGGAGTCGAGTACTTTGGGTACGTCCCTGGAATCTCCTCCCTTGGATTCGGTTGCGCCGGAATCGCTCCGGGAGAAAAAGTCAGACACCTTCGAAGCGCGAACCCACGCGACGACATCTTGCTTCTTCTTGACTGCGACGACCCAACCGACGGAGCCGAGGATTACTGCGGTCACGGCCGGCACGAATCGCCCAACCCAGGGGAGTTGACCGAGGGCGGACCCGATCAAGTTAGCAATTATCAATCCAAATATGAGTCCGGAAACGCCCGCCACTATGTCCCCCACGGGAATTCGAAGCAACCGTCGCTCGATCCACCAACCGACTGCAATAAGTAGATCGGCCACGAGGGGGCCCACAAAGGCCAACAGCGGAGCCCCTATGAGACCAAATAGTCCTACGACTCCGATCCGCTCCACCGAAGACAGCGAGAGATCGAGAACTTCCTCCAAGGGCCCTACCGTATATAGGCCCGCCAAGAACCCCAGCAGCAGTCCGCCGGCTATCAACCACACGCGCACTTTCCGGGGCACCGTCAAGCGAAACCGATCGCGATCATCTTTACGAGTTTCCACGGTCGTCACCTCCGATCTTCTCTTCCCCCCGTCGATAACTGTACCCCGAGCACGCACCATGTACTCGTACTCGGAACCGATAATTCCTCTTTGGACACTCCCTACTCTACTATGCCCACGGCCCCATTCAAAGGGCCCACGTTCCCTCGATAACCGCCAAATCTTTGACATGCTAGAGAATTGACGGATATAATGTCCTTGGGTTTTCGCATCATTTGGGGGACGGAGGGCGACCATGAAAGACTTGCTCAGTGATGACTTCCAACAAGTCGTCAGCGAGTGCATCGTTCGTCACCGCAGCATCCTCGATATTATTTCCAAGCAACAAGAAGCCTCTGGCCGCGTGAGCAGGGCCGTGGCGAAAGCGGCAACCAGCTGCGGGTGCATCAGCATCAATGCGGAGAAGGCAGAAATCCCCGAAGACATTTCCCTACAGGATCTCCCCAATTACATGAGCAATCATGTCAACGGCCATTTGTGCGATGACTGTCGCGACACCCTGGAGAATGAGATCGGCACCCAATTGTTCTACCTCGCCGCACTCTGTAACTCCTTCGATCTAAATCTCTATGATATCTTGCTCAAAGAACGAAAACGGCTTCATACCCTGGGCATCTTCAATCTCACCTAGCGCAATCCGAACACCTTTCGGGTCCCGGGTCAGCACGAACCCCGGGACCCGAAATCCATTCATGGAGCGAGACTGGCGACGTTATGAGTTACTCGCGATCCTCGTCTTCATCCTCGACATCGTCGGTACTTTCATCTCCGGCCTCGGACTCGAGGGGCGCATCCTCGTCCCCAGGCGATTCCATGGCATGCAAATCGGCGGGCATCATTGACGTGGTGGGTGTGGATTGTATGCCCTTCTCCACAGCCTCTTCGGCCGTCATCAGAATCATCTTACTTCCATCGGATTCCACGACCACCTGCTCGCCTTCCCGGAACCGTCCATCCAATATGGCATCGGACAGGGGATCTTCGAGCAATCGAACGATGGCCCGACGCAGGGGGCGTGCTCCGTAAACCGGATCGTAACCCTCCTCGATGAGAAGTTCCTTTGCCTCATCGGTGAGTGCCAAGCGCACTCTCTCGCCCACGCGCTCCTGGAGTTCCACCAACATCAGGTCCAGGATCGCTCTAAGATCCTCATCCGTCAAGGCGTGGAACACGATGAGATCATCCACCCGGTTTAGGAATTCGGGACGGAAGGTCCGCTTGACCTCTTCCATGATCTTGCTCTTCATGGTCTCGTAGTCCATCCCATCGGTCTTCCCGGCGGGCTTAAAACCGACGGCGGTCTCCCGTCTAATCAGTTCGGCCCCGACGTTCGAGGTCATTATGATGACCGTGTTCCGGAAGTCGACGCTTCTGCCCCGGGCTTCGGTTAATCGGCCCTCCTCCAATACCTGGAGCAAAGTATTGAACACTTCGGGGTGCGCCTTCTCGATTTCATCGAACAAGACCACACTGTAGGGCTTGCGTCTCACCGCCTCCGTGAGCTGCCCGCCCTCGTCGTAACCAATGTACCCGGGGGGCGCCCCGAAGAGGCGCGCTACGGTGTGGCGTTCCATGTACTCCGACATGTCGATGGTAATCATGGCGTCCTCGTCGCCGAAGAGTGCCTCGGCCAAGGTCTTCGCCAACTCCGTCTTACCAACACCCGTGGGCCCGAGGAAGATAAAGGACCCGATGGGACGACTGGGATCCTTCAGCCCCGCTCGACCTCTTCTTACCGCTTTGGAAACGGCGCTGACGGCTTCGTCCTGGGAAATGATGCGCTCGTGGAGCACGTGCTCCAGGTTGATCAGCCGCTGCGTCTCCGTCTCGGTGAGCCGGAATACGGGGATACCGGTCCAGTCGGATACGATGGAGGCGATGTGTTCTTCGTTTACGATGCACTTCTCCGTCATCTGCTCTTCTGCCCAATCCTCACGCCGCCTGGAGATCTCTTCTTTCAATTTCAACTCCTGATCCCGCAGTTCTGCGGCTCGCTCGAACTCCTGGTTGGCGATGGCCGCCTCTTTCTCGCGCCGCAGCTTCTCCAGCTCCGATTCCATCTCCTTCATCTCCGGGGGCGGAACGAAGGCGTCCAACCGGACCCTCGAGGCAGCCTCATCCATAAGGTCGATGGCTTTGTCGGGCAAGAACCGATCCGTCACGTAGCGATCGGCAAGTTTGACCGCGGCTTCGATGGCGTCGTCGGTGATCTCCACCCGGTGATGGGCTTCGTACTCGTCCCGCAAACCCCGCAAGATGGCAATTGCCTCGCTTATGGACGGCTCGTCGACCACGATTGGCTGGAAACGTCGCTCCAAAGCCGGATCCTTCTCCACGTGTTTGCGATATTCATCGATGGTCGTCGCCCCGATGGCCTGCATTTCGCCTCGGGTAAGGGCGGGCTTAATGATGTTCGATGCATCGATGGCACCCTCGGCGGCTCCGGCTCCCACAATGGTGTGCATCTCGTCGATGAACATGACGACATTGCCGGCCTTCATGATCTCGCTTATGACGCGCTTCAAGCGTTCCTCGAACTCTCCGCGATACTTGGATCCGGCCACCATGCTACCCATATCCAACCCCACGACGCGGCGATCCTTCAGGATTTCGGGAACCTTGCCGTCGACGATGCGCTGGGCAAGGCCCTCGACGACGGCAGTCTTACCGACGCCGGGATCCCCGATCAGGACGGGATTGTTCTTCGTCCGTCGGCTGAGTATCTGTATTACCCGCTGGATCTCCTTATTTCGGCCGATAACCGGATCCAACTTACCCTCGGAAGCCATAACCGTAAGGTCCCGGCCGTAAGTATCCAGGGCAGGAGTCTTGGACTTCCCTCCGGGACGCGACTCCTCGTGGCTCCGTCCCGAGGGGGCGGGGCCGGAACCGGCACCTCCGAGCAACTCGATCACTTCGTTTCTGACGCGATCCAGATCCGCTCCCATGTTCTCGAGAACGCGCGCCGCCACGCCCTCGCCCTCGCGAATCAATCCGAGCAACAAATGTTCGGTACCCACGTAATTGTTGCCGAGGCGACGTGCCTCCTCGGGAGCCAATTCCAGGGCTACCTTCTTGGCACGGGGCGTGAATCCTACCTGCCCCGAGACGGGCGTGTTACCCTGCCCGATAATGTTTTCTACCTCTTCGCGTACCTGCTCGAGATCCACATCAAGGTTGTCCATAGCCTTTGAGGCGATGCCGCTACCCTCGCGAATCAATCCGAGTAGCAAGTGCTCCGTGCCTACGTAATTGTAATTGAGGCGCCGGGCCTCTTCTTGGGCCAGCATGATCACCTTGTGCGCCCGCGCTGAATATCTTCCGAACACGTTCCATTCCTCCTCATCTCAAACGAACGAGCTTCCCGCTCATCCGTCGTTCAACAGTCTGTTCCGGACCAAAGTCGCTCTGCGGATATCCCGCTGATTCGTATCCAATCGCTCGCCCACGACTCTCTGCAGACTCGCACGCCGGATTCTCACCAGGAGTTCGGGGAAGGCATCCCCCAAGCCGCCGGGAAGAATGTTGATGTCGCTCCCCAGGCGTAGCATCGACAGGAGATCCAGGGCCTCCTCGGAACTCATCTTCCTTGCATTTGTCAACAAACCATAGGCTCGATACACGCGATCTTCCAGTTCGTACCTATTTCCATTCAAGAGTGCCTCGCGCGCCGATCTCTCCCGGCTCATCAATTCCCGGGCAACGCCGGCGAGGTTAGCGGCCATCTCATCTTCCGAAGAGCCGAGGCTGATGCGGTTGGAGACCTGGAATAGATTGCCTTCGGCTTTGCTCCCTTCACCGAACACCCCTCGTACCAGGGCTCCCGCCTTGTTCAGACCCGACATCAGGGGTTCAATTTGCCCCGTGTGGACGAGGCCAGGGAGATGCGCCATCACCGAACCCCGAAAGCCCGTACCAACGTTACTCGGACACGCTGTCAGGTAACCAAAATCCTCGTCGAACGCGTATTCCAAGCCTGCTCCGAGGGAATCGTCGACTGTGTCCGCTAGACTCCAAGCAGACTCCAGATCGAAGCCCGGAACCAGGCACTGAATGCGAAGGTGATCCTCTTCGTTAACCATGACGCTGATCGACTCCTCCGCATCCAAGATGATGGCGGTACAATCTGCGCGCCCGACCAACTGCGGACTGGCGAGGTGCTTTTCTACGAGGACCCATCGGTCGATCTCCTCGACCCGATCCAACGGGTAGAACTCGTAGTCGCCTCCGTCGGGGAGGTCATCGAGGGACCGTTGCACCGCACCCCGAACCGCGAGGGCATCCTCCCTACGCGCCGAGGGTGGAAATGGATATTGTGCCAGGTTCCTGGCCAATCGCACCCGCGTGGACACCACCACATCTTCGCAGGGGCCGCCCCCCGTCATCCAACGGCTCAGTGTCTTATTGAAGGGTGCTGCCGAATGGCGACTCATTCGGTCTCCTCCTTCAACCTCTTCAATTCATCTCGGATTTCCGCCGCCTTTTCATATTCCTCCGCAGCCACGGCCCGCTCCAATTGTTCTTGCAACTGCTTTCTCAGGAAACGTTCGTCCCTTCCGGCGGATTCCTTGGGGCGCTTCCCCCGGTGCACAGTATCCCCCTGGATGCGACGAACCAGCGGCTTCAAGACGTCGGCGAAAGCCTCGTAGCACCCGGCGCAACCAAAGAATCCACTCTCGGTGAAATCTTGATAGGTGCGGCCACACTCCGAACATCGCACCTCACCGGCCGAACGCATCGTCTTCCCCGCACCCGGCCCGTGCCCGCCTTCGAGGAGACCACCCAGTAGACTGCCCACGGGAAAGTCGACGGAGGTCGGCCAATTGAGGTGGCCGCCATCGGCAGCGCACCGTCCGCACAGGTGAATCTTCTGCGTCTTCCCATTGACGGTACGCGTGATGTGCACCGTCGCTTCGGCCTCGTTGCAGGATTCGCAATACACATCAATCATCTCCCATACCACTCGGGGATCACTCTCGAGTAAGGACGGACACTACTGACAGCATCCGCTGCATCATCGCCGCCCGCCAAGCGTCCGTGGCCCGGGTCGTACTTCGAGGATCGATGCCCAGGGCCACCGCCATTATGCGCCCTTCTCGTGCTGTAATAATGTCTGACTCGCGCAATCGCTCCAGGTAATCCCGCGCTTCTTTCGGGGTGAGCGCATCACCAACGTGCGACATCAAGCCACGGATCAATCGGGCCCGCGGTCCATTCGATAGTCGAATGATCCGGATATATCCACCGCCACCCCGGCGACTCTCTATGACAAACCCCTTCTCGGGGGTAAAACGCGTCTCCAGTACGTAGTTGATTTGACTGGGAACGCAATGGAAGCGATTGGCCACGTCACCCCGGCGGATCTCTACCATCTCACCGGCTTCCTCCAGGATTTCTTTTAAATATTTTTCAATGTAGTCGCTGAGGGTCAGCATCGCATCACCCCCCCCTGATGTTCCCTGACCTTTACTGATCTATTATACCACAATCGCGCAATGCGTAAATGGCCTCAAGCCCCTTTGCCCGATGGCGCCCAAGAAGAGTCCGGAACCGGGCAAACTTCCCGATTCCGGCCGATTGCGCCACCTGGGACTCCTCGCCTTGGAAACTAGTACAAACTGCCCGCGGTGTTCACCTCGGACCTCTCCGTGCGGCAGAGATCCGCCAGCTCGCGGGATCTCTTCGAAGCACTGTCCACGGCCGCCTCCATCATCGCGGACAGCCCGCGATCCTGCAAAATGGCCAATCCGGCTTCCGTCGTACCCCCCGCCGACGTAACCTGCCTTCGTAGCGAGCTGGGTTCGACCCCGGATTTCATCATGGCACCGGCACCGGCGATGGTTTCGATGGCCAAGCGCAGCGCAATCTCGCGAGAGAGACCGAGTTTTCTTCCGGCCTCCGCCAATGCCTCGGCAACGAGGTAGATGTACGCGGGCCCGCTGCCACTCAGTCCGGTGACCACGTCGATCATATCTTCGGCAACGGAAACCACCTCGCCCACCGCAGCGAAGATGGCATCCACCAGGGCGCGGATATCTTCATCGGTATCCGAGGGATAGGTGATCGCGGTTATGCCGGCTCCCACCGTGGCGGATGTATTGGGCATTGCCCGAACGATGCGCCTTCCTCTTGGCAATCGCGCCGCCAACGCGGCCAACCTGACCCCGGCGAGAACCGACAGGATCAGGTGATCCCGCCGCACATAGGGCTCGAGCTGGGTGGTACAGACATCGATATCCGCCGGTTTGACCGCCAGGACGAGGAGGTCCGCGCGGGCGCATAGAACGTCCTTGGACTCCTCGGGGACGATCCCATAGCGATCTTTCAAGCCCACCAAACGTGCAGCATTGCCGCGATTATTCACCAGGATCGATCCCGGGACAATCGAAGTATTCCGCAACAGCCCCCTGATCAACGCCTCCGCCATATTGCCCGCACCCACGAATCCCAAGGTCACTCCATCGAGGGGATCCACGTTCCGCATCTGCATGTCGACACACCTCCCCGATCCACTACCGGTTGGAAAGCCGAAATAAAAAATCCCAGCGACCAAAGGGCGCTGGGATTCGCGGTACCACCTTTGTTGACAGGGGTTAACCCGTCCACTCGTAAGCAGCTATCACTGCTCGCCTCTATAACGGAAGGATCCGCCGGGCTCAACACCCGGAACTCGGAGGTGGGGACTCCGGTACCTGCACGTCCACCCCTCTCAGCCCTTGAGGGTGGATCTCTTTCGCCGGTACCCCGGAGGTTGGCCTCTTCACGGTCGTGTGATCGTATTATGAAATAGTTGTAGCATTATTTACCGAAAGGCCCTCCCCTGTCAAGTGGAAATCGCAGGAAACAAACCGGGCGACACAACCATTCGGCGTTACAGTATACTCTGAGTGGGGAGGTTATACCCATGAATGGTAGTAAGTCGGAGGATTTCTTGGCCGATCACCTGGAAAAATCCGGTCTCAGCGTACGGCGCCACCAGAGGATCGGACGATACGAAGTCGATCTTGTGGTCGAAAACCTGGTAGCCGTAGAAGTCGACGGCTACCATCACCTCGACCCCCAGAGGGCGGCAACAGATCACCGCAAGACGAAATACGTATCCGGCCTCGGCTACGAGCTCATTCGCTTCGAAGCGGGCAAGGTTCGCGACGCGGGCGAACGCGCCGCTCTTACAGAGCGCATCCAAGATCTCGTGGAGGCTCGAAACAAGCCGAAGCGCAGCGCAGAGGGTGATCCGATCCTATCCACCGAGCAGGTCGAATTGCTGGAATCCCTCCGGGAAGAGATGCATACCGCCAAAGAGCGGGAAGCCGCCGAGTCCGAGGCTACACCCGATTCGGAGGAATTGGATCCAGCGAAACTGATGAAACGCTACCTGGACGATCACTTCCCCGAAGAGGGTGACTGATGGAGAGCGCCCGGGGATGTGTGCCCCACCGTCCTTCCCCTCCGCCATCGGCGACGGCGAAGGGGAAGGACGACGGCCTTGCGGACGAGAGGGAGATCGGAAGCGTCTTCGCTATTCCTCCTCGGCGTTGGCCGCCTCGGCAATTTTCTCCTGGATATTTGCCGGTACCGGCTCGTAGGAAGAGAACTCCATCGAGTACGTACCACGGCCCTGGGTAATCGAACGAAGATCGATGGCATAGCGCGCCATCTCGGCCCCCGGCACCTTGGCTCGAATGACCTGCATGCGGCCCTCGGGTACCATGCCGGTGATCTTGCCCCGCTTGCGGTTAAGATCTCCGATCACATCGCCCATGTAAGAATCCGGCACGCGGACCTCCACGTCGTAGATGGGTTCCAGGAGGATGGGCTCTGCGCTCATGAAGGCCTGTTTAAAGGCCATGGCCGCGGCGGTCTTGAACGCCATTTCCGAGGAGTCCACGGGGTGATACCCTCCGTCGTACAAAGCGACCTTAACCCCGATCACCGGGTAGCCGGCTATGGGACCTTCACCCATGGATTCGCGGACGCCCTTCTCCACGGCGGGAATGAACTGGTTGGGCACGGAACCACCGAAGATTTCATCGGCGAACTCGAACTCACCGCTCTCCAGGGGCTCAACCCGGATGTCCACCTCGCCGAACTGGCCGCGGCCACCGGATTGTTTCTTGTGCCGGTAACGGGCCGTAGCGGTCTCTTTCACTGTCTCTCGATAGGCGATCTTAGGTGCCGCGGTCTTGACGCCGACGCCGAACTTGCGCTTTAGGCGCTCCGCGATCACCGCAACATGGACATCGCCCATGCCGGACAGGATGTGTTCGTTGGTCTCGGGATTCCTCTCGACTTGAAACGTCGGATCTTCCTCGGAAAGTCGGTTCAAACCCGACCCGATCTTGTCCTCGTCTCCCCGGGCTTCCGGCTCAACGGCAACGCTGTAGATCGGCTTGGGGAAGGCGATCGGCGCAAACACGACGGGATCCGACTCGGCACAAAGCGTGTCCCCGGTAACAGTGTGTTGCAACTTGGCTACCGCGACGAGATCGCCGGCAACCGCTCCGTCCACCGACTCCTGCTGATTTCCCCTCAGTATCATCAGTTGGCCCAGGCTCTCCGTGTCGTCCTTAGAGGAATTCAAGGCCGACATATCCGAACTGACCTTGCCGGATATCACACGGAACAGCGTCATCTTCCCGACGTAGGGGTCGGCGAGGGTCTTGAATACCAGGGCGGAGAAGGGATCGTCCTCGGAGGCCCGGCGACTGACCTCGTCTTCTCCGGAGGGATTATTCCCGTGGGCCGGAGGTGCATCCGCCGGCGAGGGGCAATTGTCCACGAAGAAATCCATCAGGGTCAACATCCCGACGCCGGTCAGCCCCGAACCGCAGAGCACGGGTACGATTTCACCTTCGCACACGGCTTCCCGGAGTACGGAACGGAGACGATCCAGGTCCAGCTCCTCGCCTTCGAGATACATCATCAACAGCTCATCGTCGCGTTCCGCGACGGCGTCCAACAATTCTTCGCGATATTCTTCGACCATGTCCGTCATGTCCCCGGGAATCTCGCCTTCGGTCATCTGCCCCGATTCATCGAAGAGAAGGGCGCGCTCCCCGAGCAGGTCCACCAAACCGGTGAACTCCTTCTCTTTTCCTATGGGCAGGTAGAGGGGAACGATAGCTTCGGCGAATGCTTCCCGCAACTCCGAGAGAACCTTCATGAAATCGGCATTCTCTCGCTCCATCTTATTCACGAAGACGGCCTTGGGTAGACCGTAATCATTGGCGTACCCCCACACCAGCTCTGTACCCACCTCCACACCGGATACGGCTTCAATGACCACCAGCGCGGCATCGCTGGCCCGAAGGGCGGCCTTGACCTCGCCGACAAAGTCGAAGTAGCCCGGAGTATCCAGGATGTTGATCTTGCTGTCCTTCCATTCGAAGGGGGCAATGGAGGTGCTAATACTTACCTGCCGCTCTCGTTCTTCAGCCTCGAAATCCAAAATGCTGTTCCTGTCGTCAACGCTACCCCGTCGATTCGTGGCCCCGGCAAGGTACATCATCGCCTCTGCCATGGTAGTTTTTCCGGCCCCGCTGTGAGAAACTAGCCCGACGTTTCGCAGTTGTTTCGTGGAATGTTTGGCCACCTGCTATCTCCTCCTCGATCTGGGTACTCCGATAGTACTCTCGAGGACTCAACCGCCCGTCCCCGATTGGATCTCATCATCCTCCCCCTCGATAGAGGGGTGCAGTGCATCGCGCGTGTAGACGCCCGCCGCATTCCAGAGGAGCCAGCTGTCGATCCCGTGTTCCTCCGTCGCGCGAATCTGCCCCCGAACCTCTGAGGGGCCGTATCGATATCCCCAGGAAAAGTCCTGCAACCACGGCCGCAACAGAGAATCCCCTGCCTCCCATCGCTGCAACCCATCCCGCATGGTGTGCCATACAGTCTCGTAGGGCGCGTGATTGGGAACCGGGAGTCCGTATATGTTGGGTCCATAGTGGGAGGGGTAAACCATCGGGGAGACGAAGTCCGTTACCTCGATCACCTCTTCCCACTGTTGGCCCAGTTGCATATCATCTCGTACCGTCGGTACCAGGCCAAAGATGTCGATGGAACTCAGGCCGCCCGCGGAGAAAACCTGCCAGTGGAAATCCTTGATGAAGTCGGCTATGAGCCGGGACCTGTGGATGGTCCCATCCAGGTGCGGATACTCGGCGGCACGTACATTACCGTCGGTGGGAAATCGGACGTAGTCCAGTTGAACCTCGGGGAATCCCATCTCGATGACCTCGCGGCCCACCGCGGAATTGTAATCCCAAACCTCCCGGCTGTAGGGATCGACCCAATGCGCGCCGGTACTGTCGCGCCAGGGACCACTTCCCCCTTGACGAATGGTAAGATCCGGTCGCGCCATGGCGAGCCGATCATCCTTGAACACGACCAGGCGACCGATCGCATGGATCCCATGCGCCTCGAGCTTTCCGGCCAACTCCCTTAGATCCCCCATCCTGGCATCTACGGCGCGATACTCCCGCGGCAGTTCCAACTCCGTTTCATATGTAATCCATCCCCGGTCGTCCTTGATATCGATGACCACCGCATTCAGTTCCGTATCCGCGATCAGGTCCAGGTACCCCGACATGCGAGCCTCGTCCGCAACCAGGTTGCTGGGTAGGTAGAACCCCCGGATGGTCCGCTCGCGATAGGCGGACACGTCGGCGACGGCGCGTTCGATTTCTACAGAAGAGGGAACCCACCAGCCCGCGGATGCGCATACCCTGGTGGCAGGTAATGAGAGAAGAAGTAGGATGACTATTGTGGCCAAAGCGAGTAGGCGAGTCGGAAGGATGTCCGAAAACCACGGACGGAAGAATCCCGATGCAGAATTCTTTTCAGTGTTGAAACGAATAAATAGTATCGATACCCCTCCATCGCCGGGTACTACCGGAGAGAATGAGTAAAACCTCCTAGAGTATATCATGAGCCACGGTGCCCCAAAAGACCGGGGCCCTCGCAACGATAGACTTCACGACCGTCCACCCACGTCGAATCGACCCGGCAAGCCAGAAGTTCTTCGGGGCTATTCGCCTCCAGAGGATCCCGATCCAGGACGACGAAATCCGCCAACGAACCGGGAGCCAGTGTGCCCAGCCGCCCCTCGGCTCCGACGGCAAATGCCGAGCCGGCCGTGTATCCGCGTAACGCCTCGTACAACGATATGGCCTGTTTGGGGTACCACGTCCCTCCTCGGCCGTCGGGTCGGAAAGCAGCGTGTGCCATGCCGAGGAGGGGATTCATGGTCGCCACCGGTACGTCGGATCCCATCGCCAGCGAAACGCCCGCCTCCATCATGGAACCCAGGGCATACGCCCTTTGTGCCCTCTCGCCCCAGTGGCGCCGCATCAGGGCGATGTCGTCGCCCAGATGGGATGGTTGAACCGAAGCGATGATTCGTCCACGATACAACCGCCCGGGATGATCGTCTCGGAGCAACTGGGCGTGTTCGATACGATGGCGGAGATCGGGACGCCCCAATGCTTCCAGGGCAGATATTGCCATCTCGCAGGCCGAATCGCCGATGGCATGGATGACCGCGGGCAAATCCAGGGCAGCTGCCCGCGTCACCAGGGATTGCAATTGTTCGCTGTCATGCAACAGCAGACCACGGTAATCGGTATCCGAAGCGCCCGCGTAGGGATCATCCATGTACGCCGTTTGCGAACCCAGGGAACCGTCGAGCATCACCTTCAGCCCGAGGATGCGGAAATGGTCGTTACCCAGTCCGCCCGTGATCCCAATGGTTGTCGCAGCATCCAGGGCATCCTCGGGAAGCGTGATCCAGGTCCGCAGGTCGAAGCGTCCGTGGCGGGCCATGCTCGAGAGAACCCGGAAAGCGAGGGCGCCCTCGCAGGAGACCAATCCGGTTATGCCCTGGGATAGGGCCACCGACGAACCCGCGCAAACGGCAGACTTCACGACGTCGTCCGTCGGCTGAGGAATTGCGGCGCGGGCCGTGTCCAGGGCGGAATCCAGGAGAATGCCCGTGGGTTCGCCCCCGCGATCACGGAGGATCGATCCCCCGGGCGGAGACTGGGTTTCCGGGCCGATACCAAGGGTGTTCAGGGCCGCGGAGTTGAGCCAAAGAGCGTGACAATCGCGGCTATAGAGGGCCACCGGACGATCCGGGATCACCGCATCCAAGTCTAGACGGTTCGGGAAGGCGTCCCCCGGCCAGGCGTTCTTGTCCCATCCGCCGCCGCGGATCCACTCATCCCCTTCACTATCTTCGCACCGGCTCTCCGATAGGATCTGCAAAGCTTCGTCCAGGGAGCACGCAGGCCCGAGGTCGATACCGGAGAGAACATCGGTGCAGTACGATACGAAGTGGGTGTGGGAGTCTATGATCCCGGGAATCACCGTTCGGCCCCCGAGATCCACGGAGCGGGAATCGGGATCTGTGCCGACGGGACCGATGCGATTCCCGGCGACCGCGAATGATGTCGCGATCGGCCGGTCGCGGTTCATCGTATGTACGCGGCAATTCCGAAAGTGGATCTCCACGGTTGGTCGCCTCCCGTGATGAGAAAGGGCAACCGGCATGTGCCGATTGCCCCTGTGCGCCTAGCAGGACTCGAACCTGCGCTCCCGGCTCCGGAGGCCGGTGCTCTAATCCGACTGAGCTATAGGCGCCTGACCGCACCCGTAATTATATTGGAGCGGAGAACGCCTTTCAAGCCGGCTCGTCATCTGTCCAGGAGGATCAGAGCCCCCAGCACGACGAAGATCGTACCCGCCGCCATCCGAATATAGTGATCGGGGACGAGACGAGTCAGGGCAGCGCCCAGTGTAACTGCCAACAGGGTACTCAGTACCAGGGCGCCGGAGGCACCCAGGAATACCGACCAGATGTTGCCGGATTCGGCGCTGAGTAGCATCGCCGCCAGCTGCGTCTTATCACCTAACTCCGCGAGAAACACCATGCCGAAAGCCGTCGCCATTATCCGCCAATCCAGGATCATGTGCTCTCGACCTCCGGGGCTTCATCCTCGACTCGCCTCCGGCAGTCGAGGCAGACACCGTATAGTTTCAAGTCGTGATCGACGATGGTGAAGCCCGTTCGCTGCGCGATGCGGTCCTCGACGTCGCCGAGCAAATCTTCATCCACTTCCTCGATGACGCCACAAGTACCGCAAATCAAGTGGTGGTGCTGATGCAGTTCGCTGGTCAGTTCGTAGCGGGTTCTCCCATCACCGAAGTTGACACCGCGGATGATGTCGAGCCGTTCCAGGAGATCGAGGGTGCGATACACCGTGGCCAGGCCGACATCCGGGAGCTCCTCGCGGACGATCTGGTGCAGTTCCTCGGCCGAGGGATGCTCCTCGCGGTGTTTCAGGAGGCACCCGACGATGATTCGCCTCTGGCGGGTCAACTTGAAGTCTTCCTGACGAAGACGGTTATAGACTTCCTTAGCTTCTGTAGACTCCGGCACATCGATCACCTCGGCCCTCAAGTGGGGTGGCACTGTGCCAACCCCGGATCGCTACCATACTATATCGCACCCGGATTCCCTTCAACCCAGTTTGCTTTGGAGCACGGAATCCAGCGTCGGTTCTCCGATCTCCTGTAGCTCGTAACGGACTCTCACGGCGGGCTTATCGATCTCGATGAGGCGCCGGAGATCGATGGGGGTCGCGATAACGACGAGATCGACATCTGCAGCATTGATGGTGCTCTGCAAATCGGCGACCTGCGCCGTGCTGTAACCCATCGCCGGTAGAACGGCACCGATATCGGGGTACTTTTCGAAGGTATCCCCTATGCTACCGACGACGAAGGGACGAGGATCAACGATTTCCGCGGCTCCGTATTTCTGGGCTGCGATGACACCCGCGCCGTACTCCATCTCACCGTGGGTCAATGTGGGCCCGTCTTCGACGACCAATACCCGGGCGCCGCGGATCCGGTCGAACTCCTCGACGAATACCGGGGAAGCGGCGTCGATGACCACGGCATCGGGATTGGCCCGGGCTATCGATTCGCGAACCCGCTGCACTCCCTCGGGCGGTGCGGTCTCGATCTTGTTGATTATCAGGACGTCGGACCGCCGGAGATTGGCCTCGCCGGGATGGTACCGCATTTCGTGCCCGGGACGGTGCGGGTCTACCAACGTGATATGAACATCGGGGCGATAGAAGGGAAGATCGTTGTTCCCACCGTCCCAGAGGACCACGTCCGCTTCCTTCTCGGCACTCCGGAGGATCGCTTCGTAGTCCACTCCAGCGTACACGATCAAACCGCGATCGAGGTGCGGCTCGTACTCTTCGCGTTCCTCGATGGTGCACTCGTGTCGCTCCAGGTCATCGTACTCGGCAAACCTCTGCACCGCCTGTTCCGCCAAATTACCGTAAGGCATCGGGTGTCGAACGATCACGACCTTCTTACCCATTCCCGTCAGGACATCGGCGATCCGGCGCGTCGTCTGGCTCTTGCCCACCCCGGTGCGCACGGCGGTGACGGCGACGACGGGCTTCGAAGAGCGCAACATGGTCACATCGGGGGAAATGAAACGGAAGCCAGCACCGGCGGCCAGCACACGAGATGCTCTGTGCATGACGTATTCATGGGACACGTCGCTGTAGGAGAAGACCACCTCATCGATGGCCGCTTCTTCGATCAAGTCCTCCAGTTCCTCTTCCCCGCGAATGGGGATTCCTTGCGGGTACAATTCTCCGGCCAATTCGCCGGGGTACGATCGCCCTTCGATATCGGGGATCTGCGTGGCGGTAAATGCCACAACTTCGTACTCGTCGCGATCCCGAAAATGCGTGTTGAAATCGTGGAAATCGCGACCCGCTGCACCCATAATTAGTACCTTCGTCTTGCGTTCAGGCATCGGTTACCTCCCAAGTTTCGGTGGTCCTTGTCTACATCGTCAGGGCCATGATGGCCTTTTGCAGATGCATCCGGTTCTCCGCTTGATCGAATACCACCGACATCGGACCGTCGATCACGTCGGTAGTGACTTCTTCCTCCCGGTGGGCGGGGAGACAATGCATGAAAACGGCACCTTCGCCGACGTGCTTCCATAGATCACCGTTCACCTGGTACGGCATGAGGACGCGCAATCTCTCTTCTTTGCCGTCTTCCTGGCCCATGCTCGTCCACACATCGGCGTACACGACGTCCGCGCCCTCGACGGCTTCGCGCGCGTCGTCGGTAATCAGGATCTCGGCCCCCGTCCGGGCGGCATCTTCTTGGGCCTGCGCCACGATCTCGGGATCGGGATGGAAGCCCTCCGGTGAAGCGACACGAACGTCCATACCGACCTTGGCTCCGGCAAACAGCAGGGAATGGACCATGTTGTTGTTTCCATCACCGGTAAAGGCAAACTTAACGCCCCGAACCCGTCCCAGTTTCTCCCATATAGTCAACAAATCCGAGGCCGCCTGGCAGGGGTGTAAGAGGTCGGTCAGGCCATTGATCACGGGGATGCTGGAATGCTTCGCCAGGTCGACCACATCCTGATGCGCGTAGGTCCGAATCATGATTCCATCCAGGTAGCGCGAAAGGACGCGGGCCGTGTCCTCGATGGTTTCTCCTCGTCTCAGCTGCAATTCCTGGGCACTCAGGAAAAGACCGACGCCGCCCAGCTGCCATATGCCCACCTCGAAAGATATTCTCGTCCGGGTCGATGGTTTGGTGAAGATCATCCCGAGAGTCTTGCCTTCGAGCGGTCGATCCTCCATCCCGGCCTTCAGTCGCAATTTCATCGCCCGGGCTGTCTCAACGATCTGCCAGATCTCTTCGGCGCTAAAGTCGCGAAGGGAGACGAAATCCCTTCCTCTAAGTCCACTCGACATATTTCGGGCTCCTTCCCGGGGGTACCCCGATGCACGATCCCTACCACACCACTGTTGCTCTCTTACCGCACTTGGCGCAATGCCCCGCTTCGGTAACGCCACGGGTTTTCACGCGGCGACCATTTCTCTCGATGAGGAGGTGGCCACACCCGGAACAGGTCGTGTCCGATCCGTCGGGCAGCGCCACGTTCCCCAGGAACACATTATTCAATTTTTGCATGGCCATTTCCTGCACCCGGAGAAGCGTACCCAGGGGTGTTGCGGCACGCCTCATCCGATGGTGCGGAAAGTATCGGGCAATGTGCAGCGGGATGTTCTCATCCATTCCGGACAGCCAATCCACCATTTCCTGCAATCTTTCCGGATCGTCCGTCCCTTCCGGTATGACCAGGAGCGTGATCTCAACGTGGACCCCCGCGTTCACGGCGAATTCCACGTTTCGGCGAACGACCCCCAACTCGCCCCCGCACTCTCGGCGGTAGAAGTCGGGGTCGAAGCCCTTGACGTCTATGTTGCATGCATCAATCCACTCCAAGATCGACGACCACGGCTCCGTTTCCGCGAAGCCATTGGTTACCAATACGTTCTGGTATCCGGCTTCCCTGACCAGGGGAGCGGCGTCCATGATGTACTCGTACCACATTAGGGGCTCTGAATAGGTATAGGCGACCCCGGCGCAGTTGGCATCCCGGTAGTCTTCCAGCAGTTTCACCAAACCACGCGGCCCGAGCCCATCGCCGGGGATTTCCCCGGCGGGTGGATGGGCGAGGTGCCAATTCTGACAAAATGAACAGGAAAGATTGCACCCCGCAGCCCCGATGGACAACAGGTTGGCACCCGGCTTGAAATGATATAGCGGCTTCTTCTCCACCGGATCCAGAGCCAGGGCAGCCACTCGCCCGTAGTTTGCGGCGACCAGGGCGCCATCCCGATGTTCCCGCGTCCCGCAGGCGCCTCGAAGACCCTCGGGGATTCGACATCGCTTCGGGCACAAAGCGCATTGAATGCGGCCATCGGAACCGAGGGATCCCGCAAAGGCCGCCAACCTGCTAACAGGGCCCATACTTTTTCACCTCGAAACGATGAATCTGCAGGTCGGGATCCCCCGGGGATAATCCCGCCTTCTCGCATGCGATCTGCACTTGCTCCCCCGCCGTATTCACCCCGGCCACGCCGGGCAACAGTACACCTCGGCGACTTCCCTTGGAAACGACGACCCCAAAGGAAACTGGATCGAGGTCCTCGAAGTCGGCGCGAACCGGGGGTTGGAGCACATCGACGGTCACCACGACATCTCCCAGTTCCCCGGGGGTGATTGCCGAAAATCGGGGATCCCTGGAAGAGGCGGAGACGGTATTCTTGATCACTTCCTCGGCGAGGGAGGAGCGATCGGGTTCAATGGTTCCAATGCAACCTCGAAGTCCGCCAGCTTCATACAGGCTCACGAAACACCCCGCAGGGGACGCAAGCGCGCCAGGCAAACCGCGCGGGGCGGCCATCTTCTCCCCGCGACACACGAATTGCCGCAAGGCCTCCCGCGCCAGTTCTGCGGGATCGAATACCCGCATCGACTTCCTCGGCGTCATCGTCGCCACCCCGTATCCGACGCCGAAGGGACACTCATAGGATCTGAGGATGCTCACAATATCCGGATCTCCACCCTCCACCGCCGAGAGGGCGAGGAGAAGGGGCCTATACCCGCACTCAC
>PWSR01000045.1 GCA_003563985.1 Clostridia bacterium | reverse complement strand
GCTCATCGTCGCCGACGTCGTGGAGGCCATGATCTCCCACCGGCCTTACCGGCCCGCCCTGGGCATCGACGTCGCTCTGGAGGAAATCGGAAGGCACTCGGGGATCCTCTACAGTGCCCGGGTGGCGAATGCCTGCGAGGCCTTGTTCTCGAGGGAAAACTACCGAATCACCGATTCGGAGATGCTCGTGCGCTTTCCCCTGGAGTTCTGATGGGCGTACGCTCCCCATTCGGCGTCCCCCTTCTTCGATTCATAACGTGCGGGGCGATGGTGCACCCGGAGTCCGGGAGTGTATCCGACTTTCCACTGCCCTCTAATAACCATCGCGCTCACCCGATCCACATGTTCATGCCACCGGGACGGCGGGGAGCGAACCCGGACGAGATTCACTCCCCGCAAACACCACGGACTCGAGGAGTAATGGGTCGCCCCCTCGAAGCGTCATCGATCAAGCGCAACGCGGCAGGTACCCCCTACTGTACCCCTTCGACGCCCAGTTCCGAGGCCAGCTCCGCGATCGCGTTCCAGACGTCCCGGTGCAGAGAAATGCCCAGGCGATGGTTCTCTTCTTCCAACCGCCTCTCCGGATCACCGGCGATTAGGATCTCTTCCTCTCCGACGGCCAGGGGTGCACCCCGCAACTCGTCGATAAACCAATCCATTCGCTCCGCGAACTCCCCGGGGTCGCAGAACGGATCCACGCGCATCGCACCCATGAAATGTCCCACCCCCGAAGCCCCCGGGTCAGCACCGGCCAGCACCGAGGTGAGGAAAGAGGAACCCGAAAGGACACCGGAAAGTATGTCGACTACGGCACCGAGACCATACCCCTTGTACCCCGCGGTCTCCCTGGGACCGCCCAGGGGAAACAGCGCCCCGCCACCGATGATCTCCGCGGGGTCCTCGGTGGGTCGTCCGGAGGAATCCGCACCCCAGCCCCGGGGCACCTTTTCCCCGCGACGCCGCTTGACCTCCACTTTTCCGATGGGCACACCGCTGGTGGCCATATCGAGCAACAGGGGCGCATGTCGACCCGCGGGGATGGCGATACTCAGCGGGTTGGTCCCCAGGACGGCCTTGCGAGAACCGGTGGGCATGACCAGCGGACGGGAGTTGGACAGGCAAAAACCGATCATCCCGTGTTCCAGGGCCATGGCGGAGTAATACCCGGCGATCCCGAAGTGGTTGCTGTTCCCCACGGCGCCCATACCGATTCCGTGTTCCCACGCGCCCTCAATGGCCCGGTTCATCGTCGCCTTGCCCACAACGTGCCCGAGACCGTTGTCCCCATCCATGGCGAACAGTCCTCCGACGCTGCGCTGCACGGACGGCCGCGCCCGCGGGTTCAGGTGTCCCGCGCGGATCCCGTCGACGTAATAGGGGATCAGTCGCGACACACCGTGGGACTCGATACCCCGGAGGTCGGCGCACACGAGCACTTCTGCCACCACCGCCGCATCCTCGGCCGGTACCTCACAGGCCTCCAGCACCCCGGCCACGACGCACCTCACCTCGTCGGCGGGAAGCCTCCTGTAATCGTTCCGAGATTCCAACCTATCCACCCCTCCCGTATTGATCATTCCTCCGCGTACAGCCAATCATAAATCACCCGCGAATCTCCCACCCGGGTAATGTAAAGCCGCGTCTCCCGGAACGTCACCGCGGTGGGAAAGGTCAAGGGATCCGAGCCCAGCGGCGTCCCGAGCCACCGATGGGCATTTCCCGGACCGGCATTGTAGGCAGCCAGGGCGGCATCCTGGGTTACGAACTGATCCAGCATCCGTCTCAGGTACCAGCTGCCGTAGCGAATACTCGTCTCGGGATCCAATAGATCGTTCACCTCGTAGGGTTCACCCAGCGCGCGGGCAATCTCTCGGCCGGTTTCCGGCATTACCTGCATCAAACCCATGGCCCCCGCCCAGGAGGCCACGTGGTGTTGGAAGCGGCTCTCCTCACGCATGACCGCCCATATGAGCTCCGGTTCCACCCCGAACTCCCCGGCGGCAGCCGCGACCAGGTCGCGGTACGCCCGGGGATAGGCCAGTCGATACGCCGCAGGGCACGGCCGCTCTCGAAGGAGCGACGATCCCCATCGCACGGCCCGCTCGTACTCTCCGTTCTCCAGGTACCGAAGGCCCAGGAACAACTTGCCCGGCGCATCGATCCGGGACTCTCCGATGGCAACCTCGAGATCCGCCAGGTCGTCTCGCCCGGAGTCTCGATACGCGTCTACTCGTAGCAGGAACTCGGGTTGGACGGGTACCAACTCCGGAGCCAGGTCCCAGCGCGGCTCCAATCCCAAACGGGTCATCCAGGCGGGACGCGTCTCCAGGGACGCCAGCAGTTCGTCCCGCAACGGTGTGCCCTCGTCTAGGAGGAGGTATGCGCGGTACGCGGCATCATCCCACAGGGAACTATCCCCCTCCGCCACCTGGAGATAGGCGTCCAGGGCCAGATCCTCTCGACCCCGTTCATCCCAGATCCGCGCGCCCCGCCAGAGGGCCTCGGGTTCCGGGGCGGACCCGAAGGCGCGGGCTGCACCCTCGAGGTCTCCCCTTCGCTCCAGGATGATCCCGGCCCGATATCCTCCCTCCCCCCCCAGGGAGAGGTAGATATCCAGGGCGCGCCCCTCCTGCCCCAGGGATTCCAACGTTCTCGCCGTCCACCAGGAAGCCTCCTCGTATTCCGCCTCCTCCAATTCCTCGAATATCGGCAGTGCACCCTCGGGGTTACCGACTTCCCAAAGACCCCTGCCAACCAGGAACTGCAGATCCGAGGAAGCCGGTTCCTCCTCCGCGAACTCCAGGAGGGAGGACCAGAGGTTTCTCTGGGCCAGGGCTTCCCCGATGGTAGTGCGGTCCACGTCGAGTTCGACGAGAACCTCGACCACGTCGGGCTCTCCGACCAAGTCCAGGTATTCGGCGACGGCGGCATCGACGTCCCCGGATTCGCGCAGTGCGGCAGCCAGTTCCCTGTGAACGTCCACGGTATAGTGCAGATCCAGCGCTCCTCGCAACAACGGTACGGCACTCTCCGACGCATCATCGGAGGGCATTCGGGCCAGGTGCAATCTCGCCAGGTAACCCACGGCGTCATCACGGTCGATCAGCGTCCGCAAATGGGATTCAACCTCCGGCGCATCCCCGTCCAGGACCCATTCCAGGGTCACCGCCGGCCACAGGATGCCCGGTACCCCCTCCAGGGGTGGTTCCCGCATCTCCTCCCGGGGGGTTACATCCTCTTCGGCGGGCAGGACCTCTTCTTCCAAGGAAGCGAAGGGGTTGTCCACATGACCTGCTCCGACGGCCCAAAGGGCCACGGTACCGAAAAGGATTCCTCCGAGTATGGCAATAGCAACGTATAGCAGCGATTTCTTCAATCCCCATCCCCCATCTTTGAGTGGATCTTCGCCTCCCCGAGCCGGGAGACCTCCTCATCTATACTTCTACCCCCATTGTCCACGGAGTATTGTCACCGATCGGTTTCTCCCCCCTCGAAGGCATCCCGAGGGGATCGCGAAGGGAGCCAGGCGTAATTTAGCGCGGGCAGGATAAGATACTTCGTACCGGAAATAGTTTCGTTGGGACGAATGAACCCGCCGAGACGAACTCGGCAAAGAAAACGGAGGCCTGAAATGCAACACAGAACGTTCGGTAAGACGGGCTTGAACGTATCCACCCTGGGGTTTGGGCTCATGCGATTGCCCCTCAACAGCGGTGAATCCGCCGACATAGACGAGGAACGAGCCATTCCCCTGGTTCGCGACGCCATAGACAGCGGGGTAACGTTCCTGGATACCGCCTACGGCTATCACGGTGGGGCCAGTGAACGCCTGGCCGCAAAGATCCTAAAGGACGGATATCGCGAAAAGGTCACCCTCATGACGAAGCTGCCCAGTTACCTGGTGGAATCGGAAGCGGATTTCGATCGCCTGCTGAATGAGCAGATGGAGAAGCTGGAAGTCGACCACATCGACGTCTACCTCCTCCACGCCCTGAATCGGGAGCGTTGGGATACCGTCTCCGCCCTGGGCGTCACGGACTTCCTGGATCGCGCGGTGGCCGACGGCCGAATCGGTGCCACGGGATTCTCTTTCCACGATGATTTGTCCGTGTTCAAGGAAATCGTCGATGCATACGATTGGTCGGCCTGCCTGATCCAGCTGAATTTCATGGATTGGAACTACCAGGCCGGCGTCGAGGGCCTTCGCTACGCCGCGGAAAAGGGTATGGGCGTGGCCGTAATGGAGCCGCTGCGCGGCGGCAAGTTGGCCGGCCGCGTTCCCGAGGACATCCTCCAGATCTGGAACCGGATGCACCCGGAGTGGACGCCAGCGGAGTGGGCCTTCCGCTGGGTATGTAACTTCCCCGAGGTGAGTGTCGTGCTCAGCGGCATGGGGAACCGGGAAGAGGTGCACGAGAACATCGATACCTTTTCCGCTGCCCTGCCCAACGCGCTGGGCGAGGAAGAGCTCGCCCTGATCGATGAAGTCCGCAACGTCTACCTCGAGCGGATGCGCGTCGGGTGTACCGAGTGCGGATACTGCACTCCCTGCCCACAGGGCGTTGCCATACCGAGCATCTTCGGGTTGTACAATGATGTGTCCATGTACGGCGACCGGGAGAACAGCGAGCGATCCTATAAGAATATGCTGCGCGACGGTAAGGCTTTCCCCTCCTGCGTGGACTGTGGTTCGTGCGTCGAGGCATGTCCGCAGGCCATCCCCGTGGTCGACATGCTGCGCGAAGCACACCGGGAAATGGCCGGTGAGTGCGAATAGGAATCCCTCGCGGGACTCGGCTCAATCGGCCGGGTCCCGCGCCAGGGCCTGGAGCAGGATCTTCTGCATTTCCTCCGGGCTCAAGTCCCCGGGGCCCTCTCCCTGGTCCCGCGAAGCCGCGGATACCATCGCTTCCAACTCCCCCGGCCCGACTTCGAGGGACAGGGATTGCGGGAGCCCACATCGGGCCGCCAGGTCCTCGACGGCCGTGGAAAACCCGGTCGGACCCGGCGCATCGCAGACCGCCACCATGTCCTCGATCCGCTTGCGCGCCCCAACCGCGTAATGGCGAAGCACCCGCGGAAGAAATAGGGCGTTTACCAGGCCGTGGGGCAGATCGTACACTCCCCCCGCCGCCTCGGCCAGGGCATGAACCGGGCCGAGGCTCGCCGAGGCGAAGGCCTGGCCGGACATGATGCTCGCCTCCAACATGCGGCCCCGGGCCAGCAGGTTCCTCCCGTTCTTCGCGACCTCGGGCAGGAATCGGAAGGCCAACTTCAGGGCCCCGAGGGCGAGGGCGTCCGAGAGGGGATGGGCGCGACGACTCAGGTACGCCTCCACGGCGTGCGTCACCACATCCATACCCCCGTGGGCCGTGGGTTCCCGGGGTAGGCTGAGGGTCAAGGCCGGATCCGCCACGGTGAGACGGGGGTACAGATCCCGGCCCCCGATGCCGACCTTGCGCCGATCCACGGTGATTATGCTCCAGCCCGTCACCTCCGAGGCAGAACCCGCCGTCGTCGGCACCGCCACCACGGGCAACGGCTTCTCCCGGTAGCGTTCCTCGCCTTCGTATCGCAGCACGTCGTCCCCGTTGGTGCAGAGAACGGCCACGGCCTTTGCCGCGTCGATGGGGCTCCCGCCTCCGACCGCCACCACGGCCTGGGCGCCGAAATCTCTAGCCATCGCGGCCGCCGCCACGACCTCCTCCGCCCTGGGGTTGGGATGCACATCGTGGAAGGTCCGGTAATCGATCCCTCCGGACTCCAGGGAGTCCAGTGGGCCGGCGAGCACGCCCGCCTCCGCGACCCCGGGATCACTCATGACGAGGACGCGATCGAAACCCAGGGCGAGGGTCTCGCGCCCGAGCCTTCGCGCTTTACCTTCCCCAAACTGTATGCGTGTACCACCAAACAGGAAATCCGACACTGTTTCCACACCCCCTACTCCCTCCTTTGCGGTTTACCTCGGCGAGCCCTGCAAGCTACCGTTGAACGGGGCGACCACAAAGCCGCCGGATTGCGGTGCCCCTCCCGCCCGAGAAGGAATATCCTCGAGTGACCGCGAAGTCATCCCGGACGAAAGTGATATTCGGATCCCATTGCGAGGTGCGCACCAGGTGCCCGACCCGTTGATCGAAGCCCACGAGGTGAGCAAGGTTTACTCCCACGGCGAGGTGGCAGTGCACGCCCTCCGGGATGTGTCCCTGCAAGTCCTCGGGGGTGAATTCGTCGTCATCGTGGGGCCGAGCGGCTCCGGCAAGAGCACGCTATTGAACATCCTGGGGGGCATGGATGTTCCCAGTTCCGGCCGCGTCATATATCGAGGTACGGACCTGGCGAGTTACGACGAATCCCAGCTGACGCAGTATCGCCGGCACGAAATCGGCTTCGTGTTCCAACTGTATAACCTCATGGCCTCCCTCACCGCCCGGGAGAACACCGAGCTGGCCACGGAACTGGTGGCCAACCCGCTGCCCGTAGAGGAAGTCATGGAACGCGTCGGCCTGGCGGATCGAATGAATCATTTTCCCTCGCAGATGTCGGGGGGAGAACAGCAACGCGTGGCCATCGCCCGCGCCCTGGCGAAAAATCCCGGGATGTTGCTTTGCGATGAACCCACCGGTGCCCTGGATTACGAAACCGGGATCGGCATACTGGGCCTACTGCGCGAGCTGAACGAGAGATACGGAACCACCGTGGTCATAATCACGCACAACCTCCCGGTGGCCGACATGGGTGACCGGGTATTTCGCATGCGCAGCGGCGAGATCGTAGAAATCCTGGAAAATGCCGAACCAAAGCCCGCGGAGGAGATCGTCTGGTAACGGCGGGGGAAATCCCTCGAACCCCGCCACGGCGTCCTCACCCGCGGGAGGGGGCCCGTCGTATCACCGCACGCAGCTACCCGGCGAATTGGCGGCGACGATGGATGACAAGCGGAGGAGGAACTCGGGTGAAGGCAAAACTGGTCATCGGTGCAATCGTTCTCCTGGCGGTTGCGGCGACCGC
>PWSR01000182.1 GCA_003563985.1 Clostridia bacterium | reverse complement strand
CTCCGCTGGGCCGGGGTGCTGCCCCTGGGCGGGGCGGTCCAGAGTCGGCGGAGCCTGGGGGAGGCGACCCGGGTGCTGGAGGCGGGTGGTGCCGTGGCCCTCTTCCCCGAGGGAGGCGTCCGCGCGGCCCTTTCCGAACGCCTGGAGAAGGGGGCGGGATTCCTGGCCGTCCGCACCGGCTCACCCCTCTACCCCGTGCTGATCCGCGGGACGGATCGCATCCTCCCCACCGGGCGCTACCTGCCCCGCCGCGGCGATGTGCGGGTGGTGGTGGGAGAACCCATCCCCGGGAGCGACGGCGCCAGCTCCCGGGAGGTGGTGGAGGAACTGGCGGCCGCTTTGCAGAATTTAGCCCGGTAGCACGCGAATCCATTCGGATGCGACACCGTGAAATGGAGGATGGCAGATGCAGTTTCGGGAGGACGACGTACGCGCGTACATCCAGGGGATCATGGAGCGACACCGGATACCCGGCATGGCGGTGGGGGCAGCCCGGAACGGGACGCCCTTCTTCGCGGAGGGATTCGGTTACCGGGATCGGGAGGAAGAACTGCCCGCCACGCCCACCACCATATTTGGCGTGGGATCGGTGACCAAGAGCGTGACGGCCCTGGCGACGATGCAACTGGCGGATCGGGGTGAGCTCTCCCCGGGGGATCCCGTGCAGAAGTGGCTGCCGGAGTTTCGCCTGCCCGGGGGCGCCGATGCCGGCGGGGTCAAGATTCATCACTTCCTCAGTCACACCAGCGGATTACCCTCCATGCCGAGCCGTTTCTACGCCCAGCTGCGGGACATCCGCCGGGATCCCAATGCAGACCGGATGAACCTGGCCTTCGATCCCGGGGAGATCTACCCCATCGATACCTTCGAGGAATTGATGGACCTGGTGGCGGAGATGGATTACGAGGTCCTGGGGCCCCCGGGGGCGCAGTTCAGCTATTCCAACGAAGCCTACGGTTTGTTGGCGGCCATCATCGAGCGGGCGTCGGGCCAGGGGTACGCCGATTTCGTCGGGGCGAACATCTTCGAGCCCCTGGGGATGACGCGCTCCGGTTTCGATCCCGGGACGGTGGAGGCCATGGGCGAGGTAACCCAACTGTACGCCGCCACCGGGGAGGGCGAGGACAAGGATGTCTTCGCCGCGCCGGGCTGGTGGGAGAAGAATGCGATGTACGGCTGCGGGCACATGAAATCCTGCGTCCGGGACCTGCTCCGGTACCTGGAGGTCTATCGCGGGGACGGCCTGGTGGACGGGGAGCGCATCGCCTCCGCCGAGGCCATCGAACGCATGACGGCGCCCCAGGTGGAGATCGCGCCGGGACTGCACTACGGGTACGGGTTGCAGGTGCTGCCCGATTACCTCGGGCTCACCATCGTGCGCCACGGCGGCAGCGACAAGGGGGTGGCCGCCCAGGTGGGACTGGTCCGAGACCTGGACGTGACCTTCGCGGCCCAGGCGAACCTGACCAACATACCCATCGATCGCGTGGCCCTGGCGGTGGTCCACGCCGCCGGTGGGTTGGAGCTGGACGCCGAACCCACGAAACCCGAGATCGATATACTGGAAGATCGGTTGGAGCGCTACCAGGGCAGCTTCCGCTCCGGGGAGGGTGCGTCCATCTCGTTTGCGGTGAAGGATGGGGAACTGGTCGCCCGCTTCGCCGGCGGCGAACGCACCCTGGTGTTCCACGATGAGGATTCGGCCACGGTCATCGTCGACGAAGACGTCAGTGCGCCGGTCCGGTTCCTCTTCGATGATGCGGGCGCGGTGCGGGCTATCCACATGCGGATGCGGGAGATCCCCCGGGTAGGGTAAAGGCTGGGGTGCCCGGATCTGCCGGGTGGAGTAGGTGTAGTAGGAGTGATACGAGAGAAGGGGAGCGCCCCGGGGCGCTCCCCTTCTCGATATCTCGGTAGTCCGGACGATGCGCGCCCCGGGTCGGCGTCAGGCCTCCAGGTATTCGGCCAGGGCGGCGGCGAAGGCCTCCATGTGCTCCCCGTCCATTGCATCGAATCGCGCGGGGCGCGGGCTGTCCAGGTCCAACACGCCCAGGAGTTGCCCATCCTTCACCAGGGGCACCACCAGCTCCGAGCGGGATTGGGGGTCGCAGGCGATGTGGCCCGGGAAGGCGTGGACGTCGGGGACCACCTGGGTCGCCCGCTCTTCTGCGGCGACGCCGCAGACCCCGGCGCCGAGGGCGATGCGGGTGCAGGCGGGTTTCCCCTGGAAGGGACCGAGGATCAGTTCCTCGTCCCGCACCAGGTAAAACCCCGCCCAGTTCAGGTCGGGCATCTGCAGGTAGATGAGGGCGGCGGCGTTGGCCAGGTTGGCGACGTCCCCCAGGTCGGGCTCCATCAGGGCGCAGAGTTGCTCGGTCAGCTGGGTGTAGAAGTCCGCGCGGTCTCGACTGTCGATGTGTTCTCCTCGGTACATGGTGCCACAACCTCCCAACGAAACGGATATGTCTTTACTTATACGATGACGGGCGCCGCGCTGCAAGGGCGACGCCCGCGGGCGCGTCCTAGAGGAGGCCCGCCTCCACCAGGGCATCGCGAATTCGCCTGCGCTCGGCGTCATCGATGCCCCGCAGGGGGGGACGCATCGTGGCCCGGGGGATGACGCCCTGCATGACCAGGGCCTCCTTGGTCCGCACCCGGTAGTCGCGCACCGGGTGGTCGAAGATGACGTCGGCCAGCCTTTGGATGCGGCGTCCCAGTTCCAGGGCGGTTTCCATGTCGCCGGCGCGCCAGGCGTCGTACATCTGGACCTGCAGCCCGGTGGCCAGGGTACCGAAGCCGATCAGGGCCCCGTCGGCGTCCAGCACGAAGGATTCCATGATGAAGTTGTCGTTGCCCGTGAGTACGGTGATATCCCGGGGCAGGGAGCGGAGGAAACGGACGGTTTCCACGTACTTGCGGGCGTCGAAGGCCGCCTCCTTGATACCGACCACCCCGGGCAGCTGGAAGAGTCGTTCCAGGACGGGGCGATCGAATTCGACGCCGCCCAGGGCATCCTGTAGTTGGAACGCGATCAGGGGGATGGAGACGGCTTCGGAGATGGCCGCGTGGTAGTCGTACACCAGGTCGGGGGGGAGGGGCTGCCCCCGCCAGGCGGAGATGGGGAAGACCAGCAGGGCGTCCGCCCCGGCGGCCTCGGCCTCGGCGGCGGCCCGGACGGCGGCCTCGGTGAACGCCGCCCCCAGGCCGGCGACGATGGGAACCCGGTCCCCTACGACGCCCTTGACGATCTCCAACACCCGGGTCTTCTCCTCGGGCCAGAGGTGGGGTCCCTCGCCCGTGTCGACGTTGATGGCTAACCCGTGGCACCCCTGCTCCAGCAGCCAGGCGATGTAATGTTCCAGGGCGGGTTCATCGACCCGGGCGTCCGCGGTCATGGGAAGAACCGTGGCGGGGATGATACCGTGCAATTTCACTGTGATCTCCTCCTCAATCCGGGGTCCGTGTCCCGGTTCTTCGCGGTGGCGATTTCGCGTCCCTCCGATTCCGCGGATCAGAGCGGGAGCAGGGAGATGGCTTCGACGGGACAGAGTTGCTCGCAGAGCCCGCAGCCCCGGCAATGGTCGTTGGTGCGGTATGCTTCCCCGGTCCCCGGGGTCGGCTCGTCCACGCCCTCGTAGATGCAAACCCGGTGGCACAGACCGCAGCGGGTGCAGGTATCGGGGTCGATGGCGGCGCGGACGGTCTGTTGGCGGCTCACGTCCGGAAGGCCCAGGACGCGACCGGCGGCCACGCCCCGCAGGTCTCCCAGGCATTGGTGTTCGTTGCGGTCCATCCACTCGGCCAGCTCGTCGCGGATCCGGCCGAAGGCGCCGCATCCCTCCACGATGGCGGCCGTGGCCAGTTGCACGCACGTCGCCCCGGCCAGGACGTACTTGGCGGCATCTGCGACGGTGGAGACGCCCCCGGTGCCGCATATGGGGATGTGCATCTCGTCGAAGACCTGGGCGATCCAGCGGAGGCGATAATAGATGGAGTGTGGACCCCCGTGGCCGGCGAAGCCGCCGTGCATGATGGGGGCCAGCGTGTCGAGATCGATTTCCAGTCCCACCAGGCGGTTGAACATCACGAGGGCATCGGCCCCGGCTGCATGGATGTCCAGGGCGCTCTGGTAGGGGTTGGTCAGCTGCGAGGGGAGTTTGGCGATGACGGGTATGGAGACCAGTCCCTTGACCGTGCGTACCGCCCCGGAGAGCTCGTCCCCGGTCATGAGGTGTTCGCCGTGGGGGCAGGATTTCACTTCGATGGCGTCGGCGCCGGCGTGCTCCACCAGGGTGGCATAGCGGGCCCAGGCCTCCGGGCTGGCGCAGTCGATATTGGCGATGACGGGAATATCCAGGGCGGCCTTGGCCCGCAGGATGAGGTCGGCGTAGGCCTCTTCGTCCATGTGGGCGGCCTGCTCGTAGGAATACAGGGTAAAGGATCGGGGATCCCGGCCGTGGCGTATGACCCGCATGTGCGGGGTCGGATCGCCGCGGCGGGGTATGGGGTTTTCGAAGAGCGATTTGACGGAAACGGCCGAGGCGCCGGCCTCCTCGGCGCGGCGCATGCGATCCACCGTGGCGGTGATTCCCGCGGAGGCGGCCATGATCGGGTGCTGCAATCGGAGTCCGGCGTAGTTCACACTGAGATCCGGCACAGGCGACACCTCACATCCCGGAATTGATTGGGTGCTTTGTCGGGTTTTCTCCCACTTCTCGATCGGCTCGTCCCACCCCTGCCGGCGCGCGGTGTGTGGACACGCTTCGCAATCGACTGCAGCGGGAATCATAGGGGTTTTTGCGCACAGAAGACGGGGGCCGTATCGTCGTCCTCGTCGTCGCCGTCGGACCCGTCGTAGGTCACCACCTCGATGTCCTCGAACCCCGCGTCCGCCAGCAGAGAGGCGAAGTCCCCGGGATCGTGGAAGCGTAGGACGAACTCCTCGGTCTCGACCTCCCGGAGCCGGTGTCCGGCTTTCAGCTGGTAGGTGATCATGCTGCGCGAGATGCCCTCCTCGGGGATGTAGGACACCAGGTGGCCCGCGAGGTGGATGGTGGCGCCGTCGGGTCGGCGCACGCGGTCGCTCCAGCTGCGCTCGGGAACGTCGGGGAGCTGGGAGCGCAGGGGGACCTCGCAGAGGAAGGTGCCGCCGGGCACCAGGTGCTCGTATACCCGCGCCAGGGCTTCGGCCAGGTCCGCCGGATCTACCAGCAGTCCCAGGGATCCGGCGGGGACGAGGATCATGCCGTATTGTCCCGGGAGCGCCATGTCCTGGATGCGGGCCTGGTAGAGGTTTGCGCGCAGGCCCAGGCGGTCCAGACGCACCCGGCAGGCGGTCAGCATCGGGTTGGAGTCATCCACGCCATCGATGGCGTAGCCGGCCCGGGCGATGGGAATGAGAAAGCGCCCCGACCCGCACATGGGTTCGAGCAGGGGGCCGGGGGAGCGGGTGGCGCGCTGGAGATAGAAGGCCAGGGCCTGCGGTGGCGGATCCGGTTTATCAAGGTCGTAGAACTGGGTCGACAGTCTTCCGTACAAGATCTCTACACCACCCCGGGATGAGTTTGTGCTTCGTGAACCCCGCGTGCATGCGAGGGTTCTGGACCGCTGCGGTGAATTCCCCCATGGATGGGTATTGGACGCGCGGGGTGGAAAATCCCGCCGAGAGATCGTGGGAGAAGGGACGTGAAGGATATGATTCGGGTTCACAAGTTCCAGCGAGGGGATGTATCCGCGGACACGATGCGGAGGCTTCGGGGGATCGCTCCGGCGACCTTCGGACACATCATCGAGGATGGGTTTGCCGACGGAGCGCTTCGCCCGCTGAGCGGGCTGTCCACTGTCCGCGTGCTGGGGCGGGCGCTCACGGTGCGTTGCCGGGGTGGAGACGGTGCGGCGGTCCATCTCGCCATCGATTGGGCGGAGGAGGGGGACGTGCTGGTCATCGACCGGGGTGGTGATGTGTCCCGGGCCTGCTGGGGGGAGATGACGACCCGGGCGGCCATGGAGCGCGGGGTGGTGGCGACGGTGGTGGATGGAGCGGTGACGGACGTCGCCGAGATCTTCGAGTTGCACTATCCGGTCTGGGCGCGGGGTGTGACCGCGCTGACCACGGTATCCCGCGGCGAAGGGGGAGAGATCGGGGGAGCGGTGGAGGTGGGCGGAGTCCGCGTCCGTTCGGGAGACCTGGTCCTTGCGGACGAAAATGGTGTGCTGTTCTTATCGCCAGCGCGGATGGAGGGCGTCCTGGACGTCGCGGAGGCCCGGGAACTGCGCGAGGAGCAGGTGCGAAAGGACATCTCAGGGGGTCACTCGTTGGCGGAGATTTCGGGCGCAGCGAAGGCGGAAATCGAAATGGTGGAGGCCGAAGAGGTATAGCCGGGGAGGGGAATGGCGGTGGCGGTTGGGTACGCTGGACTTCGGGTATCCTCGGCGGGGATCTGCTGATAGAATGCCGCTCGGGGATGGTGAAATGGATCGGTACGTGATTTGTGCCCACTGCAATCGGCGGATAACGAGCCGCGAGGATCTGGTGACGGCGCTGATGCTCTTTTCCCTCGTGCCGTATCATGCGGGGTGCTATGCCCGGGCTCTTCGGGGCTGCCAGACGGCGGTGCTCGGCAATGAGCCCGTCAACGGCCTGGGTTTTACCATAGGAGCGGGCGTTTCCGTCCTGCTGTCGGTATGGGTGTTCTTTTCAGTCGGTCCGATGTTCGCCCTGTTGTTTTGGATCCCGGTAACGTTGCGATTGTACTCTTACTACACGATCGAGAGTCGGCTGGATTAACCGACGGTGATTGGCGGATATCATTGTCGCGAGGGTTTCGCTGTGGTATAGTCTAATCTGCGGCAATCGGGCTGTAGCGCAGTTTGGTAGCGCGCTTGAATGGGGTTCAAGAGGTCCGGGGTTCAAATCCCCGCAGCACGACACGAAAATCCCCCGTCCCAATAGGGAAAACGGGGGATTCATCTTTTCTGAAGACCTGAGTAATTGCAGGAAATGTTCAACTCCAGTGTAACAAAACTCCATCCATTT
>PWSR01000131.1 GCA_003563985.1 Clostridia bacterium | reverse complement strand
TATGGCGGGCCCTCTTGGGAGCATCCGTTGGGGCTGGATCGGATCGGTCGTTGTAATCTCAGCCGCCTGATATTCGCCAGTCGGATCTCTTTGTCCGTTGGTGTAATTTCTGCCGGGGTCAGTATGACGATTGGTGTCTTCCTGGGAAGTATTGCCGGCTACTACGGGGGCACGACGGATCATGTTCTGAGCCGGATCGCCGATGCGATGCTCAGTTTGCCCGCAATTGTTATCATCATGACCCTGGTGTTCGTTCTCGGCACGCACATCCTGAACATCATGGTGGTGATCGGACTCCTGGGTTGGGTGGGTATATTCCGGCTGGTTCGAGGGCAGATCTTAAGCCTGCGAGAGCGAGAGTTCTATCTTGCTGCCATCGCCAGCGGTGCACCACCCACACGAATCATGGCGAAACACCTGATTCCCAATTCGCTGTCCCCTGTAATCGTGGCGGTGACACTGCGGACGGCAGCATCTATTCTCACGGAGTCAACCCTGAGTTTCCTGGGGTTCGGCATCCAACCGCCCCTCGCGAGCTGGGGAAGTACGCTCAGTGCGGCACAGAGCTTGACCATTTTGACCCTGTATCCTTTTCTGTGGGTGCCTCCCGGCATCGCAATCGCCGTGACGGTACTCAGCATCAACTTCGTGGGAGATGGACTTCGGGACGCACTAGATCCACGGGCGCAGTTGCGCGTGAAGTAATCCGCCGGCTGCTCGCTGTCCGCAGACGCAACGGGACGACTCGACACGAAGAGTAACCGATTCTTCGGATGAAGGGGTCCCAGCAGGGGTAGACCTCCCTGCTGGGCTCGTCCGAGGGAACGGGCTAACTGATGGCCGGAAGGGAAGGGACTTGGCGCGACGACTGGCTATTGTGACGTTTGTGCTCATCACCATCGTGGCCTCATCACTGGCCGTGATGACATTTGTGAGGACCGTCGGTTCTCAACGGGCCCTTACCGGATTGAATCTGCACTTTGTCGACCTACGCCCCGGGGAGTATCCACGGGATTTCAAGGTGGAGATGGAGTTTGTCAACGGCGGCGAGGTGACGACGAGGGTGGAATCCCTTTCCGTCCTGCTCCGCTTCGAGGGGAAATTGATCGCCCGTCGTCAGTGGGTTCCCGACGAACTCGAGATCGCCCCTGGGGGCGTGGACTCGATTACCCTACTGGTTAGATCCAATCTCGAAGAGGAGTCTCTACCCCTTCCGGAACAAGTACTCAATTCCGATGCTTGGTCCATACGTACGACGATCCTAGTGAGTCACCCGGTCAGAGAGGGCGCGGTAATCTTGCAGCGTCAGCGATCCTTGCGTCGATGATCCAGGGTGCTGGGAAGAGAGCGTGCACATCCGTGTCAATTGCTCGGGGAGATTCCGCACTCACGATGGCAGGCGTTGTGGCTACCGTAACCACCATGGCTTATCTGCTGATGGCCGGCTCCGTGGAGTTTGCAGCATTCTCCCCGTTCCGAGTGGATCCAGTGTGGGTCAGTGTTGCTGCTCTACTATCCGGTTTGGTTGCCGTCCTCTTGACGCACGGGATCTCGGAGAAGCTCCGGATGGCCATAATGGCCGTCGTGGTGGTTGCGCCGATCCTTACCTACGGCATGGCGCTGATCACCCTCTGGGTTACCTTTGCCGGGTTCGAGTTGATCGATGTGTTCTTGGTGGGCGCGGGCCAACGAATGTTCGCACAGTTGATTACTCGCGGCGTGATGGCCGCAGTAAGTATGATGTTGAGTCTTATCATCACAGCCATGTACTGGTAGAGTTCTCGGGTCTGTGATGGGTTCGGACACCCTGGCGTGCCCGGTACGCACCCATCATCGATGCCTGTGACTCGGTTGATTCATGGGACAGAGACGGTCCAGGAGAGGAGAATGGAATTGTTCTTACCCGATGCTGCGAAGGTTACAGACGAGAAGACCTACGGTGAATTCTTGAAGGCGTTGGACGGTAAACTGGAGGAACTCAGTTACGAGAAGACCCGGATCGAGTGGGCCAAGAAGTGGGGTGAGTCCTTCGATAGAGGCCGGGAAGACGAGATCGAAGATACATACGATGAGATTTTTTCCGAGCGATACCATAACACGATCCTGGAGTGGAAGGATAAGGTGGATGATCCACTACTGAAACAGTGGACCGATGCCCTGGATTGGCAATTCAAACTACAGAGGGTCGATCGCGATAATCTCGAGCTGGCTCGTATAAAGCGGCTAATCTCTGACGAGTACGTCACCTGGCGTCCTTCCATCGACGGCAAGGAGATTACCTATCGGCAGCAATCCCTCATTCTCCGCCACGAGGAGGATCGTGACTTGAGGGAGAAGGCCTGGCGCTCCTTATGGGATCTCAACGACAAGCTCGAGGACGATACGAGGAAGATGTTCCAGTTGCGCAATGAAGCCGTGAAGAAGTGGGGGTTTGACACCCTTGGCGATATGCAGTTGGCCGCGGATGGTGTAGACAGAGATTGGCTCATGGGGTTTGTGACCGATATGGAGGAGGCGACCCAAAGCCAGTACCTGGCGCACATGGAGCGCCAGGCAGAACGTCTCGGAATCGATGAGATCAAGCCGTGGGACGTCCGGTTCTTCTTCGAGACTGCCTGGCCGAGTAAATCGTATTTCCCCGGCGATGGGCTCAACGACAGTGTTGACGAATTCGTGCGGGCGTTAGGCTTGGAACCCGGGGACATGGGCATATCCCTACACGCTTATGACAGCCCGTACGGCGGTCAGTGCGTGAAGTACGCCCCCGGGGACATCCGGATTCTCACGGGTTACGCGGACGGGATGCAATATTACAAGACGGCCTATCACGAATACGGGCATGCTCTGCACGCCTGGTTCTCGGAACCGCCTTTCGCGCTTCGTGCGGAGGCAGGTCCTTTCAACGAGGGTGTGGCGGAGATTCTCGCGATGTATCTGCACTATCCGTCGTGGTTGCGGCGGATCGGATTGTCCGACGAAGAGATCCAGCGCTACCAGGAGACCCGCAGATTGCTCTTGATGTACCGGGATCGGAGCATCTGTTCGGATGCCATCGCCGAGCTGCGCGTGTGGGACGATGTCGATGGCGACTACCAGAAGATCTACGGGGATACGGCGGCCTGGTTGGAGAGCAGAAAACCCATATTGCAGCCCTTCTCGGCGGTTCCGCGGTGGGTCAATCCGATGCGGATGCACAGTTATTTCATCGCCGACGCCATCTCCAGTCAAACCCATGCCGCCCTTCGTAGGGACCACGGTCAGGTGTTCGACAACCCAGAGCCCTTCCAGGCAGTAATTGATGAATACCTGCGTCCCGGCGGCACCGTCCACTGGCTGGAGAAAATCAAGAAGCTCACCGGGGAAGAACTCAAGTTCGATTATCTCGGCGAACAGTTAACGCAAGATTTCCCCGAGGTATGATCATGAAGCCGAATGAGATGCGGCACTTGCAGGCGAGTTGGGTATTCACGTCGACCGATTCCCGGCCGTTACAGGATCATGCAGTCATCCTCGACGGTGGCACGATTCTGGATGTGCTCCCGTCGAGGGAGGCGGTTGCGAAATACCCGGACACCGTACCGGAAGTGTACACCGATTCCACGATCCTGCCCGGGTTGGTGAATTGTCACTCCCACACGACGATGCCCGGTGATGGCAGCACTGTGGAAGAAGCGGCGGTCAGGACGGATTCGGCTATGCTCCTACGATCCCAGTCGAATGCGATGCGGTCTCTCATTTCGGGGGTCACGACTCTGACCGATCTCGGAAGCCGCAACGACATTGTACTATCACTACGAGCGGCCCTTGCGGCGGGGGAAACCCCGGGTCCGAGGATGGTGGTGGCGGGCCGGGCGGCGACCTCTCCGCGGGGGCACTGCTGGCAGTTTGGAGGTGAGGTGGCCGACGAACAGGAACTCCGGGCACTCGCCCGCAGGGAGTTCGCCCTCGGCACCGACCTCCTCAAGGTAATGGCAACCGGAGGAGGAACGGTGGGCACGGACCCCTTCCGGCCGCAATTTACCGAGGAGATATTCCTTGCCGCCACCGAAGAAGCGAGGGATGCCGGGCGACCGGCCTTCGCCCACTGTAGCTGCACGGTCGCTGTGCGCCAGTGTATTGACGCGGGCTTTGATGTGATCGTCCACGGAACCTTCCACGATGAAGAGGGGAATCTCAGCGGTTGGGATCCCCGATCCGCCGAGGCTGCCCTGGAGAAGGGCGTATATTGGAACCCCACCCTTGCCGTGGCACGCAGTGGTATCCCCATCATGGAGGCTGCCGAAGAGCCCGATTGGGATACCATCGCTGCCAAGAAACGGGTGTGGCGAGAGCGGGCGGACGGCGTCCGGCGATTGCACGATATGGGTGTACCTGTCATCGCCGGAAGCGACGAGGGGTGGGGTTCCTACTCATTCGGGGGATACATCCTCGAGATCGAGGCCCTGGTGGAAGCCGGCATTCCGCCGGAGCAGGTGTTGCTTGGGGCAACGATATTGCCGAGCAAGGCACTGCGAATTGATGGTTATGTTGGATCCATCGAAAGCGGCAAGCGGGCGGATCTCCTAATCGCGGAGGGGCGACCCTTTGCGGATGTTTCAGCTCTTCGAAACCTGCAGCGCATCATCCTCGGCGGCTTCAATGTCTCGCCACGGAATTCTCAATCTTCTGAGTCCATTGCCTCACGCTCGGGCATTCCCGTGGAGTCCTACTCGGAAAGATGGTGCTGAAATGAAAGTGTTCGTAGCCGTTGACATGGAGGGGATCGCGGGCGTGGTGGACAGTTCGCAGACGTCCCCCAATGGAGTGGACTATCCCCACGCCCGCAAATGGATGGCCGATGAAGCCAACGCTGCCGTCAGAGGTGCCTTCAAGGCCGGCCCCACCGAAGTCGTCGTCAGCGATAGCCACGGCGGAAACGGCTGCCGCAACATACTCGCCCACGACCTCGATCGACGGGCGACTTTGCTCACGGGTAGTCCCAAGTCGTTGGATGATCCCCACGGGCTGAGTGCCGATTTCGGGGCCCTGATCTTGCTGGGTATGCACAGCAGGAACAAATCCCTGGGAGTCATCAGCCATACCGTTCATGGCTTGGTCGTGGATGAGATCAGGATAAACGGAACACCCTTCGGGGAAGTGGGGTTTATTTCGGCATTGGCCGGGCACTACGGCGTACCGACGGTGATGGTTGCGGGGGATGATCGTACCGCCGACGAAGCGAAGGACGCGATGCCCTGGGTGAAGACAGTGGTCGTCAAGTGGGCGTTGAGCCGCAACGCGGCTCGGACACTTCCTCCGGAAGTGGCCGCGGATCGAATCGAGCAGGCGGCGGAGTTGGCCGTTCAGGGTGTGGAGGACAGCGATCGTCTTGTCGTGGAGGTTCCGGTAACCCTGGAGATGGACTTCATGAACGCGGGTTGTGCCGATGCGGCCGCCAAGGTGCCCGGGGTCGAGAGAGTATCCGGTAGGACGGTCCGCTTCGTATCCGAGGATTTTGCCACGGCTTCCCGCACGATGTCCGTCGTGATCGGGCAGGGGTGGGCCGTGACGCGCGCCTGGCTGGGACGATAATCCATCGTCCATCGACGAGAATGCAAGAGGTTTGGAATGCTTGCGCCATCTTGAGGAGGAACGAAGATGAAATTTGATTTCACAGAAAAAGCGGTAATCATGACGGGTGCAGCCCGGGGAATCGGTCGGACCATGGTGAAGACCTTCCACGACGCCGGGGCGATGGTGCTGGCCGCAGACCGGGACGCCGAGGGCCTCGCGGAGACCTGCGAACCTTTCGAGGATCGCGTGGTCTCTATCGTGGCGGACATCAGTACCCCCGAGGGTGCGAAATCCATCGTCGATAAGTGCGTCGAGGCATTTGGACGTCTGGACGTGTGCGTCAACAACGCCGCCGTGGCGCCCCACGCTGCCCTGCTCGAAGAGCGGGTGGAGGTCTGGGACACCGTCTACGCGGTGAATTGCCGGGGTACGTTCCTAATGACGCAGGCCGCGGGCCGGGCCATGATCGACGGAGGTACGGAAAACGGTCGGATCATCAACTTCTCTTCGGGTAGCGCCAAGCGAGGCGGGGCCGGGGCCGCTGCCTACGCCTCAAGTCGCGCTGCGGTGGAGAGTTTCACCCGCGTTGCGGCCATCGAACTGGCCCCCCACGACATCCTGGTGAACACGGTCAGTCCGGGCCTCATCGATACCCAACCGAAACCGTTACCTCCGAAGATGGCGGAAGTATTAACCTCGAGGATCCCTATGTTGCCTCTGGCGCGTCCCGGGGAGCCCGAGGAAGTGGCCTGGGTAACCATGTTCCTGGCCTCCGAATACTCCGGTTATGTATGCGGTGCGGTGTGGGAGGTCGATGGTGGGTCGAGTGTCGGTTCCCGGGCCGGACACAAGATCATCGACGACGACCCCCGCTACGATTGGGTGACGGGCAGGGAGTAGCCCCAGCGAGAGCCGGAGTTGACTGTACGATTGATTTGGGATGAACAAGAACGGAGCGTGTTGTATGCAATTTGACTTCACAGGAAAAGCGGTAATCATGACGGGTGCAGCCCGGGGAATTGGTCGGTCCATGGTGAAGACCTTCCACGACGCCGGCGCAATGGTGCTGGCCGCGGACCGGGACGCCGAGGGGCTCGCGGAGACCTGCGAGCCCTTCGAGGAACGCGTTGCTTCCATCGTTGGGGACGTTAGTACCCTCGAGGGTGCAAATGCCATCGTCGATCGATGCGTCGAGGAATTTGGTCGACTGGACGTTTGCGTGAACAACGCAGCGGTAGCACCCATTACCGCCCTCCTGGAGGAGACGGCAGAAGTTTGGGATACGGTCTACTCGGTCAACTGCCGGGGAATCTTCCTGATGACCCAGGCCGCTGGTCGGACCATGATCGACCTGGGAACCGAGAACGGTCGGATCATCAACTTCTCTTCCGGTAGCGCAAAGAGCGCCGGTGCCGGCGCGGGGGCGTACGCTTCCAGTCGCGCCGCGGTGGAGAGTTTCACCCGCGTCGCGGCCATCGAACTGGCCCCCTATGACATCCTGGTCAACACCGTGAGCCCCGGGCTC
>PWSR01000061.1 GCA_003563985.1 Clostridia bacterium | reverse complement strand
TGGAGATCAAGTACCTGACCCTCCCCGGCGTCCGCAGCGTCGCCGAAGTAGTCGAGCCCATGCTTACCGATATGGGTGCCGATGTAGAGATCTGGGCGCTTGACAACCCGATGCAGCAGAATACCGCCCAGGAAGGCGAGCACAACCTCGTCTGGACCCAGTGGAGCTCCAACGATCCCTCCGCCATTCGCGGTCGGTTCCACTCCGAGAACATCGGCAGTGGCTGGAACTTCTACCACTATAGCAACCCCGAGGTCGACGAACTGTTCGAGCAGGGCGAGCGTACCGCGGATGTCGACGAGCGCAAGGAAATCTATGACCGCATCCAGTACATTCTCATGGAAGACGGTCTGATGGTTCCCTTGAACAACGTAGCCATCATGTGGGCGTTCCGTCCCGAGATCAAGGGCTGGACCCCCGCGGACAGCACCGGCTGGTTCGGTTTCGTCTTGAACCTCCACGAGTAATATCTCTCCGATGAGACTGCAGGACCAGGATTTCCCCGCCCCCGACCGGGCGGGGAAATCCATCACGGGAGCATGAATCAGGGGGATGGGCGATGACGAAGTATATACAGAAACGTATTGTATCGGCCCTGATCGTGACCCTTGGGGTGAGTTTCATCGTCTTCTTGATGGTGAACATGCTCCCCGGGGATGCGACTGCGGTCATGTTGGCCGAGTTCGGGGCGACGGCCCAGGAGCAGGAAGAGCTTAGAAGACAATTGGGCTTGGATCGCCCGATGATGGTTAGGTACTGGGAGTTCCTTTCCAATGCCCTGCGGGGCGATCTCGGCCGCTCTCTGTTTACCAGGCGACGGGTCGTGGCGCAACTTCTCGAGCAGTATCCGGCGACTATTCGCTTGGCCCTGGCAGGTATGGGTATCGCCATTACGCTGGGCAGCATTTTCGGGGTGACGGCGGCCGTCAACCGGGGTAAGGTGTTCGATACGGGTACCATGTTTGGAGCGCTCCTGGCGGTTTCGATGCCGAGTTTTTGGCTGGGGCTGATCTTCATATTCTTCTTCGCGGTTCGTCTCGGCTGGTTTCCCACGTCCGGGTCCGCAACCTGGCGACACCTGGTTTTACCCGCATTTGCCATCGGACTGCGTAGTGCCGGGGTCCTGGCGCGCCTGGTGCGTTCCTCGATGCTAGAGGTACTGAGGCAGGATTACATTACCACGGCGCGATCGAAGGGCCTCAGCGAGCGGATCGTGGTTTGGCGACACGCTTTGAAGAATGCCCTCATACCGGTGGTAACCGTCGTCGGTGTGCAGTTCGGATTCCTGCTGGGTGGAACCGTAATTACCGAGATCGTGTTCGCCCGCCAGGGAATCGGAGACTTGATCATCAAGGCCATATTCTCCCACGACTTTCCGCTGGTACAGGGTGGTGTGCTGGTTCTTGCGGTCGTGTTTGTATTCGTCAACCTGGTGGTCGACCTGACCTATGGATTCCTCGATCCCCGGGTTCGCTATGACTGATATCAAATCGATGGACAGGGATCTGTCTGCTCCGAGTGACCAGTGGAGAGGAAGAAGGTGTATCACATGTCCCGAAATATAGAGAACAAGGAAGTACTGGGCGGCGACATGCCCATACGGACCCCCTTCCAAATGTTTTGGCGGGAGATTCGGAAGCACCCCGGGGCGATCGTCGGAGTCATCATGCTTACGATCATCATCCTCTCGGCGGTCTTCGCCCATGTGATCAGCCCCTATGATCCGGTCAAGCCCGATTACAGTGTTCGTCTTCAGCCTCCGGGGGGTGATCACCTCTTTGGCACCGATACCATGGGTCGCGACGTGCTCACCCGCATCATGTACGGCGGACGCATCTCACTTTGGGTCGGAATGATATCGGTGGGGATTGCGGCTACGGCCGGCATCGTAATCGGGTTGATGTCGGGATTCTTCGGCGGCTGGACCGACGAGGTACTCATGCGGATCATGGACATGATCATGTCCATGCCCAGCATCCTGCTGTCGTTGACCATCATATTCACCCTCGGTCCCGGATTGGTAAACGTGATGATCGCCATCGGAGTGGCCAGCATACCCAGCTATGCCAGGATCGTCCGAGGGCAGGTTCTCGCCGCGCGGGATACCCCGTACGTCGAGGCGGCACGGGCGGCGGGAGCGGGTAACGTCAAGATCATGTTCCGGCATATCCTGCCCAACGTCCTCGCCCCGGTGATCGTCATGGCAACCCTGGGCCTGGCCGGCGCCATCCTATCGGTGGCGGCACTCGGATTCCTCGGTCTCGGCATATCGCCACCCACCCCCGAGTGGGGCGTGATCATTTCCGACGGTCGGGCGCGTCTGTACGATGCGTGGTGGATCGCCACATTCCCCGGATTGGCCATCATGGCGACGGTATTGGCGACCAACCTGCTGGGTGACGGTCTGCGTGATTCCCTGGATCCGAGATTGCGGGGACGCTAACCCGAATAATGTGAAACGGTGGATCTCGGGATAACGGAGGACTCGATCCGAGGGGAGATGGAGACGTGCCGGAAGCGTTCCGCGCCGATCATTACTATACGCACGAAGAAATGACGATCCTGTTGGAGGCGATGGCCGAGGCACACCCGGACCTGGTGCGGGTGGAGTCCATCGGTAAGAGCCTGGAAGGCCGCGATATCTGGGCGGTAACGGTCACGGATTTCGATGACCGCCCGCCCGAAGATAAGCCAGCCGTGTACATCGATGCGTGTATTCATGCGGGGGAGGTATCCGGCACGCAGGTGTGCCTGCATACCATCAACCACCTGGTGTCCAATCGCGATGGAGATCCATTCCTGGCCGAGATTCTCAAGCGTACCACCTTCTATATTCTTCCCCGGACGAATCCGGATGGTGCGGAAGCATTCCTGACGACCCCTTCCAAGCAGTGGGGGAGTGCGCGTCCGTATCCGAAGGAGGATTCTCCCCGGGGACTGCGCGAGTGTGACGTCGATGGTGATGGCGAGATCGTATTGATGCGCTATCCCGATCCCCACGGTGAGTGGAAGGTTTCCGATCGGGATCCACGCCTCATGGTCGCGCGGGCGCCCGAGGATATCCTGGGTTCGTATTACACCATCGTCCCGGAGGGCGAGCTAATCGGTGGTGCGGACGTCGATGATTTTCGCGTACTTCCGCGGGAGTATCAGCTGAACCTCAATCGCAACTTCCCCGCGGGCTGGGAGCCGGACGCCCTCCAGGCGGGCGGCGGCGCGTATCCCCTATCGGAGCCCGAATGCAAAGCGGTCGTGGACTTCATTCTCGATCACCCCAACATCGCGGTCACCCACGCATACCATACATACGGCGGCCTGTTGATGCGTCCCTTCGGGCACCTGCCCGACAGCGAGTTCCATCCCTCGGACCTGGCGGCGTATGAGCGCATGGGCGAATTGGGTGAACGGCTCACGGGGTATCCCATGGTGTCCGTGTTCGAGTCCTTCACCCCGAACAAGAAGAGCCCGCGTCGCGGGGTATTGCACGACTGGTCCTACAATCACATGGGGCAACTGGCCCTGGGCACCGAGATCTGGAATATGGCGCAGCGCGCCGGCGTCCAGCGGGGGGATCCGGAGAATTTCTATCCCTTCCAGGACCAATCCGTAGAGGATGAAATCGCGTTACTGCGGTTTAACGATGAGCAGCTCGGGGGAGCGGGTTTCCAGGACTGGACACCCTTCGATCACCCCCAGCTCGGACCGGTAGAAATCGGGGGGTGGAAGATCAAGTTCACCCGCAAGAACCCACCCGCGTCCTTCCTCGAGGATGAATGTGAGCGGAACACGGCCTTCAACGTAACGTACCCGGCATCGCTCCCCCGCGTGGAGATCAAGTCTTTTTGCGCTAACCGACTCGGAGGGGGATTGGTTCGACTACGTTTGGTGCTTGAAAACACCGGCTACCTACCCACCAATGTCACGGACATGGCGGTCAAGATGCAAGTGGCCGACCCGGTTCGGGCCCAACTGCAGCTTTCGGAGGGCGTTGAAATCGTCGAGGGCGAGCCCGTGGTGGACGCGGGACATCTCCCGGGGCGGATGCGCCGTCTCCGGGGTTTCTATTTCAACGAGCCCGAGAGTGGAGTACCGAAGCGGACAGCGTGTTTGACCTGGATCATCCGCGCCCCCGACGCAGCCGACGAGGAGATCTTCGTTCGTGCGGGGTGCCCTCGAGCGGGTTGGATGCGGGCACGGGCTCGATTCGACGAGTGACGTATTTGCGATGTGGCGAAAGGGGCTAAATCATGGGGTATATGATCCGGATCGGCCGTCTGATTGACGGCCTTTCCGATGTAGTGCTTCAGGACTACTTGGTTGCCGTGGAGGATGGTCGGTTCGCCTGGATGGGACCCGCGGGAGAGGGAAATCCCGGGGAGTACGGGGATTGGCCCGTTCTGGATGCCCGCGAGTATACGATGATGCCGGGTCTCATCGATGGACACGTCCACCTTTGCAATGATTCCGTTCCCGATCGCGCCGCCGTCATGTTGAGCGATGTTCCGGGTGCGGCCACCCTGCGGGCCTTGAGAAATGCCGAGCGGACCCTCGAGATGGGGTTCACCACCGTTCGCGACTGCGCTGGGATCGGCGTCCTCTCCCTGCGCGATGCGGGTGGCCGGGGTGAGTTCGCCATTCCGCGCATCCAATCCGCCGGGTACGGGATCTGCAACACCGGTGGGCACATGGATCGCGATCGATTCTTCAACGCGCGCTTTCTGGATAACCGCGGTGTCGCCGATTCCCCGGACGAGGTGCGGCGGGTAACCCGCGAGCTGCTCAAACTCGGCGTAGACTTCATCAAAGTGAATGCCACCCGGGGCTTCGGCGGCAAGATTCGAGGGCATCAGGAGATGACCACCGAAGAGATGTCCGCCGCCACGGAGGTGGCGCACCGCGTGGGCAAACGCGTGGCCAGCCATGCCATGGGCACCGATGGAATCCGGGCCTCCCTGGATGCCCGAATCGACTCCATCGAGCACGGCTTCTGGTTGACCCCGGACCTGGCGGACCAAATGGCGGAGCAGGGTAGCTATCTTCTCCCCACCGCGGCGACGCTGTACCGCAATGTTACCCGGGGGTTTTACCGCAATGGTATGACGGACGAAGAATTGGCCAGGATGCATGACCTGGCGGCCTCCGCCCGGGAGGCGATGTTCCAAAGCATGGAGTATGCCATCGATTCCGGTGTCAAGATCGCCGTGGGTAGCGACATGGGCGGGGGGCCGTTCTTGCATCATGGAGAGAACGCTACCGAGATGGAACAGTTGGTCGAAGGCGGGCTCAGTGCCATGGCGGCTTTGAAGGCCGGCACTTCGGTGGTGGCGGATCTCATGGATCGCGGTGACGACCTCGGCCGCGTGGCCCCGGGTTATCTGGCGGATTTCCTCCTCACCTCCAAAGATCCCACGGAAGACATCAGCATTCTCTCGGAGCCCGGCAATATCGCGGGCGTATTTCTCGAGGGGCGGTTGGCCAAACGAGGCCGAAATCTTTGCCGAGGACCGTGGAATCCGGAGCATGTCTAGGGCGGGGGATCTACTTGCGGGACGACATCGCTAGAAGACGAATCGTACTGGCGATCTTCGTCGTTTCGTCCCTGGTCGCCGTCCTCGTCGGGAGCTGGACGCTCGGTACCCTGCATCGCTATCGGCAAACGGCCAGATCCATCCGGGGGTTGGACGTCGCCATCGAAACCGTCGATTGGAATCGGGGAGACCGTCGGCTGGACATGGAATTGAAGATGTCCAACGGCGGTACCCTCGATGTTTTCTTGGATCACACTCGGTTTTCCGTTTACGTCGCCGGGACCTATGTGGCGACGAACAGCGACACCCAATTGCGGGTGCGCCTCGAACCCGGGGAGTCGGCAACGTTCTCGTACAGGTTCACCCTGCGCCAGTTCTTTGCCGATGCGGTCCAGGAGGGCTTCGAAGTTCCCGGAGCCCTGTGGCGGGTGCGAGGCGTCGTGTGGGTCGACGTAGAAGGTCTTCACACCGATGTACCTGTACGCACCTCGAGGGAGGTAGATCCTTGAACGATCGAGGGGATAAGCTGCAGGTTGTGCCACGTATCGGATCGGTCCTCGCCCTGGGCTTGTCGACCGGTTGCCTCATGGTGCTCAGTTCCACATCCTACGCTCCCTTTTCACCCGTTCCCATCAGCTCTCCGATACTGTACGCCATGATGGCGATCACGGGTGGGTGGATTGCCTACTTGTATCGCGAGGTGTCCCACATGGCTTTGGCGGCTGCACTGGCCCTGGTGACGGCGGGAGCCTGTCTGGGACTCGCCCTATCCCTGGGGCTTGGATGGGTAGGCTGGACCCTTTCCGTCGACGTATTCCTCACCATGGTCGGAGTCCACCTGGTCAGTTACACGTTCGCGATGGCTATATTCCAGGCTACGGGGGCATTCGTCGTTCTCATGATCCGACGTTTCTGAAGCCGACGCCACAAGACCAAGCGGAGGTGAAGATCGATGACGACGCGGCGAGAATTGTATCGAGTCATTGACCGACATTTTGATGGGAACCGGGCAAGGGACATTGCGGCGAGCCTCACGGACCACTATCGCTCCCCGGGGTCCCGGGGTTACCTGGAAGCTACGAAAATATTGGAACGTGCCTTTCGCGATGCCGGCTTCGATGACCTGGAAATCTCCGATTATCCCGTGGAGGATGCCTGGGATCCCGTCGATGCCTCCCTCTCCCTGGTGGAGGATGACGGTGAACGGTTGCTGGTGGACTACGAGACCGCGCCCACGTGCATCGCATGGTGGTCCGACTCCACCTGTTCCGATGGCGAGGAACTCGAGGTAGTGGATGTCGGTACCGGGGAGGCGCCGGCAGATTTCGAGGGCAAAGACCTGTCCGGTAAGGTCGCATTCATCCACGGCACCACGCGTCGCCCCGGATGGTGGGAGGCGGCCCGCCTGGCCATTGATCGCGGTGCGCGCGGATTGATTACGGATTACATGCTGTATCAAATACCCGGGATACGCGAACCGGAATTGGTCCCGGATGCCGTCCAACTGCTGCGGCTGCCGATTCGAGAGAATTCCGGGGTTTGGGCATTCAGTATTTCACACGATGCGGCCCGGCGATTGAAGCGGCGAATGGCCGAGGG